>JBKPEC010000112.1:0-6900 GCA_046728195.1 Actinomycetota bacterium
TCCCACCACACTTCATCTTTCTGGAGCCCCGTGGTTGCAACCGGTGGCAAGCGGTCGCAAATCGTCTCGACCCGGAAGCGCCTAAAACAAGCCAAGGGCAGTCGCGCTGCCTTCGTAGACAACGCCGGCCGTCTACCCGGCAAGAAACGTTCTCGGATGCGCCGCCCAGGACGAGCTTTTCGGGAGCGGCCTCGATGCTCGAGACGATCTGCTCCGCCGCGTCTGCGGCGCTTTCCTGTCCGCGAGGGCCCGTGTGCACGCGCTTCCCTTCGCACGAGAATGGTCAGGAGGGGGCAACGCCCGGACGTCACTTGGGGTCGTTGCCAGGTATGTCAACGAAGGGTGCATGAACTCCGGCCCAGCTTGGCTACCGGCGGGCGAAGGCGAGGTGCGCGACGGCTTCCGCTTGCAGGGCGTCGTTGACCGCGACTCTTCGTTCGAGCGCTTGGCCGAGCTGCTCTCGTCGCCACGCGGACAGAGCGTCGAGGTCGGCGCGTATTGCGGAAGCGGCAAGGGTGGAGCCGAGCTGGGCCGCAGAGTCGAAGCTCAGGGGCAGCTTTTCTCGGGTGACTCGAATCTCGTTGAAGCCCGCGTGGTCCAGCCGCTCCCGAAGCCGATCCGCCTCCGGCATGCCCCAGGGACCATTTCGGTAGCGATCGGCGAGTTCGTCGCCGGCTACTTCTCTGACAGCGCCTTCGAGTGCTGCGAATGGCGGTGAGTGGTCGATCTCTGCCCAGACCGCGATCGCAACTCGGCCGTCCGGCCGCAGTGCGCGGCGCATCTCTCTCAGCGCCGCCGCGGGATTGGGGAAGAACTGGAGGCCTTGTTGACAGGTCGCGACGTCGAAGTCGGCGTCGTCGACCGGCAGTCGATCGGCCGGGGCATGGTGATACTCGATCGCTGCGGCGCGCGGTAGCTCCGGTTTCGCCAGCGCGATCGCCAGCATCGCCGCACTCAGGTCGACACCCGTCACGCGACCGGCAGGCCCGACCTCGATCGCCGCCGGTCGTGTCAGGGATCCGGGTCCGCACGCGACGTCGAGGACGGCCTCGCCGGGCTCGAGGTCGAGGCGGTCGAGGAGCAGCCACGCCCATGGCGTGAAGAGCCGCGGGACGAGCACGTCCTCGTAGGCCTGCATGGCGGAGACGTCGGCCGCCTCGAAGGACGCAGCCCAGGCGAAGGAAGTCATCTGCTGCCCGCCTTTCGACGTTCGGAGTGAGTGCGCCCGGGGCGCGCCTCGAGGGCGCGCCCCAGGGTCCTGGGTCTAGCCGCCGTGTTGGAAGGCGTGGTCGAGGTCGTAGTCAGCGACCTCGCGGCCCAGCACCGATCCGGCCTGGACCGAGAAGGGGTAGTGGAGCCCCGCCCAGATGCGGGCGTTCTCGGCCTCCGCACGCAGGTCGTCCGCGGTCGCGAAGTGCCGTGTCACCGAGAGGCTCGGCGTGCCCTGGACGTCGACGTCGAGCTGATCCGTCCCGAGGAACCGCGTCAACACCTCGGCGATCGCCGAGGTGATCGTCGCGTGCGCCGACGGGTATTCGGGGTGGTTCGGCGTAGCCACGAGCGGGCGCCACCCGGCCTGCTCGACCGTCAGCGGGTTCCCGTCGTCGTAGCCGGGCACGGGCCCGAAGCTGTCGTTTGTTACGGCGGTGGAGTCAAGCGATCCGTTGATCGCGGTGACCGGCCGCCAGAACAGGTAGTGGTACTTCGCGTTCATCATCGCGATCATCGCGTCGGCGCCCACCTCGTTCAGCATCGCCAGGAACCGCGCCGTGGCGGGCACGTCGAGGCCTGTCGCCGTGGCGATGTTCCGGGCGAGCAGGTTGTACTGGCGGACGACGTTCGCGGTCCAGAAGATCGCGATCGCCGTCTGATCCGGCGTCCGCGTCGTGCTGTTGACGGCGCCGACGGATTTGAGCTCGTTGAACGCGTCGACCCACTCCTGGCTCTGCAGCGACGGCGGCGGCGGCGGCAGGAACTGCTCTCCGCTCTCGAGCACGAACGGCCGCACATTCGCCATCCAGGGCGTCTGCGGCGCCGCAAAAGCCGGCGGCGTCAGCCGCCAGACGCCCGGCCCCGGTGCCAGCGTCGGGAACGACGAGGTCGAGCCGATCGGCGTCTGCAGACCGTCGTCGGCCCGCTCGCGCAGGACCTTGTCGGCCGCGAGCCCGCCGTACACGATCCCGTTCCGCTTCGCCGGTCCGTCCGGGATCGCAGCGAGCGCGGCGTCGTGGAGCGCCGCCAGGTTCGCCTCCTGCACGGGGAAGTAGTGGACGAGGATCTGGTAGGCGGCCTCCGTGACGGCGGCGTCCGGCGACTGCCCCTCTCGCTGGCCGGGGTTAACGGCACGGTCCATCGCCATCGAGACGTATGCCATGTAGACGAACCCCTCGCCCTGGAAGGCGCCGGAGCCGACGACCGTATCCTCGGCGATCTTGTCCCATTGTTGCGCGGCGTTTCCCGACGGCAGCGCGGCCGCTGCGGTACGGGTCGTGCCGGTCGACGCAGCAACGCCAAGCGCTGTCACGGCGACCACGGCAAGCCGGAGCGCTCGACCTTTGGTCGAGCCCTTCTTCCATCGCGCGGCAACCGTCCACGCCAACCTGCTCTTCATCCCGGCCTCCTCTCGGTCGACGCTCCTATTGCGAACGCTTCGAGTGTGGCGTGGGGTCCTTTGCGCGAACGTTGCTGGGCTTTGCGCCGACCGAGTCGTAGACTCGACCGGCGAAGGTCGTGAGCGGGGCGGTGGCATTCCGGATTCTGGGGACGGTCGAGGTCGTCCGCGACGGCTCGACCGCGCGAATTGGGTCGCCGACGCAGCGGACGCTGCTGGCGCTGCTCCTCAGGCAACCGAACGAGATCGTGTCGACTGACCGAATCATCGATGTGCTCTGGCCCGACGACCCGTCAGAGGCCCGCCGAAAGCTGTGGTTCCACGTCTCGAAGCTGCGGACGACGCTCGAGGCTGCGGGGACGGACGAGGTCCTGGGCGCGATGCTGAGCACGCGTGCGACCGGCTACACGCTCCGGATCGATCCCGATCAACTCGATGGGGCCCGCTTCGAGCGGCTCGTACGCTCCGGACAATCCGTGATCGAAAGCGAGCCCCACCGGGCGGCCGAGCTGCTTCGGCGCGCTCTGGCCCTCTGGCGGGGGATGCCGTTCGAGGACGTCGTCCACGAGGAAGCATTCGCGTCCGATGCGCGCCGGTTGGACGAGCTCCGTCTCGAGGCGCTCGAACACCGCATCGAGGCGGATCTCGCGCTCGAGCGCTTCGGCGAGCTTGTTCCCGAGCTCGAAGTCCTGGTCACGGAGCATCCCTATCGCGAACACCTGCGCGCTCAGCTCATGCTCGCCCTGTACGGGGCCGGGAGACAGGCCGAGGCGCTCGCGGCGTACCGTCAAGCGCGGCAGACGCTGGTCGCGGAACTTGGTATCGAGCCGGGCGAGCGGCTGCGGGAGCTCCACGGGCAGATGCTCGCGCAGGACCCCGCGATAGCCGGCGACCGTCCCCCGGCCCCTCTCACCACCGCGCCGCGAGAAGAGCGGAAGGTCGTCACCGTCTTCTTCGCCGACCTCGCCGACTTCACGGCAACGGCCGAGCAGCTCGACCCGGAGGACGTTCGCGCCGTTCTCAGGCCGTACTACGCCCGCATTCGCTCAGAGGTCGAGCGCTTCGGCGGCAGGGTCGAGACGTTTATCGGCGACGCCATGATGGCGCTCTTCGGCGCTCACCTTGCCCATGAGGACGATCCCGAGCGAGCAGTGCGCGCGGCGCTGGCCATCCGGGACTGGCTTGCCGAGCAGAAAGGGCCGCAGCGGGTGCGGATCGCGGTCGCGACCGGCGAGGCTCACGTGACGTTCGGTGGGCTCGAGCACGACGAAGAGCCGGTGGCCGTGGGCGATGTCCTCAACACGGCGGCCCGGCTACGGGTCGCCGCCCCCGAGAACAGCGTCCTCGTCGGCGAGCAAACCTTCCATGCCACGAGGCACGCAATCGAGTACCGGGAATTGGGGCCCGTTGCAGCCAGGGGGAAGAGCGCGCCCGTCAAAACCTGGGAGGCGATC
The DNA here is from genome assembly GCA_046728195.1 of Actinomycetota bacterium. Taxonomy (GTDB): domain Bacteria; phylum Actinomycetota; class Thermoleophilia; order Gaiellales; family Gaiellaceae; genus 3-1-20CM-4-69-9. The sequence continues at coordinate 4,066 of JBKPEC010000112.1, forward strand.
CGCGTGCTGGCACGTCCCGGAGCAGATCCTTCGCGCCACCACACCCCCTTCGTCGGTCGTGCGCGCGAGCTCGCCGCCTTGCAGGAGCGGCTCGACTGGGCGGCCGCCGAACGCTCGCCTCAGCTCGTCACGATTCTCGGCGTCCCCGGGATCGGCAAGACGCGCCTCGTTTCCGAGTTGCAACGGACGGCCGGTGCGGCCGACGAGCCGGTGAGGTGGCATCGGGGCCGATCGCTGCCCTACGGCGAGGGCGTCAGTCTCTGGGCGCTTGGAGAAATGGTCAAGGGGGCGGCCGGCATCCTCGAGAGCGACACGACGCGGGAGGCGGACCGCAAGCTCCGCGAGGCCGTGGATCGGGCAGTCGCGGACCCAGCAGAGGCCGCGGAAATCGCGACCTACCTGGGGGCTCTGATTGGTCTCGGCGGCGCCGAGCCCACCAGCGCCGACCGACGCGGCGAGACGTTCGCGGCCTGGGGGCGTTTCCTCGAGTCACTGGCGGACGAGCGCCCCCTCGTGCTGGTGTTCGAGGACCTGCACTGGGCAGACGAGGCTCTCCTCGATTTCGTCGACGAGCTCGTCGATCGCGTCAGCGGCGTGCCGCTCCTCGTCGTGGCGACGGCACGACCAGAGTTGCTCGACCGCCGACCCGGATGGGCCGGTGGGAAGGCGAGCGCGCTCACGATTTCGCTCCCTCCGTTGTCGGAAAGCGACACGACACGCCTCGTCGAAGCGCTGCTCGAGGCGTCGGCACCTGAGGGAGCAACGCACGAGGTACTGCTCGGACGCATCGGCGGCAATCCGCTCTACGCGGAGCAGTTCTGTCGGATCCTCCTCGAGCACGGCCGACTCGATGAGCTGCCGCAAAGCCTCCAGGGCATCATCTCGGCGCGCCTCGATGCCCTGACGGATCCCGAGAAACGGCTACTGCAGGACGCCGCGGTGGTCGGCAAGGTCTTCTGGGTCGGGGCGCTCGAGGCTATCGGCGGCATCTCGCGTGCCGACGCGGAAAGGCTTCTCCAGACGCTTGTCCGGCGAGAGTTCGCCCAGCGGGAGCGGCGCTCGTCGGTCGCCGACGACATCGAGTTCGCGTTCCGCCATGAGCTGCTTCGCGACGTCGCCTACGAGGAGATCCCGCGCGCGGGGCGAGCCGAGCGTCACCGGCGCGCGGCCGGGTGGATCGAGTCGCTCGGTCGTCCGGAAGACCACGCCGAGTTGCTGGCTCACCACTACCTCGCTGCACTCGACAGCGCACGCGCTGCGGGCGCGGACGTCTCTTTGCTGGTGGAGCAAGCAGAGCACGCGCTCCATCGCGCCGGCCTCCGGGCGATCAGGCTGTCGGCGAACGAGCGGGCCGTCGAGCACCTCTCGAGCGCGATCACCCTCGTCGGGCAACTTCCCGCGAGCGACGAGCGAAGCCGCACGGAGACAGAGCTTCAACTGCAGCTCGGGGTCGCGCTCTTCGCACTGCGCGGCTTGGGTGCGCCTGAAGTCGAGCGGGCCTATTCGCGGGCCATGGAGCTGATGATGGCGAGCGCACCCGCCGCCGAGCAGTTCCAGGCCCAGTTCGGCCTCACGATCTACTACGGCCATCGCGGACACTTCGACCGTTCGCTTCGCCTCGTCGAGCGGCTGACCGAGCTGGCCGACGAGGGCGACGATTCGATGAGGCTTCAGGCCCTTCACGCCCGCTGGATGAACTCGCTTTTCGCAGGTCGAATCGACGACGCCGTCGCCGCTGCCGACGAGGCGCGCGCGGTCTACCGGCCAGAGGCCCACCATCCGCTGTCCTTCCGCTATGGCAACCACGATCCCGGCGTCTGCGCACTCGCGCTCCAGGCCCTGGCCCTTGCGCTTCGAGGCGAGTCGATAAAGGCGGTGACCCAGATGCACGAGGCAATCGCCCTCAGCGAAGCTCTGGGGCACGCGGCGACCGTCGCCCAGCCGCTCACCCAGCTCCCGTGGGCTCTGCAGATCAACGGCGACGCCGAAGCGGCGTTGCGAAAGTCGGACCGGGCGCTGCGGCGCGAGGGCGAGATCGTCCACCCTCAGTTCTTCGGCATCGCGCATGCGATGCGCGGCTGGGCGCTCTCGCGCATCGGGCGGGACGAAGAGGGCGTCGCGGAACTCGAGCGAGCACTCGCAGGCGAGCTACAAGCGAGCGATATCTGGGCGGCCATGATTGGGACGCTTCTCGCCGAGGTCCACCTGCGCCACCAGCGGCCGGAAGCAGCGCGAGCCCTCCTCGACCAGGTGCGGTCGCTGACCCAGTCGATGCCGACTTACTTCTACGAGCCCGAGATCTTCCGCGTCGAGGCCGAGTGGCTGCGTCTCGACGGTCGCGAGGACGAGAGCCGTCGGCTCCTGCTTCGGGCGATCGCCACCGCGGGGGAGCACGGTTCGTGGGCTCTGGCAGTTCGCTCTGCGCTCGCACTCTCGCGTCTGCCGTCGGCGACGCGCGAGGCCGATCTGAAGCTGCTCGCTGACCTCTTCAAGCGCCTTCCTCCTGAGAACGACACCGACTATGCGCGTGACGCGAGAGCTCTCCTCGCCGAGGGCGCCGCAGCAGCAACGCAGTAGAGACCGACGAGCTCATCGTGATTTCACGAAACAGACGGCGACGGTCTGCGGAGGGCAGCGCCGGCCCGGATCTCGTCATGCGAGTGAGGTCAGCGGGAACTGCGGCGCCCGCACCTGGAAGCCCTCCGCCTGGAGGCGTTCGATGACGCCGCTCCAGCAGGACCCGTCGACCCCAGCGCCATGAATCAGGACGACGTTCGGACGGCCGTTCATCTGGGTGGCTCCTTTCTGCTATTGGTCGCTTGACTGTTAGTCGAG
>JBKPEC010000113.1:0-17963 GCA_046728195.1 Actinomycetota bacterium
CTGTACTTCAAGCTCGATCCGAGGATCACCGAGTGAGCGTCGCTCGCCTACGGGTCGCTCCTGTGGGGGACTCATCGGTCCCAGCTGGGGGAACCTCCCGGTTCCCCCAGACCCCCTCCACCGGTCCGCTTCGCGGACGAGACGCTTCGCGTCTTCCCCCACGAGCCCTCTTCTCTGATGTACAGCCGGGGGAACCTCCCGGTTCCCCCGGCCAGCACGGTCCCTCCACGGCACATCGGACAAAGGTCGCCCGATGAGCGTCGTCCTCAACGAGCCCGGGTTCGTCGTCGACCCGGAGCCGGTTCGGACTCGAGGCGGCTTCGTCTGGCAAACCATCCGGCGGCGGCCGTCTGCCGCGGTGGGTCTCATCGTGCTCTCTTTGGTGATCCTCGGCGCGGTGCTGGCTCCCTGGCTCGCGCCCTACGACCTGCACACGCGGGTCGGGCCGGTGTTCGGGCACCCGTCGTCGAGCCATCCACTCGGGCTCGACGACGGTGGCATCGACATGGTCACGCTGCTGATGTGGGCAGCACGTACCTCCCTCGTGGTCGGGTTCGCTGCAACGCTCGTCTCCATGTTGATCGGCGGGACGATCGGCGTCACGGCCGGCTACTTCGGCGGCAAGACGGACGGCGTGCTGATGCGGATCACGGACTACTTCCTCGTCATCCCCGACGTGCCGCTGATGATCGTGGTCGCGGCGATCTGGGGGCCGAGCCTTTTCCACATCATCATTGTGATCGGCATCCTGCTCTGGACGAGCACCGCGCGCGTGATCCGCGCGCAGGTGAAGAGCGTGCGCGAGCGTGTGTACGTGAAGCGCGCCCGCTCGCTCGGTGCGGGCCACACCCGCATCGTCCTTCGCCACGTCCTGCCGCAGGTGGCACCGCTGCTGATCGCCAACACCGTGCTGACGATCGCGGTCGCGATCTTCGACGAGACGGCCTTGTCGTTTCTCGGGCTCGGCGACCCGAGCAGGATCTCGCTCGGCAAGATGATCGAGAACGCGTTCCAGCGCGCCGCGATCTCTTCCGGAGCCTGGTGGGCGATCGTGCCGCCCGGCCTCCTGGTGGCGGTGATCATCCTCAGCTGCAGCCTGATCGGAGGAGCTCTCGAGGACGCGTTGAACCCGCGGCTCCGGGTGGCGCATCTGTCTGCGCGCACCTTCAGGTTGCGTCCTCTCGTCGGCCGCGGCGCAGAGTCCCTGTGAGCGAACTCCTGCAGGTCGAGGATCTCCACGTCTGGTTCGACCTGCAGGACAGCGGAGAGTTGCACGCGGTGCAGGGCGTGTCCCTGGCGGTCGATCCGGGAGAGCGCCTGGGGCTCGTCGGCGAGTCCGGCTGCGGCAAGACCACGACTGCGCTCGCGATCATGGGACTGCTCCCGCCGAGCGCAAGCGTGTCTGGACGAGTGCTCCTGGACGGTGAGGACATACTGGACGGCGGGGAGGCGAGCATTCGCCCCCACCGCTGGGTCGACATCGCAATCGTCTTCCAGGGTGCGATGAACGCCCTCAATCCCGTGCGGACCGTCGGCTCGCAGATCGTCGAGGCGCTGGAGCTGCACGGTCGGGCCGAGGGTGGACAGGCGCGCCTCCGCGCAGGCGAGCTGCTCGAGTCGGTCGGCATTCCCGCGCAGCGCGGGACTCGATATCCGCATGAGCTGTCGGGCGGGATGCGTCAGCGTGCTGCGATCGCGATGGCGCTGTCGTGCAACCCGCGGATCCTCATCGCCGACGAGCCGACTACGGCCCTCGATGTGATGGTCCAGGCGCAGATCCTCGAGCTGCTCGACGGGTTGTGTCGCGACTTCGGGCTGGCGCTGCTGCTCGTCACGCACGACTTGCCCGTCGTGGCGCAGCTGTGCGACCAGGGCGCGGTCATGTACGCGGGAGAGATCGTCGAGCGCGGTTCGGTCGACGACCTCTACCACGAACCGCGTCATCCGTACTCGCGGCTCCTGTTCGCTGCCACGCCGGATCTCGACGGCAAGCGAGGGGAGGTCGCGTCGATTCCGGGAGCGCCGCCCCGGCTCGACCGGCCGCTCCAGGGTTGTCCGTTCAGACCGCGCTGTGACCGGGCGTTTGCGCCGTGCGCCAAGCTCCGGCCGCGTCTGCAAAGGGTGGGCGAGCACCACGCTGCGGCCTGTCACCTGAACGGCGTGCCCGAGGTTGCGCAGACGTGAGCCTTCCTCGCCTTCGGCTCGGTTCGGGCGGGGGCAGCCTATGAGCGCGAACGGCAACCGGCCGCTGCTCGAGGTCGAGGACCTCGTCGTCCGCTATCCGGTTCCGCGCGGGCTCGTAAGCTCGCTCGGACGAAAGCCGAAGGAGAACGTGCAAGCGGTCGACGGCGTCACCCTGTCGGTCCGATCCGGTGAGCTGCTCGCGCTCGTCGGCGAATCCGGCTGCGGGAAGACGACCACCGCGCAGGCCGTCCTACGGCTCGTCGACACGACCTCGGGAGCGATTCGCTTCGAGGGACGTGACATCACTCGTCTGAGCACGCGTGCGCTCCGGCCGCTGCGGCGCCGGATGCAGATCGTCTACCAGGATCCCTACGAGTCGCTCGACCCGCGCCTTCGCGTCCGAGCCACCGTCGAAGAGCCGCTGGCGATCCACGGGCTGGGCGGTTCGAAGACTGAGCGTGAGGAGCGCGTGCGCACGGCGCTTGCACGCGTCGAGCTCTCGCCGCCGGAGCTCTTCCTCGAGCGGTTTCCGCACGAGCTCTCGGGCGGCCAGCGGCAACGGGTCGCGATCGCCGCAGGGCTCGTCCTCGAGCCCAGTCTCCTCGTGGCCGACGAACCGGTGTCGATGCTCGACGTCTCGGTGCGGGCAGGCGTCCTCCGGCTGCTCGACCGGTTGCGCGAGAACGGCCTCGGGATCCTGATGATCACGCACGACCTGTCGACCGCAGCGCGCTTCGCCGATCGCATCGCCGTCATGTACCTCGGCCGAATCGTGGAGGAAGGGCCGGCGCAGGAGGTCGTCCACAACGCACAACATCCGTACACGAAGGCCCTGCTGTCCGTTGTCCCCCGCCGCGACCCGCGCGATCGGGCGCGACCGCAGATCCTCACCGGCGAGACGCCGGACGCGGTGCGCATTCCCTCCGGCTGCAGATTCCATCCACGCTGCCCCGTGGCGATCGACGAATGCTCGCTGCGGGATCCCGTGCTCGAACGCCCGCGCAACGCGCGGACGCCGGATCACCGCGCGGCGTGCATCCTCGCCTAGGTTGCCTCGAAGGTGACCACGAGCTTGGCGACCCTGTCGCCGCGCGGCGTCATGAGCATCCGCCCCGCCACCTTCCCCGGCTCGCGCAACCAGCCGTAGGACGCGACGACCAGGTCGTCCTCCTGGAGCGCATCGAAGACGACGACCTCGTCGTCGGGAGGCCGCTCGCGGTAGGCAGACAGAATCTCCTCGCGTCCCTGGAACGGCCCGACCGGAACGCCGTCGAACGTCAGCTCTGCGTCGTCTGTGAACCACTCGCCGAGCGGGTGCCAGTCGCCGGTGCGGACACACTCGTTGTGCACCATCACGTAATCGTGCAGCAGCGCGAGCGGGCGCGGTAGCTCCAGATCCTCCTGGATCAGCGAGTAGAGCACTGCGTCCATCCACTCGCCGTGCCGCCGGTAGGCGCGCCGGCGCACTCCTTCGCGCACGAAACCGGCGCGTTCCGCATGACGCTGCGCGCGCTCGTTGAACCCGTAGATCTCCAGCTGCAGGCGGTGATACCCCAGGTCCTCGATCAGGTGTCGTTGGAGGAGTCGCGCTGCCTCGTCCGCAACGCCGCGCCCGCGAAAGTCGGGATGAACCGCGAGTCGCTCGAGGTGCGCGATTCGGGAGCGCCGGTTGTCGGCTTCGAAGCCCATGACTCCGGCCACGCGGCCGTCGACCTCGATCACGAACCGGCCGTACGCGGTCGGATTCGCGTTCGAGCGCTCCACTTCGCGCACGAGGGCTTCGCGATCCAGAGGCGCGCGACCGCCGAGGAACGGCTCGACGTCGACGTGGTTCACGAGCTCGCTGAGGAAGTCGATGTCCTCAGGCTCCGCCCGCCGGATGGAGATCACGGCGCCTCGGGGGCGGGCGCCCGCCGGGCCATCCGAACCGCACCGGTCCCGAGCGTGACGCCGGCCAGGATGAACAGCAATCCTCCGACCGCGGTCGCCGTCACGCTCTCGTCGAGGAAGATGGCACCGTAGCCGAGCGCGAGCGCCGGTACGAGGTAGGTGACGAGGACCGCGTAGGACGCACCCGCCCCTGCGATCAGCCCGAAGTAGAGGACGTAGGCGACGGAAAGCCCAAGCGCACCGAGAGCGATAACGGCACCCATCGCCTTCCAGGTCGGCACCTGTCCGGGGAGTTCCGTCAGGCCGAGTGGAAGTGTCGTCAGCGTGGCGACGGACAACGTGCCGAAAGCGATCACCATCGGAGGCACTCCTCGCAGGCGGACGCCGGCGTACAGGGCAGCGCCGGCATAGCAGGCGGCGCAGCCGACGACGGCCAGCGCGGACAGCACGTCGCCGCTCGGCTGAGCCCCGACGAGCAGAACGACACCGAGGAAGCCGATCAGGACGCCCGCGAGCCGCGCGCCTTTCACACGATCAGCTCTGCTGAACGCGAAGGCGCCGAGGGCCACGAAGAGCGGAGTGGAAGCCTGGATGACGCCCGCGAGACCCGAGTCCAGCCGCTTCTCGCTCCAGGCGAGCAGCCAGAACGGCAGGCTGGCCGTGAACGTCCCGACGAGGATCAATGCCGGCGCGTGGCGCCGTAGCTCCGAGCCGAGCCTCCGCCAGCCGACGGTGAACGGGACGGCGGGGAGCAGGGCAAGCGCTCCGATGAGGACCCGGCCAAAGACGACCTCACCTGGGGTCAGCTCTCTGACTGCCACCTTGATGAACATGAACGAGGAGCCCCAGATGGCCGCGAGGACGACGAGCATGACGGCGTGCCGGCGGCTCACAGGACGAACAACGTAGCGGGGACGCGTCTTCTGCCCCCGGTAGACTCCGGTCCTTGACCCAGGTCGCGCCGGAACAGCCGCTCCACCGTGCGCTTGGGTTGACCGACGAGGAGCTCGAGCGGATCCGCTCGCTCCTCGAGCGCGATCCGAACGAGTTCGAGCTCGCCGTCTTCTCCCTGCTCTGGTCCGAGCACTGTGGTTACAAGCATTCGGCACGGCTCCTGAAACGGCTCCCTTCCAAGGGGAAACGCGTGCTGCAGGGCCCCGGTGAGAATGCCGGCGTCATCGATCTCGGCGAGGGCGAGGCCGTCGCCTTCAAGGTCGAGTCCCACAACCATCCGTCCGCGGTCGAGCCCTTCCAGGGCGCCGCGACCGGGGTCGGCGGGATCCTCCGGGACATCGTCGCGATGGGGGCGCGGCCGATCGCCATCCTGGACGGGCTTCGGTTCGCCGAACCGGATCATCACTTCCGCCAGGCGGTCGCAGGCATCGGTCACTACGGGAACAGCGTCGGCGTGGCGACGGTCGGCGGCGAGGCGGTCTTCGACGAGGCCTACCGCGACAACTGCCTCGTCAACGCAATGTGCGTCGGCCTCCTCCCGGCCGACCGAGTAACACGCGCGCGAGCGACTGCGATCGGCGCGTACGTCGTCCTCTTCGGTGCGACGACCGGCAGGGACGGGATCGGTGGAGCTTCGGTGCTCGCGAGCGCCGAGCTCGGCGAGGACGACCCCGACAAGCGACCCTCCGTCCAGATCGGGGATCCGTTCACCGGGAAGAAGCTGATCGAGGCCTCGCTCGAGCTCGTCGAGGGCGGTCTCGTGGAATCGCTACAGGACTGCGGAGCGGCCGGCCTGGCTTCGGCCCTGGCCGAGATGGCGCGGGAAGGGGCGGGCATCGACGTGCAGCTCGATCGCGTCCCCTTGCGCGAGACCGACCTGGAGCCGTGGGAGATCATGATCTCGGAGTCGCAGGAGCGCATGGTCGCGGTCGTCCGACCCCAGATGCTCGACGCAGTTCAGCGTGTCTGCGGGAGGTGGGAGCTGCCGTGCACGACGATCGGCGAGGTCACCGACACAGGCGACCTGCGTGCGTTCTACGACGACGAGCTGGTCGGGTCGATCCCAAGTGCCCTGCTGACCGAGGAGTGTCCACGCTACGACGTCCCGCGCGAGCCGCAACCCGTCACCAACACGCAGGCCTCCGTACACAACGCTTCCCCGAGGAAGTGGATCTACGAGCAGTACGACCAGCTCGTCGGCTCGCGCACCGTCCGCCGTCCTGGCCTGGATGCTGCCGTGCTCCGGCTGCGACCCTCGTTGCGCGGCCTCGCGGTGTCGCTGCAGGGACCGCCTCTCGGAGAACGCGATCCGTACCGCTCCGGCGTGCTTGCCGTCCTCGGAGCCGCCCGCAACGTCGCATGCGCTGGGGGCGAGCCGCTCGCCCTTACCGACTGCCTCAACTTCGGCAATCCGGAGAAGCCGGAGATCGGCTGGGAGCTCGGACGGGCAATCGAGGGGATCGCACACGCTGCGGATGCCCTGCGAATCCCGGTCGTCTCGGGGAATGTGTCGCTTTACAACGAGACGGACGGACGCGCGATCCCGCCGACGCCGGTCGTCGGCTGTGTCGGACTTGTTGCCGACGTGCGTCTCATTCCCGGACGCTGGCGCTCCGGCGACACCGTGCTCGTGGCGACCGCGCCGGGTGAGCTCGACCTCGCGGCAGAGGCCGCGCTCATCCGCTACGTCTGGAAGGCTGCGCCGGTGCTGACCTTCGCCCACGACGTCTCGGACGGCGGGCTCGAGCAGGCGCTCCGTGACGCGGTGGAGTACAGCGGGCTCGACGCAGACGTCGAGCTTCCGCTGCCGGCCGGCGGCGGTCAGGTTCTGATCGCGTGCGCGGCCGCGGATGTCGAACGACTCGGGAGCAAGGGCCTGCAGTGCATCGGGGTCGTCACGTGACCCTCCCTGCCCACATCAGCGGCGTGTGCTCCGCGAGCACGCGGCGCGCTGGGGCGTCCTCAGTCGCGCCCGGGCAACCAGGCCCGGGCACTCCCTGCGTCCTTCCATCGCTTGGTGCTCGCGACGCACACATCCGCCATGTGAACAGGAAGGATCACGCCTAGATGTGCGGACTGTTCGGAGTCCGCGCGCCTGACCGCGACGTCGCGCGGGTGACGTACTTCGGGCTCTTCGCTCTCCAGCATCGTGGACAGGAGTCGGCCGGGATCGCGGTCTCCGACGGCGGGCGACTGACCGCGCTCCGGGACATGGGGCTCGTGACGCAGGTCTTCGACGAGCAGAAGCTGCGGGGCCTACGCGGAGATCTCGCGATCGGCCACACGCGCTATTCCACCACCGGCTCCTCACAGTGGTGGAACGCCCAGCCGCTGGTGCAGCACGGTAGCGCGCGCACGATCGCCCTCGGCCACAACGGCAACCTGACAAACGCGGCAGCGCTGCGAGCTGAGCTGAGCGAGCAGGGACACAGTCCCGTGACGACCGCGGACACTGAGGTCATCGCGGCCCTGATCGCGAACGATCCCGCAGCGCTTCCAGAGGCGGTCGCCAACGCGATGCGCAAGCTCGACGGCGCCTTCTCGGTCGTCGCGCTGAGCGAGGGCAAGCTGATCGCCTTTCGCGACCCACGTGGGATGCGGCCCCTGTGCCTCGGCCGTCTCGACAAAGATTGGGTCGTCGCGTCGGAGACGTGTGCGTTGGACCTGGTCGGCGCGGAGCTCGAGCGAGAGATCCGCCCGGGCGAGCTGGTGATCATCGACGAGGAGCTCGACGTCCGCCAGATCATGGAGGAAGACGACGGCGGCGCCCTCTGCATCTTCGAGTTCTTCTACCTCGCTCGACCCGACTCGCGGCTCTCCGGGGTGGAGATGCACGGCGCCCGCGTCCGCATGGGCGAGCGCCTGGCCGAGGAGGCACCGGTCGAGGCCGACCTCGTCCTTCCCATCCCGGACTCGGGCACGCCCGCAGCGATCGGCTTCTCCCGCGCGCTCGGCATTCCCTTCAGCGAGGGCCTGATCAAGAACCGTTACGTCGGCCGCACGTTCATCCAGCCGGATCAGGGCCTACGCGAACAAGGCATCAAGCTGAAGTTCAACCCGCTCGCCGAGGTCGCGGGCAAACGAGTCGTGGCGGTGGACGATTCGATCGTTCGGGGGAACACAACGCGCCAGATCGTGCAGATGCTGTTCGAGGCAGGCGCCGCGGAGGTGCACATCCGCGTGTCGGCGCCCCCCATCATCTCGCAGTGCTTCTACGGCATCGACTTCGCCGATCCCAACGAGCTCATCGCCGCGAAGAAGAGCATCGAAGAGGTCAGGCAGTACATAGGCGCGACGACGCTCGCCTACATCTCGCTCGAGGGCCTGCAAGCGTCGACGCGACGGCCGGCGTCTCAGTTCTGCCGAGCCTGCCTCACGCGGGAGTATCCGACGGCCATTCCGCGCGAGGCAGCGAAGTTGCAGTTCGAGGCCGTGTAGAGGCGTAGCGTCCGTCCGCGAAGCGGACCGGTAGAGCCTCGGACGCTAGCGCTCTAGCACCCGACTCGCCTTCGCGATCCCGCGCGAGATCAGGTATGCAACCGTGAGCACAGTGAACGACGTCACCCAGCCGTTCACGTTGAACGCGTCGCTTGCGAGCGCGATGATCGTCAGGAGCAGAATCGCGAGGATGTAGACGACCAACTCGGCGTTCCCGGGAGTGGGCATGAGCGCCGAGAGGTTGAGGTTGACGTTGGGCCCGCCGGCAGGACTGCTGTAGCCGGGCTGCTGTTGCGTGTTCGGATCCTCAGGTGGTGTCGTGGACATCCTGCTCCTTTCGCTCAGGCGGCGGCGAGGCCGGGGACGTGGACGATCTCGAGCTTCAGGCCGTCGGGATCGTAAAAGAACACCGCGTAGTAGCCGGGGAGGTACGAGTACTCCATCGGCTCGCTCTCGATCTCGACCGATTGGGTGCGCGCCCAGTCGGCGCGCTCGTCCACCTGTGCACGAGAGTCCGCCTCGAAGGCGAGGTGATGCAGACCCACGCGATACCGGTCGTAGGCGTCGTCCGACTTCGTCTGCGCAGCGCGGAGGCCGATCGCGGTACCCGGCCCCCAGACGTACCAGATCGTCTCTCCGCGCTCGCCCGCGACCTCGTCGATGCCGTGATAGCCGAGCGGTCCCAGCAGCTCGGTGTAGAACGGCAGGCTGCGCTCGATCGATGAGACCACGAGATCGATGTGATGAACGCCCGATGAGCGCACGGCTCGTGAGCCGGGCTTTCAGCGTGGGCGGCTCAGTTCCTCCACTGGCGCGGGCTCGGCCAGCGAGTGCGCGCGCCCATAACGGACTGCCCGCCTGACCGTCCTCGGGTCCAGTCCGCGCTCCAGCAGCTGCTGTCGTACCTCCCCCTCCTCTGCCATCCGCAGGAACAGCCAGGCGAGCGCCACGAGCGTGACGATGGAGCCCTCGATCATCATCACCGCGCCCGCAATCCCTTGATCCTCTAGCGGCGTGATCCCCCAGAGCCGCTGGCGGTGCGCGTAGACGGCGTAAAACACCGAGCCGGCCCAGAAGAACACGTTGCCGAGCACGGTTTCGACCACCCGAACCACGGCGATGTAGCCGAGTTTCGCGCCCGTCCCGAACCACTCGGGCGCGGGCACCGTCTCCAGCACGGGCAACCACATGATCAGGCCGCCCGTGAAGAAGCAGAGATGCTCGAGCGCGTGCACCGAATCGTGCCGCACGGCCGCGTCGTAGAGAAACGGGAGATGCCAGAGGTACAGGTTCACGGCCCAGAGCGGCAGCGCTACAAACGGATTGGCGAGGGGGCGTAGCCGGTAGAGGAAGGCCAGCGCGGGCCGCAGGATCGGTCCGGTCAGCCCGGCGAGCAACGCGAGGGGCGCGAGGTCCCCGAGCAGGACGTGCTGGAGCATATGGAAGCTGAAGAGCTGCTCGCCGAGCGCGTGGACCGGCGTGACGAGGGCGACGAGGAGGAGCCCGATCCCGGTGGCGAAGAGCGCGATGCGCCAGCCCGGGACGACGGTGCCCCGCGCGCGCAGTGTGCGCACTCGCCGGCCGTAGAGTGCGGCGAGCAGCAGGGCCGGAACGACCTGGAGGGGGTCGAACGTCCAGCTGGTGTCGACAGCGAGGTGCGCCGTCATGGCCACTAGTCTGCCGGTCGTGCAGCTCTTCCATTACCACCTGGTGACCAGCAAGGTGCGCGAGGTGGAGGCCCGCTACGTCGGGAAGCTGGGCTTCAACCTCGTGGCACGGCACGGGCGGATCGACGAGGACACGACCTCGTTCGAGTCCGGGACCAGCTGGGAGGAGCTCGACCGCACCGGGTTCAAGCTGCGCTTGACCGAGCTCGAGCGCGGCGCGGTCAACGTCGTCGTCCAGCCGGGACAGTGGGAGCTCCCGCGACTGGACCACCTCGGCTTCGCACTCGACGAGGACGATTTCCTCGCCACGCTTGCCCGCGCGGACATGCGCGAGCTACGCATCCAGGAGCACGGCGGCCGCCGCACGTTCGTCACGACGAACGCCGGCTTCAGACTCGAGCTTCACCCTCCGCGGGAGTGGCTCGACGAGCTGCTGGCGGGAGAGTCGGAGCTCAAGCTGGCGGAGCTGCAGCTACGCGCGGACGATCCGGAGCTCAAGGCCTCCGCACTGGGCGAGCTCCTGGACGCGCCGTACACACGTGACTCGGTCACGATCGGCGACACGCTGGTGCGCTTCCTTCCGGACGGTCCGCAAGGACGCCCGCAACTGCACGCAGAGCTGTTCGTCTGAGGGGTCAGACCCGCAAGGGGTCTGACCCCAGCAGTTCGTCTTTCTCGCCGTCGCCGCGCGCGACACTGTCCAAAACTGCGAATTGACGCAACGCGGTCCGCGTTCGATCCTGATCGGGCCCACGAACCCGACAAGGACGGTGACGGTGGAACAACTGATTCGACGACCACGAGTGGCGGCGGTCGCGATCGTCTCGGCTCTTGCGCTCGGCCTGGTGCCGGTGGCAGGCGCAACCTCGTACATCTACTGGTGGCAGCGAAACATGCCGTCGAACGGGGTCGGCTACGATCGCATGACCGCCCACAACCACTTCTACAACGAGCTCTACTTCGGCCCGAACGCGGGCTGGTCGAGCCAGGTCTGGGAGGTGACTCCGGCCGGGTATCGCCATTTCGACAAGCGCTGCACCGGCAACTGCTTCAACGCTCACCCCGCGTACTACTACACCTACGCCTACTGCTCGAACCGCGACGGCAGCGCCCACTTCGTCTACGACTGCATGGACAAGTGGTAGCCGTGAAGCGACGACGTGTTCACTTCGCAGCGCTGCTGATCCTCGCGGCGGCGACGGCCGGCCTTCTGTCGCAGCTCGTCTTCGGTGGAAGCGACAGGGTGAAAATCGGAGACGGATCGGTCTCTGCGCTCGCCCGTCCATCCAAGGCGGCGGACACGCTGCCGGAGAGCGTCCTCGCGTACCCGTTCGCCGAAAGAAACTTCGCTTCGAAGAACGGCCAGGGCTCGCGACTTCTCCGGCTCGAGGGGACGCTGCGGCTCTACGCCGTTCCCGGGAAAGAAGGGATGCTGTGCCTGATCGAAGTCGACGACGCCACGGCGACAGCGGGCGGAGCCTGCGCCGACCGGCACGTCCTGCTCACCGGCAGCATCTTCATGGCCGACAGGCAGGAGGACGGGTCGCAGCTCGTCGTCGGCCTGGTCGGAGACGGCCATACCTATGCCGAGGCCGAGGGCCGACGCGCCCCCGTCGAGAGCAACGCGTTCCTGCTCCGCGGCGTCGTCGGCTCGAAGGTGACGGTCGGCTCGCCCACTGCCGTCCAGACGATCGACCTCGGTGACTGACACCGGCCAACGAAGCCGAGAGGGGCTCTAGACTTGGATCCCTGACGAGCCAGCCGAAGACCTACGACCAGGCGGGGGTCTCGCTCGCCACGGCCGAATCGATTGTCGAGCGCCTGCGGACTGCAGTCGAATCCACGGGCGCTCGTTCTTTCGGGGGGTTCGCAGGGCTCTATCCGCTCGACGAGCGCCGGTTCCTAGCGGCATCCACGGACGGCGTCGGCTCGAAGCTGATGCTGTCCCGGCGCGCCGGGCGACTGCGTTCCGCGGGCATGGACCTCGCCGCGCACTGCATCAACGACGTGTTGTGCTGTGGCGCCAACCCGCTCTTCCTCCTCGACTACGTCGCCGCTGGGCGAATCGAACAGGCGGACGTCGTCGAGCTCGTCGAAGGAGCGGCTGAAGTCTGTCGCGCCGCCGGCTGCCTGCTGGTCGGTGGCGAGACTGCAGAGTTGCCGGGCATCTATCGCGATGGAGAGCTCGACTTCGCGGGCACCTGCGTCGGGCTGGTCGAGCGTGAGCGGCTGATCGACGGCTCGCGGTGCCGGCCCGGCGATCTCGTGATCGGACTACCGTCGAGCGGGCTGCACACGAACGGCTTCTCGCTCGTACGCGAGCTGGTCGGCGACGGCGATTTCGATGCCGACTTGCTGCTCGCTCCGCACCGGCTCTACGTCGATGGGGTACGCGATCTTCGCGCCACAGCCGACGTGCGCGCCCTCGCCCATGTGACGGGAGGCGGGATTCTCGGAAACTTGTCACGCGTCCTGCCCGACGGGCTCGAGGCGCACGTCGACTGGACTGCCTGGGAACGCCCACCGGTCTTCGCCTGGCTCGCGGAGCAGGGTGTCGAGGAGAAGGAGCTGCGAAAAGTGTTCAACCTCGGCATCGGCATGTGCGCCGTCGTGCCGGACGCGCCCGCGGGCGCCGTCGTCATCGGTGAGCTCGCATGATCGGAGTGCTCGTTTCCGGCGAGGGCACGAATCTGCAAGCACTGATCGACGCGGGCCTCCCGCTGGCCGCAGTCGCGGCCAATCGGCCTGACGCGCGGGCGCTCGCCAGAGCCGAAGCAGCCGGCCTGCCCGCGCGCGTGTTCGGGCTGGAGCAGTATCCCGACCGCACGGCTCGTGACCGCGAGATGGCCGATTGGCTGATACTCCGGGGAGTCGACCTGGTGGTGCTGGCCGGATACATGCACCTGCTCACTCCCGAATTCCTCGAGCGCTTTCCCGACCGTGTCGTCAACGTCCATCCGTCGCTTCTGCCGAAATTTCCCGGCGCGCACGCGATCGACGATGCCCTGGCCGCCGGAGTCGAGACGACCGGCGTGACCGTCCACTACGTTGATGACGGGCTCGACACCGGCGCGGTGATCCGCCAGGAATCCGTCGAGGTCGAGCCCCGAGAAAGTCTCGTCGAGCGTATCCATGCGGTCGAGCACCGCATTCTTTCCGAGGTGGTGGCCGAGCTATGCGCGCCCTGATCTCCGTGTACGACAAGACCGGCCTGCAGGAGTTCGCGCGAGGTCTCGCCGAGCTCGGCTACGAGCTGGTCGCAAGCGGCGGTACCGCGGACTTTCTCGAGCACGAGATCGGGCTCCACGTCGAACGCGTGGAGGAGCTGACCGGCGTCGCGGAGATGCTCGGCGGCCGCGTCAAGACGCTCCATCCCAAGATCCATGCCGCCATCCTCGCGCGGCGGGACCGGTTCGACGACGTTGCCACGCTCGAGGAGCAGGCGATCCAGCCTTTCGATCTCGTCTGCGTCAACCTCTATCCGTTCAGCGAGGTCGCCGGCCGCTACGGGGTTCGGGAGGAAGAGGCTGTCGAGATGATCGACATCGGCGGGCCGTCGATGCTGCGCGGCGCGGCCAAGAACTTCGCGCATGTCGCCCCGGTTTGTCGGCCCGAGCGCTACGAGTCGGTGCTCGGAGAGCTCCGAGAGCGCGGGGACCTCTCTCCCGCGACACGGCGGTCGCTCGCCGCCGAGGCCTTCGCCACCACCGCTGCGTACGAGGCGGCGATCGCGCGCTGGTTCGGCGACATCCAGGCGTTTCCCGAGACGCTCGTCACTGCGTTCACCAAGGTCGCGGACCTGCGCTACGGCGAGAACCCGCACCAGCGGGCCGCCTACTACGCCGAGCAGGGGGCACGAGTGCACCTGCTCTCGCGCGTCGAGCAGCTTCACGGCAAGGAGCTGTCGCTGATCAACCTACTGGATCTCTCGGCCGCGCGGCTGCTACTGCGCGAGTTCGCGCTGCCCGCCTGCGTGATCGTCAAGCACGCGAATCCTTGCGGCGTCGCGGTCGCCGGCACGATCGAGGAGGCCTATGACCGGGCGCTCGCCTCCGATCCCGTTTCGGCATTCGGGATGGTCTGCGCGCTGAACCGGCCGGTGTCCGCCGGACTGGGCGGCGCGCTGGCCGAACGCTTCATCGACGTCCTCCTAGCAACGGATTACGACGCTGGTGCCCTAGCTGCACTGCAACGCAAGGAAGCGATCCGGATCCTGCACGATCGCGAGCGTCGCGGCTTTCCGCGCGGCGAACGCGACCTGAAGCGCGTGCTCGGCGGCCTCCTCGTGCAGGACCGTGACTGGGACATCGACGACCGCGAGACGATGGAGGTCGCCTGCGGCGAGCCTGACGAAACGAGCTGGGGCGATCTCGTCTTCGCGTGGCGCGTTTGCAAGCATGTCGCCTCGAATGCGATCGTCCTGGCCAAGGACCTGGCGACGATCGGGATCGGCGGCGGCCAGACGAGCCGGGTGGACTCAGTCCGGCTGGCCCTCGAGAAGGCACGAGAGCACGGCCACGACGTTCGCGGCGCCGTGCTGGCGTCAGACGCGTTCTTCCCCTTCGCGGACGGTCCGCAGGCGGCGCTCGACGCCGGCGTGTCCGCGATCATCCAGCCGGGCGGCTCGAAGCGGGACGACGAAGTCACAGCGGCGGTTCGCGACGCAGGCGTGACCATGGTGCTCACCGGGCGCCGCCATTTCCGACACTAGCGCCACTGCGTAGCGGGGGTGACGCCTTCGTCGTGCGATCGCTCGTCGCGGCCCTCGCTTCCTAACCCGGCGACCAAAAGCGGTAGAAGCAGCGTCCGATGTCGTTGCTGATCCCGCTCATGATCTTCAGAAACTGCTCCTGCACGGCGGCGTTCTCGAGGGGTCCGCCGTAGAGGGGCTCGAAGCCGGCGTCCCGAATCAATCGCTCGGTCACCTCGCGCGCCTCCTCGTCTCCAGTCCAGATGTTGCCCGGCTTCTCGCTCTGCGCTCCGATCTGGTCATAGAGCCGTGCGAAGTTCAGGTTAAAGGCCTTCACCGTCGGCCCATTCGTCCTCGACTTGACGAACTCGGCGTTCGACGCGAACCCAGCCGGCGCGTCGACACCGAACAGGTTGGTCGCGTCGATGGCGGTCTTCCCTTCGAGGCCCAGGAGGTTGTCCAACGCGTCCGCGACTGCCCCTCCCGGCACAGCGATGAGGACGACCTCGGAACCGGTCACGTCTCCGCCTTCCTTCCCGATACGTGTTACCTCGTGGCCGGCCTGCTCCCAGCGATCGCCCAGACCTCCGCCGATGTTGCCCCTGCCAATCGTTGCAATCTTCATCCCCCACTCCCTTCCGTGTCGAGTGGACATACGGCCTGTACGCAGAGCTATTCCGCCCCGACCACCCGACTAAGCTTCCTTGCGCATGGCGCGGGAATACCCCACCGTCCTCGAGCTCGTCGGCAACACGCCGATCGTGCGTCTGGATTCCGTGGGTCGCGACGTGGCACCCGAGCTCCTGGCCAAGCTCGAGTACTTGAACCCCGGCGGCTCGGTCAAGGACCGGATCGGGCTCGCGATGATCGAGAAGGCCGAGGCCGAAGGAAAGCTGAAGCCCGGCGGCACGATCGTCGAGCCGACCTCGGGGAACACGGGTGTCGGCCTCGCCATCGCGGCGGCCAAGAAGGGCTACCGCTGCATCTTCGTGATGCCGGACAAGATGAGTCAGGAGAAGATCTCGATGCTGCGCGCGTACGGTGCCGAGGTCGTGATCTGCCCGACCGCCGTCGAGCCGGACTCGCCCGAGTCGTACTACTCGGTCTCCGACCGGCTCGCCGAGGAGATCCCCGGCGGCTTCAAGCCGGACCAGTACTCGAACATGTCCAACCCGGAGGCTCACTACCTCCAGACTGGGCCCGAGATCTGGGAGCAGACGGGCGGAGAGGTCGAGGCGATCGTCATCTCCGTCGGCACCGGCGGGACGATTTCCGGAGTCGGCCGTTACTTCAAGGAGCACACGCCAGAGGTGCTGATCGTCGGCGCAGACCCGGAGGGTTCCGTCTACACCGCGCAGAACGAGCGGGACGTCCATCCATACCTGGTCGAAGGCATCGGCAAGGACACATGGCCGAAGACGATGGATCCGTCGGTGGTCGACGAATGGGTGCGCGTCTCCGACCGTGATTCATTCCTCACCGCGCGTCGGCTCGCGCGGGAGGAAGGGCTGCTCGTCGGCGGCTCCGGTGGAACGACCGTGTGGGCGGCGCTCGAGGTCGCCAAGCGGTTCGGCCCGGAGGCGAGGATCCTGACGATGATTCCCGACTCGGGCCGTTCCTACATGTCCAAGTTCTACGACGACAACTGGATGCTCGAGCACGGCTTCGTCGAGCGGCGGGCCCCGGTGCCGACCGTCTCGGAGGTCTTGCGCTCGAAGCGGCTCGAGGAGATCGACGTGCCCGCGCTCATCACGATTGCCGCTCACCAGAAGGTCGGCGAGGCGATCGACGTGATGCAGCGGTACTCGATCTCCCAGCTTCCGGTCGTCCGTGACGGGGAAGTGCAGTCACTGGCGGACGTGATCGGCTCGCTGCAAGATCGCGACCTGCTCGACCGTGTGTTCAAGAATCCCGACGCACTTCACGAGGACGTGGCCGCCGCAATGCAACCTCCGCTGGCGGCCGTCGAGACAGACGTGACGCTCGACGAGGTCTTCGCCGCGCTGACAGGCCGCACGAACGCCCTTGTGATCGCCAACAACGGGAAGCCGGTCGGGGTCCTCACGCGCTCCGACCTGCTCGAGTACCTGGCCCATCACTAACATGCCCGCATGGCCGTCCAGACTCTCGAAGGGCTACTCGAACGCGCGTTTCCCGACGCGACGGAGCTGCGTGTCGAGGACCGGACCGGCGGCGGCGACCATTTCCAGGTGACTGTCGCAAGTCCGGCGTTCAACGGCCTGTCGCTCCTGGACCAGCATCGCCTCGTACATGAGGCGCTCGCCGAGCCCCTGCGTGACGGCACCATCCACGAGTTGCGGATCAAGACGAAAGGAAGCGAATGAGCGAGCTGCGCGAGCGCATCCACGAGGTAATCGACAACGAGCCGGTCGCCCTGTTCATGAAGGGGACGCCGCAGTTCGTCATGTGCGGCAACTCGGACCGTGCACTCCGCGCGCTCCGCGAGGCCGGCGCACCTGTGACAGGCGTGGACATCCTCCCCGATCCGGCGATCCGCCAGGAGCTCTCGGCCGTCTCCGGCTGGCCGACCATCCCGCAGCTCTTCGTCAAGGGTGAGCTGATCGGCGGCGCGGACATCGCCGAAGAGCTGGCCGCGAGCGGGGAGCTCACGCGGATCCTCGAGGAGAAGCTCGGCCCCGACTACCGCGAGTCCGCGGAGGAGCGCACCGTCTCTCTCCTCACCCCGGCGTAGCGAAATCCGATCGGGCGGATCGCGCCCGCGTCGATCAGCGTCGCCTCGAGCGCTTCGGTCGCCGGGCCTTCGAGCCAGCGATAGAAGTACGGACGCCACTCGAAGTATCGCTCGTTGTATCTCGCGTCGATCGCCGAGCGCAGTCTCTCGTACGGGTGCAGGTCGGTGTGGCGAGCGCGCCACTCACCGAGCTCGGCCGGCCCCTTCGGCTCGCATCCGGCGGCGACCAGCAGCCGGTGCTGCCCCTCGTACCAGTCGGTGGTCGCCCCGTCCAGGTGGTTCCAAGCGAACTCGTCGAGGATCAGGAGCGGTGAGAGGCGGACGAGCTTGTCAAGTGCTTGGTTCAGCGACTGCACATGGTGGAGTACACGCCCCGCCACGGCGGCGTCGAAGGGTCCCGAATCGTCGAGGTCCTCGAGGGTGGTGC
>JBKPEC010000114.1:0-6685 GCA_046728195.1 Actinomycetota bacterium
GATCGGGACAGCGGCGCGTCCTCGGCATCAACGAGCCGCCGCGCGCGAATCGCACCACGCTGTACACGCGCGCGTGGGGTGCGCGAACGCCGGCGGACAGCGGAGGCGCGCAGGCGATCATCCAGCCGTTCCCTGCGACTCGGCCGAACACGCCGCTGACCGGGCCCGTCACGCAGTACGTCAGCGGTGGCAACCAGCCGATTCCGCCCGACGGTGCAGTGCTCGTCGCGCGCGGTGCCCAGGCCGGCTTCCTCTCCTCGGAGGCACCGCTCGGCTCGAAGGTGACGATCCTGCTCACGTTGACGCCGCCCTGGTCGAACGTTGTCGACGCCGTCGGGGGCGGACCACTCATCGTTCGTGACGGAAAGCCCGTCTACAGAGCGAATGAGGATTTCAGCACGCAGCAATTGGCTCCGCGCTCTGCGCGTACCGGCGTCGGTCAGACGGCCGACGGCCGGATCCTCCTCGTCGCGGTCGACGGCCGGCAGCCGGGATATAGCACCGGCCTGACCAACTTCGAGCTCGCCCTGACGATGATGCGTCTCGGTTGCGTCACCGCATCGGCGCTCGACTCGGGTGGCTCGACGACCATGGCGTTCGACGGGAAGCTGCTCAACCGGCCCTCGGACCCCGGCGGCGAGCGTCCAGTCGCGGAGGCGCTCATGCTCTTCTACTACGGCGTCTATGCGACCGTGCCGAGTGCCCGCGTCGTCTCGCCGAACGCAGACGGGGTCGACGATACGCAGGCGCTCGCGTACAAGCTCGTGCGCCCCTCGACCGTGAGCGCGACTCTCAACGGTCCGGGCGGCGTCGTCGTGCCGCTGGACTCCGGCCAGCGCGCCGCCGGGACGTATCGCTTCAACTGGACGGGTGCGGCCCAACCGGAGGGAACGTGGACCTTCCACGTGGTCGCCGACGACGATCTCGGCCGCCATTCGGTTGCCGACCGCCAGTTCGCGCTCAACAACACGCTCGGGTTTCTGACAGCTCGAGCCACAGGGCGGCGTGTCACTGCAACGTTCAAGCTGGCGCGTCCGGCTCGCGTGGTCGTACGGATCGAGACGCCCGGCGGCGGGCTCGTGCGCACCTTGCCCGCCCGGACCCTGCCTGCGGGCGACGGCTCGATCAGCTGGACAGGCCGTCCGGGCGCCTACGTCTTCAGCGCGACCGCCACCAACGACGTCGGTGCGGTCGAACTGACGTCTCCCTTCCGCCTGCGCCGGTAGCCTCGGGCGAGTGCCGGTAGCCAGCGTCACGAGCTCGCTCACCTCGCTGATCGGAGACCACGGGCTGTACGCCGTGTTCGTGCTGATGGCGATCGACGCAGTGTTTCCGGCCGCGAGCGAGCTCGTCATGGTGTACGCGGGTGCCCTCGCTGCCGGTGCGTTCCCCGGCCAGCACGTCGACCTTTTCGGTCACCAGATCTCCTCGCACGCGTGGGCGTTCGTCGCGATGGCACTTGCCGGGACGCTCGGGTACCTCTTCGGAGCGATCGTGGGCTGGGCGATCGGGATCTATGGAGGCCGCCCCTTGCTGGAGCGGCGGGGGCGCTGGTTCCACCTGTCGGGCGACAAGCTGGACCGGGCGGAGCGCTGGTTCGACCGCTGGGACAGCTACGCGGTGTTCATCGGCCGCATCACCCCGGTGATCCGCTCATTCATCTCCATCCCGGCCGGGGTCTTCCGGATGCCGTTCGCGCCGTACGTCGTGCTGACTGCGATCGGCTCCGCGATCTGGGCGTTCGCATTCGCGGGCATCGGGTGGGCTGCCGGGCAGAGCTACGAGCGCGTCCACCACGACTTCGGCTACGTCGAGTATCTCGTTGTGGCCGCAATTCTGGTGCTCCTGGTCTTCTGGATCGTCCGACGCCGACGCTCGCCCAAGCCGGGTCCAGGCGTCCAGGAGCGGTCTCGGCCCTAGTTTTGTGCGTTGGACGGCCGCACGAGCAACGCTCGCACGGCCTTTCTGAGGCGCCGCCGAGTCGCCGCCTTCTAGACTCTCAAGCCGTGCGTCCGATCCCGCTCGTTGATGTAAAGGCACAGTACGAACCGATCCTGCCCCGCGTCCGCGAGGCGATCGAGGGCGTGCTGGTCAGCGGCGAGTTCATCCTCGGGCCGAACGTGGCCGCCTTCGAGCGCGAGGCCGCCGCTTACCTCGGCGTGCGCGAGAGTGTCGGCGTTGCGAACGGCACGGACGCGCTCGTCCTCGTCCTCGACGCGCTCGGCGTCGGGCCAAGGGACGAGGTGATCTGTCCATCGTTCACGTTCTACGCCACCGCTGAGGCGATCGCGCGTCGCGGCGCGACGCCGGTGTTCGCGGACGTCGACGCGGCAACGATGAACCTCGATCCGGGGGACGTTGCCGCTCGCATCACCCCGCGGACGAAGGCCGTGATCGCCGTGCACCTGTTCGGCAGGCCCGCGTCGCTCGGCGACCTCAACGGGCTGGGCGTGCCGATCATCGAGGATGCCGCGCAGGCGTTCGGCTCGCCGGACATCGCCCGCAGCGGAGTCGCTTCGACGTTCAGCTTCTATCCGACGAAGAATCTGTTCTGCCTGGGTGACGGCGGGCTCGTCTCGACCGATGACGAGGAGCTGGCAGAGCGCGTGCGGCGTCTGCGCTTCCACGGCTCGCGCGACAAGGTCGACTTCGAGCTGATCGGCTACAACTCGCGGCTCGACGAATTGCAGGCTGCGGTCCTCCGCGTCTTCCTCCAGGAGCTCGACCTCTGGGTCGCGCAGCGCCGCGAGGCGGCGGCTCGTTACGCCGAGCTCGGTCTGGGGAGCGCCTGCGAGTTGCCGGAGGACGAGCCCGGTCACGCCTATCACCTGTTCGTCTGTCGCTCGCCCGACCGGGACCGTATCCGCACGGCGCTGAAGGCGGAGGGGATCGGCAGCGCCGTTTACTACGCGACCCCGCTGCATCGGCAGCCGGCGCTCGCCTACCTCGGCTACGTAAGTGGATCGCTCCCGGTCACCGAGCAGCTCGCGCAGGACAACTTCTCGGTTCCGCTCTGGGCGGGGATCAGCCCAGCAGAGCAGGAGCGCGTGGTCTCCGTCGTGCAGGCGGCCGCGCCGGTGGCATCGTGATCCCGGTCAACCGACACCGAATCTGGCAGCTCCTCGCTGACGGCGCGCTGATCGCGCTCGCCTGGTGGCTCGCGTTCTGGCTCCGGTTCGACAAGGGCGTGCCCGCCCCGTACCACCGCCTGATGCTGGACACGATCCTGGTCGTCGTCGCGATCAAGCTCGCGGTCTTCATCGCCTTCGGCTTCTACAACCGCTGGTGGCGCTACGTCTCCACGCGGGACATGTGGGGAGCGGCGCGCGGCGTCACGGTCGCGTGCGTCGCCTCCGACCTGGTCGTCTACTTTGCGCACCCGGTCAAGGGCTTCCCGCTGCCGCGCTCGATTGCGGTCCTCGACTGGCTGATCCTGCTCGCCTTCGTCGCGGGCACCCGGCTGATCGCGCGCAGCATGATCGAGCGACCCGGCGCCGCCTCGCTGATCGCGCGGGGCAAGGAGGTGATCGTCGTCGGGGCAGGCGACGCAGCGCAGCTCGTCGTCCGCGAGATGTTGAAGGCGCCGGCGCTCGGCTACACGCCGATCGGTCTCATCGACGACGATCCCCGTAAGAAAAACATCCGTCTACACGGCATCCGCGTGCTCGGGACGACAGACGACCTGCCGCACATCTTGCGCGACAACCCGCCGGACGAAGTCCTGATCGCGATCCCGTCCGCCTCGGGTGGCACGAGACGCCGCATCGTGGAGATCGCGCAGGAGGCGCACGTGCCGGTGAAGACGCTGCCGGGTCTCTACGAGCTGATCTCCGGCGACCTGAACCTTGCGGGACAGATCCGCCCGGTCCAGGTGGAGGACGTTCTCGGCCGCGAGCCGGTGGAGGTCGACGTCCATTCGATCGCCAAGTACCTCTCGGGCGAGACCGTGCTCGTGACCGGCGCCGGAGGCTCGATCGGCGCCGAGCTCTGCCGCCAGATCGCGCGGGTCGGGCCGGCGCGGCTCGTGCTCGTGGAGCAGTCGGAAGCCGCCCTCTTCGACATCGAGCGCGAGCTGGTCGACGATCGCGACTTCTCCGCCGTCGCGACGGTGCTCGGCGACTGCGGCGACCGGGCGAAGATGAGCCAGGTCTTCGAGCGCTACCGGCCGGGCTTGGTCTTCCACGCGGCGGCGTACAAGCACGTCGCCCTGCTGGAGGCCAACCCGCTCGAGGCGGTCCGCAACAACACGCTCGCCACACGCGTGATCGCGGAGGTCGCGGTCGAGTACGGCACGCGCCGGTTCGTGCTCGTGTCGACGGACAAGGCCGCGAACCCGAAGAACCTGCTCGGACAGTCGAAGGCGCTCTGTGAGTGGATCGTCGAGGCCTACGGGCACCGTGACGACATCAGCACCCGGTTCGTCGCCGTCCGGTTCGGGAACGTCCTGAACTCGTCCGGCAGCGTCATCCCGATCTTCCGCCGCCAGATCGAGAAGGGCGGGCCGGTGACCGTCACGCACCCGGAGATGACGCGCTACTTCATGACGATCCCGGAGGCGGTGTCGCTGGTCGTGCAGGCCGGCGCGATCGGCGGGCGTGGGCAGGTGTACGTCCTGGACATGGGCGAGCCGGTGCAGATCCTCGAGCTCGCGCGCAACATGATCCGGCTCTCGGGAAAGGAGCCCGAGGTCGAGATTCCGATCGCGTTCGTCGGCGTTCGTCCCGGCGAGAAGCTGCACGAGGAGCTCTGGACAGCCGGGGAGACCGTCGGCCCGACGTCTCATCCGAAGATTCTGCGCGCAGCCCGGCCGCCGATCGACGTCGACTGGCTCGACGACGAGCTGACGGAGCTCGAGCGAATGGTCGAGCGCGGGGACACCCTCGACGTCGTCTCGAAGCTCGCCGCCATGCTGCGTGAGCCCCGCCGCGCCGGGCCTGCAATCCTGGAGGACACTCTCCACTAAGCCGTCACAGCTCCGTCCAACTGCGTCCGTAGGGTGGAATCGGTGGACGCCGCAGGAATCTTCGACGGGCTGAACGAGGAGCAGCGGCGCGCGGTCGAGACGGTTCGTGGCCCCGTCTGCATCCTTGCCGGCGCGGGGTCCGGCAAGACGACGACGATCACCCGGCGCATCGCGAACCAGGTCGCAGGCGGCGCCTTCGGCGCGAACGAGATTCTCGCCGTGACCTTCACGGACAAGGCTGCGACGGAGATGCGCGGGCGGCTCGCTGCACTGGGCGTATCCGGCGTGACGGCGCGAACGTTCCACTCCGCCGCGTTTGCGCAGCTGAGCTGGCTCGGCGACGCGCCGAGCCGGATTCTGCCGTCGAAGGCCTTGACGCTGCGCCGTATCGCCAACAACCTGCCGCCGCCGTACAGGTTCCGGCCCGCGGGCGATCTCGCCACCGAGATCGAGTGGGCAAAGAACCGCCGTCTGACCCCGGACACCTACGACGAGGGTCTCGGAGACCACGAGCCGCCGATCCCGCGCGACCTCATGCATCGTGTGTTCCGTTTCTACGAATCGGAGAAGGCGGAGCGCGGCTTCGTCGACTTCGAAGACCTGCTCGAGCTCGCGGTCCGGCTGTTCGACGAGGACGAACTCGCACGGGCCCGAGTGCGCGAGCGGTATCGCGGCTTCACCGTCGACGAGTACCAGGACGTCAACCTCTTGCAGCAGACGCTGCTCGATCGCTGGCTCGGCGGGAGCGACGAGTTGTGCGCGGTCGGCGACGACTACCAGTCGATCTATGCGTTCACCGGTGCGACGCCGCGCTACCTCCTCGAGCTCCCGCGGCGATTTCCCGGCGCGACCGTCGTCCGGCTCGAAGCCAACTACCGGTCCTCGCCCGAAGTGCTCGCGCTCGCGAACAGAATCGTCCCGGCACTCGACGGCGCGGAGAAGGTCCTGCGCGCGACGCGCGAGGCCGGGCCGGAGCCGAGCCTGCGCGCGTTGCCGTCGGCCGGCGCGGAGCAGGCGTACGTGGTCGAGCAAGTGCGTGCGCTACACGGTGCAGGCGTGCCTTACGAGGAGATGGCCGTGCTTTGCCGGACGAATGCCCGGCTCGCGGACTTCGAGGAGCCGTTCCACGAGGCGCGCATCCCGTTCCAGGGCGCTGCGCTCCTCGGGCGAGAAGCGGCGAGACAGCTGCTCAAGCGGTTACGCAAGCTGAAGGCGACTCCGCTTGTCGCGGCCGCGGTGAGCGGCTTCGCGCAGGACGCGGGCTGGGTCGAGCGCCCGCCCGAGAAGCTCGGCGAGCGGGAGATGGTTCGCCAGGCCGATCTCGGCCGGCTCGTCAAGCTGGCAGCCGAGTTCGACGACGGCCTTCGCACGACGGACGGCTTCATCGCCGATCTCGAGGAGCGCTTCGGCTCTACCGGCCCCGAGCGGAAGGGTGTTCACCTTTTGACGCTGCACGGCGCCAAAGGGCTGGAGTTCGAGGCTGTCTTCATCCCACGGGTCGAAGAACGTGAGCTGCCGATCCGGCAGGCGAAGAAGGCGGAAGAGATCGCCGAGGAGCGGCGCCTCCTCTACGTCGGGCTCACGCGGGCCAAGCGCCATCTTGCGTTGACCTGGAGCGGCAAGCCGAGCCGATTCCTCGGCGAGCTCGGGGTCGAGTCAGGGAGCGCGCGCCCAGCCGAGCCCGACGACCCGCTCTACGCAGCGCTGAAGAAGTGGCGGCTG
>JBKPEC010000115.1:0-4787 GCA_046728195.1 Actinomycetota bacterium
TACGCCGAAGCCCACTGTCGCGGCATCGAAGCTCTCGTCGGCGAACGGCATCGCAAGCATGTCCCCCCGGATCCACTTCAGCTCGGGTGCCTTGCGCTCAGCGCGCTCGAGCATCCGTTCCGAGAAGTCGAGCCCGGTGACTCGGCCGCCCCGACGTGCCGCGGCAATCGCGAGGTCGCCGGTCCCACAACAGCCGTCAAGCACGTCGTCGCCGGGCTGGACGACCGACTCGGCGGTGATTCGCCGCCAGCGCCGATCGAGACCCACGGTCATGGTGCGGTTCATGGCGTCGTAGACCGGCGCGATACGGTCGAACATGCGCTCGACGGCGTCCGGCGCGAGGCGCCCGGACTCGTAGCCGACGCTCATTGATCTCCCCACCGCCTCACCAGCTCGACCTCGAGCCCCAGCTGGTCGAGAGCGCGCCCAACGACGAAGTTCACGAGGTCCTCGACCGTGTCGGCGCCGTGGTAGAAGCCGGGCGCGAGGAACAAGACGGTCGCGCCGGCCTCCTTGACTGCGAGCAGGTTGCGCAGGTGGATGAGTGACAACGGTGTCTCGCGCGGCATGACGATGAGCTTGCGCTCCTCCTTGAGGGCGACAGAGGCCGCGCGGTGGATGAGATTCGACATCGCGCCCGAAGCGATCGTCCCAAGCGTGCCCATCGAGCACGGACAGATCACGTACGCATCCACCTTCGCCGAGCCGCTGGCGTACGGCGCCTTCCAGTCGTTCGGCTCGTAGACCGTCACGTTTCCGCCCTGCGCATGTTCGAGCAAGCGGGTGAGCGTCTCGTCACGCGAGAGACGCGCGTTGCCGTAGAGCTCGGTCGCGAGCACCTCGATGCCCGCACTGGACGCGCAGAGGCCGAGCTCCACGTCTGCGCCCGCGAGTGCCTCCACGAGCCGAGCCGCGTACGGAGCGCCAGAGGCGCCCGTTATGCCGAGGAAGACACGCATCTAGGATCGCCCTTTCCAACACGCGGCACACACAGGAGCCGCCACCAAGATTACTTCGGGCCTTTGGAGGCGAGCAGGAAATCAGCCAGCTGGGACAGCTGCTGATCGGAGAACCCGAACTTGGGCATGATGTTGTTGCCGAACTTCGAGGGGTCGCGAATGTAGGCCATGAGCTGCTGCTTGGACTTTCCGCGCGTCGCTTCGTTGCTGAGGTCGGGAGCACCCTGGTTCGAGCTCCCCGTGCCGAGATAGGTGTGGCAGGCGGTACACCCCGAGCTGGCGAAGATCTTCGCCCCCGCCACCGCCTCGGGATTGTCGGCGAAACCCTGCCGCTGCGCCCACGACGGCACGGCCTGCACGACCTCGCTGGCCAGCGCCTCCTTCGCGGTCGCCCCCTTCCAGGTCAGGACGCCCATCGAGATGACCACCAGGATCGCTGCCACAACTGCGACCGGCCGGCGCGTCAGCCGCCGCTCCATCCGCCGGTCGACAAATGGAATCGCGAACGCGATGATCAGCAGGATCGTCGGGATGCCGACCGTTCCGAGGATCACCGAGTTGGGCCACTTGAAGATCCGCAGTAGGTAGAAGAGGAAGTAGAAGTACCAGTCGGGACGCGGGACGAAGTTCGTGGTCGCCGGGTCGGCGGGCTCGGAGTAACGCGGGCCGAGCGTGCACGAATCCCACGCCTTGCTGCAGTCCTTCGGGTCCTCGGTGCTCGTGTAGAACCAGACGGCTGCGAGCGCGATGATCACCGACACGACGACGAGGCTCATCACCGTGTCGTGAAACATCGCGTAGGGGTAGAACGGCTTCCCTCTCCGCTTGACGTCGTCCTTGTACTTCGTGTAGTTCCGACGCCACTCCTCGGTGGTGGCCATCAGTGCCCCTTCCAGTGATGCTGTTGAGTCTCTGGGTCGCGAGCACCCAGCCGGAGGCCGCACTCAACCGCAGCAAGGCTAGAAAGCCTTGCTAAGGGCGAGGGTGGACTCTGGCGCCGCGTGATCGCGGGCCAGAGGCCGACAAGTATTGCTGGGAGGGGCACTAGGTGTCACCTCCGTTGCGCCGCCAGTTGCTGCGCGCGACGGGCTGCGTCAGCCCGGGGCGTCCGTTCGAGCTCGGCTTCTCGTTCCAGTCGGAGCCGGCCGCTTCACTGGACCAGGGCGGCGAGCTCACTCCGAGCCGGATCACGAGATAGAGGTGGAGGCCGATCAACGCGAAGATCAGACCGGGGATCACCAGCATGTGCAGCGAGTAGAAGCGACTGAGGGTGTCGCCGCCGATCTCTGCGCCGCCGCGCAGGAAGTCCGCCAGGAACGGGCCTAGGATCGGCGCGGTGCCGTTGAGGTTGATGCCGACGACGGTCGCCCAGTACGCCGTCTGGTCCCACGGCAGCAGGTAGCCGGTGAAGCCCTCGAGCATCCCGACCGCGAGCAGGCTCACCCCGATGATCCAGTTGAGTTCGCGCGGGTATTTGTACGCGCCGAACAGGAACACGCGCGCCATATGGAAGAACATCAGAATGATGAAGACGCTGGCGCCCCACTTGTGCATGCCGCGGACGAGCCAACCCCACGTGAGGTCATTGGTGATGTGCTGGATCGACCCGTAGGCGGCGGACGTGCCGGTCCGCGGATTCACCGTCGCGTCGGGCTGGTAGTACATGGCAAGGATCACCCCCGTGATCGCCTGCACCAGGAACGCGGTTAGCGTCGCCGAGCCGAGGGTGTGGAACCAGTTGGTGTCACCGGGAACCTTGCGGAAGAGGAAGTAGCGGAGCGCGCCGACCAGGCCGGAGCGCTCTTCGAGCCAGTCGATCGGGTAGTTGATCGCCGCCTCGATCTGCCGGCGGCGGGCGGACTTGCGCGTGGGTCGGGTCGTGACGGCCACGTGATTCAGCCGCCCTCATTGCCGGATTCCCGGTGCGCGAGCACCAAGCCAGGCAAGGACGCAGGGAGCCCCTGGGCTGACTGCCCAGGGGCGAGTGAGGACGCGGCATGGCGCCGCGGGATCGCGCGCCAGGGGCCGGTGAATGGGGGCGGTTGAGTCACCTAGTGCGGAGGCTGAATCGGGTAGAAGATCTGTTCCCAGCCGTCGACGTGTTGGCCGGGGCCGGCGAGCTTGTACTTGTGGATCTTCGCGTTCTTCCCTTCGCCGTCGACGTGGGAGACGCTAAAGGGCGTGCCGAGGATGAGATGGCCGTTGACGACGGCGAACTCGTAGCGGTCGAGCGCGCGCACAGGTGGTCCGGAGGTGCGGTTGCCTTCCGAGTCGTACTGCCCGCCGTGGCACGGGCAGCCGTAGCCGCCGGCCGGGATGACGGGGATCATGGTGATCTCCTGTCCGCCCTTTCCTTGCACCTCCTTCGTCTGGTTGTTCTGCACCGGACCATTCGGTTGCACCGGACAGCCCAGGTGCGCGCAGCGGTTGGAGATGATCGTGAAGCTCGGCTTGCCGTTCAGGAGACCGTTGTTGCGGATGTAGGCGGTCCGATGCGTGACCTCGCCCTGAACCGGATGCATGAAGAACTTCGTCACGAACCACTTGCCCTCGGGGAAGTTGGTGAGCGGACCAAGATCGACCGTCGGATAGCCCTGCTTCCGATATGCGGGCACGATCATGAAGCCGAGCGCCGGCACCGTGACGAGACCGCCGATCACAGCGCCGAGGCCGAGCGTCGAGAACTCGAGGAAGCGGTTGCGCGGGAACCGCTCTCCGGGTTCCGGTTCGGGCATCGCGGGCCCGCCGCGGTCGGCGGGCACTGCTGCCGCGTCGATTGACGGCGGCGGGCCGCCGGTCTCGGGCTCGATCGGCTGAACGGGCTCACCCCGGTATTCCTTCGTCGCGTCTCGAGCCCAGAGGAATCCGAACACGATCGCGATCGCGCCGCCGATCGGAGCGATCACCGTCGGATTGATGATCAGTCCGACGAGGATGCAGGCGATGCCGGCGGCGAAGCCGATCGGGTAGACGGACGGTCCCGGCGAATGTGGCCGATCCCCGTGTTGGGGCTCCATCACCGCACGTCCCCCTTCGTCACCACAGTGAATTCAACCCCCGTCCCGTTGGAGGTGTCAACGACGTAACAATCGGTGCTAAACACGAAAATGCTGCGCACTTTCGGGTGTTCGGATTAGTCCCTTCGCTTCGCTCGGGAGCCCGAAGTTGAGATCCTATGACGCGGTCTGCCATTTTGCAGCGACTCGACTAACGAGATCCCGTACTCCTCCCAGCGCCGGTCCACGAGCGCTTTCACCTCGGGAGTCATCTCGATCTCCGGCGGCCACTCGCGGGTGCCCTCCTGCGGCCCCTTGTGGGTGGCGTCGATCCCGATCTTGCCGCCGTAGAACTGCCGCGTCGGAGCGTGGTCGAGATGGTCGAGCGGGCCCTCCGTGATCAGGACGTCGCGCTGGGGGTCGACGTTGGCGCCGACGCGGAACATGATCTCCTCGTAGTCGTGAACGTCGACCCACTCGTCCACGACCACGACCGCCTTCGTCAGGCTGAGCATCCCCAGTCCCCAGATCGCGTGCATGACCTTCTGGGCGTGGCCCGGGTAGCCCTTGCGGATCGAGACGATGCAGCAATTGTGGAACGCGCCCGCGATCGGCAGGTCGTAATCGACGATCTCGGGCACCGTCATCCTGATCGCCGGCAGGAAGATGCGTTCGGTGGCCTTGCCGAGCCAGGCGTCCTCCTGCGGAGGCTTGCCGACGACGATCGAGGGATAGATCGCGTCACGGCGCATCGTGATCGCGCTCAGGTGGAACACCGGGAACGGCTCAGGCGGCGTGTAGTAGCCGGTGTGGTCGCCGAACGGGCCTTCCT
>JBKPEC010000116.1:0-15435 GCA_046728195.1 Actinomycetota bacterium
GGTAAGCGAGCGTGATGTCTACGCTCACCGTCAGAGAGGCGCGACACCGCCGACACAAACGAGTCCGCGGCAAGGTGTCCGGAACGGCCGAACGGCCGCGCCTGGTCGTGACACGGTCGAATCGTGGGATCGTGGCACAGCTCGTCGACGACACCGCCAGCCGGACGCTGGCGTCTGCCAGCTGGCTCCAGGTGAAGTCGTTCAAGGGCGACAAGACCGACCAGGCCGCCGAGGTGGGCAAGCTGCTGGCCGAGAATGCGAAGAAGGCAAACGTCGTCGCTGCCGTGTTCGATCGCGGCGGCTATCTGTACCACGGACGCGTGAAGGCGCTCGCCGAGGCCGCGCGCAAAGGAGGACTCAAGTTCTAGGTGAGCACAAGGCCTGAATTCACTCCCGTCGAGCGCCAGGTGATCGAGCGCGAAGAGACCCGCGAGCTTAAGGAGCGCGTGGTCGAGATCAACCGTGTCGCGAAGGTCGTCAAGGGCGGCCGGCGCTTCTCCTTCACCGCACTGGTCGTGATCGGCGACGAGGTCGATCGCGTCGGCGTCGGCTACGGGAAGGCCCGCGAGGTTCCGCTCGCGATCACGAAGGCCGTCGACGACGCGAAGAAGAACCTCTTCACCGTCCCCAAGCACGGCTCCACCATCACCCACGAGATTCTCGGTCGCTCCGACGCGGCGCGCGTGCTGTTGCGCCCGGCGAGCGAGGGAACCGGCGTGATCGCCGGCGGAGGAGTCCGGGCCGTGCTCGAGCTCGCGGGCATCCGCGACATCCTCGCCAAGAGCCTCGGCACCACGAATCCGATCAACATGGCGAAAGCGACCGTGGACGGGCTGAAGCGTCTTCGCCGCCCGGACGAGGTGGCCAGGATGCGGGGCCTGACGATCTCCCAGGTCCTGCCCTATCAGGCACCGGAGGAAGAGGAAAGCGAAGAGCCGGGGTCTGACCCCGAACGGGGTCAGACCCCCGCAGTTACGAGCTGATGGCAAAGGTTCGAATCACGCAAATCCGAAGCCAGATCGGGCAGACCGAGAAGCATCGAGGGACGCTCCGAGCGCTGGGCCTCGGCAAGATCGGCAAGACCGTCGAGCACGACGACGGGCCGGTCCTGGCAGGCATGCTTCGGAAGGTCCGACACCTCGTGAGGGTCGAAAGTGGCTAAGGAGCTCAACCTGTCTTCGCTCAAGCCTGCGCAGAGCCGGAAGGCTCGCAAGCGCCTGGGCCGGGGTCTCGGGTCGGGCAAGGGCCGCTATTCGGGTCGAGGGATCAAGGGCCAGAAGGCCCGGTCGGGCTCGCACAAGATGCGAGCAGGGTTCGAAGGCGGCCAGATGCCCCTTTATATGCGCGTGGGCAAGCAGCGCGGCTCGACCTCGAAGGACGCGATGCCGATCGGTCCGTTCCGCACCTCGACGGCCCCGGTCAACGTGGGGTCGCTCGACGCCTTCGACGACGGAGCGGAGGTCACGCCTGAGGCGCTGGTCGAGAAGGGCCTGATCCGGAACACGAAGACCGACGTCAAGCTGCTCGGAAACGGAGACCTGAGCAAGAAGCTGACCATCCGCGTCCACGCCATCTCCGCCACGGCGCGCGAGAAGGTCGAGAAGGCCGGCGGGACTGTCTCGCTCTTGAGAGAGCCGAAGCGGAAGAAGCCGAAGCAGGCGACTCCTCGGTCAGCACCGGCTTCCGAGGACGCATAGATGTTCTCCTGGCTCGCCAATGCGTGGCGCGTGCCGGAACTACGGAAGCGCGTCCTCTTCACCTTCATGATCCTGGCGCTCTACCGCCTGGGCTCCTGGATCCCCGCGCCCGGTGTCGACTCCCAGACGATCAAGGACTACTTCAACAGCCGCGGCGGGACGATTCTCGGGCTGCTGAACGTCTTCTCGGGCGGCGCCCTCTCCCAGTTCGCGCTGTTCGCGCTCGGGATTATGCCGTACGTCACCGCGTCGATCATCTTGCAGCTCATGACCGTTGTCGTGCCGAAGCTCGAGCAGCTGCAGAAAGAGGGCGAGGCCGGTTACGCGAAGATCAACCAGTACACCCGCTATCTCACGGTGGGTCTTGCCGCCGCCCAGTCGACCGGCTACGCGTACCTGTTCAAGCGCTCGGGCACGCTCAACGCGAACACCGGTCGCATCGTCCTCATAGTGGTCACGCTCACTGCAGGTACGACGCTGCTCATGTGGATGGGCGAGCTGATCACCAAGCGCGGTGTCGGCAACGGCATCTCGCTCCTGATCTTCGCCTCCATCCTCGCGTCCGCGCCCACCGGAATTGCCGCCTGGTACAACGGCGGCACGATGGAGCGGCTGTTCTTCCCGCTCGTCGCGATTGCCATCGTCGCCGCGGTCGTCTACATCCAGGAGGGCCAGCGTCGCATTCCCATCCAGTACGCGAAACGGATGGTGGGCCGGCGACAAACCGCCGGGGGATCGACCTACTTACCGCTACGCGTGAACATGGCCGGAGTGATCCCGGTCATCTTTGCCGCCGCGGTGATGGCCTTCCCGCCGACGATCGCGCAGTTCTTCCCGAAGACGCAGGGGTGGATCAACGCGCACTTCTCTTATGGCTCCCTCTTGTACATCGGCCTCGAGGGAGTGCTGATCGTCATCTTCACCTACTTCTACACGGCGGTCCAGTTCAACCCCGTCGACCAGGCTGACAATCTGCGCAAGTACGGCGGCTACATCCCGGGCATCAGGCCCGGGGCACCGACCGCGCAGTATCTCGACCGCGTCCTCACCCGATTGACGCTTCCCGGTTCGCTCTATCTCGCGGCGATTGCTGTCTTACCGAGCATCTTCATCAAGTACGGAGGCTTCTCGCAGGCGACGTCCCGGGCCCTCGGAGGCACGTCCGTCCTGATCGTCGTCGGTGTCGCCCTCGACACCATGCGCCAGATGGAATCGCAGATGATGATGCGCAGCTACGAGGGCTTTCTTAAATGACGCCGACCACCTGCCCGCCTCGCACTTGCGACGTGGACTTCTCGCGGATAGCGCGCACGATGCGAACAGGTGGGCGGCTTAAGTAGTGCCGCTCAATGTGTTGTTGCTCGGCCCGCAGGGAGCCGGCAAAGGAACGCAGGCGAAGAGGATCTCGGACGAGTACGGGATCCCGCACATCGGCAGCGGCGAGATCCTGCGCGCCGAGATGAACGCCGGCACGAACCTCGGCCGTCGGGTGAAGGAGGTCTACGCCCGGGGCGACCTCGTGTCAGACGACCTGATGATCGAGCTGATCCGCAACCGGCTCGAACAGCCGGATACGGAGGCAGGGTTCGTCCTCGACGGCTTCCCGCGAACGATCGTCCAGGCAGAGGCGCTCGACTCGATGCTTGCCGACATCGGTCGGAACCTCAGCGTGGTCTTCGCCCTCCAGATTCCGGACGAGGTCGCGTTCGAACGACTGCGCAGGCGCGCCCAGCTCGAGGCGCGAGCGGACGACACCGACGAGGCGATCCAGCGGCGGCTCGAGAACTACCACCGCGAGACCGAGCCGCTCATCGAGTACTACCGGACGCGTGGTCACCTCGTGCCGATTCGAGGCGATCGAAGCGAGAACGAGGTCTTCGCCGACATCCAGCAGGCCCTGGAGCAGGTGCCGGTATGACGGCTCGAACAACCTGCTGCTGGGGTCAGACCCCAAGCGGTCTGACCCCGAAGGGGTCTGTCCCCGGCCTTTCCCCGGAGGCCCAGCCTTGATCATCCGCAAGTCCGCACAGGAGATCGAGGGCATGGCGCGGGCCGGCGAGCTCGTGGCCGAGACGATTGCGCTGCTCGGTGAACAGGCCCAGCCCGGGATCACGACGGCCGAGCTCGACCGCATCGCCGAGGACTTCATCCGCGAGCACGGCGGCGTCCCCACCTCAAAGGGGTACCGCGGCTTCCCCGCGGCGACCTGCATCTCGCCCAACGCGATGGTCGTGCACGGGATCCCCGGGCGGCACCGCCTGGAGGAAGGCGATCTCATCTCCGTGGACGTGGGGGTCACCCTGGACGGCCTGGTGGCCGACAGCGCCTACACCTTCGGCATCGGAGTCATCGATCCCGAGTCCCAGCGCTTGCTCGACGTGGGGAAGGAAGCCCTGGCCGCCGGCATCGCCCAGGCCCGGGCGGGAAACCGGGTGGGGGACATCTCACACGCGATCCAGAGGGTCGTGGAGGGCGCCGGCTTCTCGGTCGTGCGCTCGCTCGTCGGCCATGGAGTCGGCCGCTCCTACCACGAGGAGCCGCAGATCCCGAACTTCGGCGATCCCGGCCGGGGGCCGCAGCTGCACCAAGGAATGACCCTGGCCATCGAGCCGATGATCACCGCGGGCGGCCCTGAGGTCTATCTCCACGACGACGAGTGGTCGATCTCGACTGCCGACGGCTCGCTGGCCGCCCATTTCGAGCACACGGTCGCGGTGGCACCTGAGGGCCCTCCCCGGATCCTGACCGCGGCCAAGTCCCGGCAAAAGGCCGGTTTGGTACCATAATCAGTTCGCGGCGGGCCGCCCCGCCGTGTTTTCGTGCGCTAACAACAAGAGAGGCGATGGCCGGCAAAGAAGAGAAAATCGAGATGGAAGGAGAGATCACCGAGGCGCTCCCGAGCACGATGTTCCGGGTGCAGCTCGATGGCGGTCATTCCGTGCTCGCCACGATCTCCGGAAAGATGCGGAAGCACTACATCCGCATCCTGCCCGGGGACAAGGTGAAGGTCGAGCTCTCTCCATACGACCTCACTCGCGGCCGCATCACCTACAGACACCGATAGGAAACACCATGAAAGTACGAGCCTCAGTCAAGCCCATGTGTGAGCGTTGCCGCGTGATCAAGCGGCACGGCAAGACCATGGTCATCTGCACCAACCCCCGACACAAGCAAAGGCAGGGGTAGTGCTCCTCCCAGCGATACTTGTCGGCCTCTGGCCCGCGATCACGCGGCGCCAGAGTCCACCCTCGCCCTTGCCAAGGTTGTCAACCTTGGCTGCGGACGAGTACGGCCCCTGGCTTGGTGCTCGCGACCCAGAGACTCGACAGCATCACTGGAAGGAGCACTAATGGCACGAATCGCAGGCGTCAACCTTCCGAACCAGAAGCGGCTCGAGATCGGGCTGACCTACATCTACGGGATCGGCCAGCCCACGGCGCGCAAGGTCGCGGCCGCGCTCGGGCTCAATCCCGACACGAAGATCCGTGACCTCACGGACGAGGAGGTAACGAAGCTTCGTCAGTACATCGACGAGAACCTGCAGGTCGAGGGTGACCTGCGCCGTGACCGCTCGCAGGCGATCAAGCGCCTCGGCGAGATCGGTGCGTACCGCGGCATCCGCCATCGCCGCGGGCTGCCGGTCAACGGCCAGCGAACCCGCACAAATGCCCGCACCCGCAAGGGCCCGGCCAAGACCGTGAGTCGGGGCAAGAAGTCGACGGCGAAGACGTAACGTGGCGCCTCCGAGAAAAACAGCGGCCCGCGGCCGCACGCGTCGGCGCGTCCGTAAGAACATCGCCGTGGGCCAGGCACACATCAAGACGTCGTTCAACAACACGATCGTCGCGCTGACCGACAAGGACGGAAACGTG
Source organism: Actinomycetota bacterium (assembly GCA_046728195.1). Lineage (GTDB taxonomy): Bacteria > Actinomycetota > Thermoleophilia > Gaiellales > Gaiellaceae > 3-1-20CM-4-69-9. The sequence continues at coordinate 5,570 of JBKPEC010000116.1, forward strand.
ATCGCGTGGGAGTCCGCGGGCTCGGCCGGTTTCAAGGGCTCGCGCAAGTCGACGCCGTTCGCGGCTCAGGTCACCGCCGACTCCTGCGCCCGCAAAGGCATGGAGCACGGCCTGCAGAAGGTCGAGGTCTTCGTCAAGGGGCCGGGATCGGGACGCGAGACGGCGATCCGCTCGCTGCAGGCGGCCGGGCTCGAGATCCTCGGGGTCAAAGACGTGACGCCGCAGGCCCACAACGGCGTTCGCCCGCGGAAGAGGCGGAGGGTCTAATGGCCCGCGATCGATCACCGAAGTGCAAGCAGTGCCGCCGTGAGGGCATGAAGCTCTTCCTGAAGGGCGAGCGCTGCCTGACGGAGAAGTGCGCAATCGAGCGCCGCTCGTATCCACCGGGCGAGCACGGCCGTGGCCGCATCAAGCAGTCCGAGTACCTGTTGCAGCTGCGTGAGAAGCAGAAGGCGCGCCGCTACTACGGCCTGCTGGAGAAGCAGTTCCGCACGTATTACAACAAGGCAGCGAAGGGGACGGGCGTCACAGGCGAGACCCTGCTGCAGATGCTCGAGACTCGCCTCGACAACGTGGTCTACCGCCTCGGGTTCGCTGTGTCGCGCGCCCAGGCGCGCCAGCTCGTGCGGCACGGGCACTTCCAGGTGAACGGCCGCCGGGTGAACATCCCGAGCTACCAGGTGAAGCCCGACGACGTCATCACCGTCGCCCAGGGCTCATCCGCAGAGCAGGTCATCAGGGATGCGACCGACCTCACCGCTTCGGTGGCTCCCTGGCTGCAGGCCGACCACGACGGCCTCACCGGAAAGATCCTCAAGTGGCCGGCGCGCGACGAGATCGACACGCCGGTCCAGGAATCGCTCATCGTCGAGCTTTACTCGAAGTAGAAAGGAACATCTTGGCAACACGCACAAGCTTGATGGAATTCCAGATCCCGAAGATCGTCCACGAAGAGCTGGACGAGCAGCGCGGCGTCTTCGAGATCGAGCCGCTCGACCGCGGCTTCGGCTACACGTTCGGGAACTCGCTCCGTCGCGTTCTGCTCTCCTCGCTCGAGGGCGCGGCGGTCACCTCGGTGAAGATCGAGGGGATCTCGCACGAGTTCACGACGCTCACCGGCGTCCGCGAGGACGTCACAGACATCATCCTCAACCTCAAGAACCTCGTCTGCCGGCTGCACGGCGACTCGCCGGAGATCGAGGTACACGTCGCGAAGCGCGGTGCCGGCACGGTCAAGGCCTCGGACATCGAGGCGCCGGCAGAGCTGGAGATCCTCAACCCCGATCTGGAGCTCGCCCACCTCTCCGAGAAGGGCAAGCTCGAAATGACGCTGACGATCGGCCGCGGGCGCGGCTACGTCCCGGCAGAGCTCAACCGCGGGCCCGAGCACACGATCGGCGTCATTCCGATCGACTCGATCTTCTCACCCGTCCGCCGGGTCGCCTACGACGTCGAGGCCGCACGAGTCGGGCAGCGAACGGACTACGACAAGCTCCGTCTCGACGTGACGACCGACGGGTCGATCAGCCCGAAGGATGCGATCGCGCAGGCGTCGGAGATCCTCATCCGGCAGCTCGCCATCTTCACCGACCTCGATCGGATCGAGGGCTTCGGCGAGGCTGCGGCGGCGGCCGGTGACGGGGCGCAGCCGGAGATGCCGCTCGCGCACGGCATGGAGAACTTCCCGATCGAGGAGCTCGAGCTCGGCGTGCGCTCGTACAACTGCCTCAAGCGCGTCGGCATCGAGACGATCGGCGACCTCGTCGTGAAGACCGAGAGCGAGCTGGCCGCGATCCCCAACTTCGGGAAGAAGTCGGTCGAAGAGGTCAAGGAGACGCTCGCCGCACACGGTCTGACGCTGCGCGGCGACGAAGGCGCGGCCAACAACCTGTAGTGGCCCTCCCGTCCGCGCTTCGTGGCGCCGCGCCCGCGATCACACTGCGAGATCCGGCGTCCTCAGTCGCACTCGGGCAATCCAGCCCGAGCGCTCCCTGTGTCCTTGTCTCGCTTGGTGCTCGCGACCGCGGCATCCACGAGCGCGAACGGAAGGACCACTGATGCGCCACCGTCGCGCAGGCAAGAAGCTCGGGCGCGACTCGGCGCATCGGAAGGCCCTGTACTCGAATCTCGCGGGAGCGCTGATCGAGCACGGCCGGATCAAGACCACCGAGGCGAAGGCCAAGGCGGTCAAGCCTTTCGCAGAGCAGATGATCACACTCGGCAAGCGCGGTGACCTCCACTCCCGGAGGCTCGCGCTCGCCGAGTTGCGCTCACAGTTCGTCGTGCATCAGCTCTTTTCAGAGGTGGCGCCGCGATTCGCCGACCGGCCCGGCGGCTACACCCGGATCGTCAAGCTCGGCCCCCGTCTTGGCGATGCCGCCGAGATGGTCTACCTCGAGCTCGTCGACTACCGGCCTGACGGCGCGGCGACGTCCGCGTCCTAGCAGGGGCGCTGTGGGATGCTCCTCCTGGGAGCGATCCTGCTGGCGATCTTCGTCCTCCCCTCCCCATGGGGGCTTGTCGCCGTGGCGGCGGGCGGCCTGCTCGATGTCACGGAGTCGTTCGTCCTGCTCAAGTGGTCGAAGCGTCGGCGATCCCCGGTCGGTGTCGAGGCGCTAGTCGGTCAGCGCGGGATCGTCAACACGCCGACACAGGTGCGCGTCGCCGGCGAGCTGTGGGAAGCCCGTTCCGAGAGACCGCTTCGTCCGGGCGAGGAGGTCGTCGTGCGGTCGGTTGACGGCCTGACCTTGAGCGTCGAATGATCGGCGGCCTACTCGCCGCAGCGGCCATGTGGCAGAGCGGCCCGCCGCTACCCGTTCCGCGCACCGAGGTCGCAGGCGCGGCAGTCAGGGGCGAGATCTACGTCGTCGGCGGCTACAACGAGGATGGATCGTCGTCGCGGCGCGTCGACGTCTACTCGACGGCGAGACAGAGCTGGCGACGCGGGCCCGACCTTCCGGTTGCGGTGAACCATGCGATGGCCGCCGCGTATCGCGGGCAGCTCTATCTCGTCGGCGGCTATAGCGGGGCGGGACCGACGCTCCGCACGACGTTCGTACTCGCCCGAGACCGCTGGCAGCGGCTGGCGCCGCTCCCTGCACCACGCGCAGCCGCCTCCGCCGCGGTTGCGAACCGACGCCTCTACGTCGTCGGAGGAGTGCGGCGTCCCGGTGCGCTGGCGCGAGTCGCGTTTGCATTCGACTTCCGCAAGAGGCGGTGGAGCACGATCAAGGGGCCCACTCCGCGCGAGCACCTGGCGGCGGCGACGCTCGGAGGCAAGGTCTACGCGGTGGCAGGCCGGCTGGCGGGTGTCGACACGAACCAGACGAGGGTCGAAGCCTTCGCCGGTACGTGGCGCGCCGTCACCCCGCTGCCCGAGGCACGAGGCGGAACGGGCGCGGCCGCGGTGGCCGGTCGAATCGTCTCGGTCGGCGGGGAGGCCCCGTCCGGAACGATCGCGTCGGTCTACGCGTATTCGCCGGCGTCGAAGCGCTGGCAACGTCTGCCGGATCTGCCCACGCCGCGCCACGGGCTGGCGGTGGTGGGCCTCGGCTCGCGCATCTACGTCGTCGGCGGGGGCACGCGGCCTGGGCTCTCCGTCAGCGCCGCGAACGAGTCGCTCGACCTCCGCGGCTAGCCGCCCGCCCCGAGAGCCGCGCTGACACCCGCGATGATCACGCCCGCAAGGGTGACCGCGGCGAGGGCCTTGACGAAGTCCACCTCGAAGAAGCGCCAGCGCAGCCACGCGAGGATCACGAGCTCGAGTGCCACGACCACGATCGCCGAGACGATCGCGGCCTCGTAGTGCGGGATCAGGAACGGCAGTGTGTGCAGGATTCCGCCGATGAACGTGCCGACACCTGTGATCGCGCCCCGCACAACCGGATTGCCACGGCCGGTCAGCTCGCCGGTGTCGGAGAGGCCCTCCGAGAACGCCATCGAGATACCGGCACCGATCGCTGTTGCGACGCCCGCGATGAACGCGTAGTGCGGCCTGTGCGTCACGATGGCGACCGAGAAGATCGGCGCCAGCGTCGACAGCGAGCCGTCGATGAGACCGATCATCGCGGGCTGAACGCGCTGGAGCAGGAATACATGCTCGTCCGTCATCGAGTAGAGTATATCAAACGACTCGCAAGTTGACAGAGCATAAGGCAAACCTGACAACTACCGTCAGGGGTGCCTGACGTGCGGCTGAAGCTGACCCTCGAGTACGACGGAACGGACTTCCACGGATGGGCTACACAGCCCCGGCTCCGGACGGTCGAAGGGGAGCTGCGTGCCGCGCTCGGAGACGTCTTCCCCTGGTTCGAGCAGCTCGCGGTTGCCGGCAGGACCGACACGGGTGTCCATGCACTCGGCAACGTCGTGAGCGTCGACGTCGACCACGGGCCGCCGCCCGAGCGTTCCGCCGAGGCGATCAACGCGGCCCTGGCGGACGACGTCTCCGTGCTTGCGGCGCGGCAGAGCGGCGCGGATTTTCACGCGCGCCACTCCGCTCGTGCGCGCAGCTATCGCTATCGAATCTTCCGGCGGCGCGAACCGTCGCCGTTCGAGCGGCGGCGGGCCTGGTGGTATCCGCGGCGGGTGGACGAGGAGCAGTTGGCCGACGCCGCCGATCTGCTCGTAGGCGAGCACGACTTCCGGGCCTTCACGCCGACCGAGACGCAACACGAAGTCTTCGTCCGCAACGTCTCTCGTGCCGAGTGGCATCGTCGTGGCGAGGCGCTCGAGTTCGAAATCACGGCCGACAGCTTTCTCCGGCACATGGTGCGTACGCTCGTCGGCACGATGATCGAGCTCCCGCCGGAACGCATCGCGTCGCTGCTCGAAGGGCGGCCACGCAGCGAAGCCGGTTCGACAGCGCCCCCACACGGGCTGTACCTCGAGAGTGTCGACTACTGACGCTGCAGAGTGATGCCGCCGCAGCTCTCGAACTCCGGACGCCTTACCTGCGGCCAGTCGGAAGGGAGGCGGTCAGGCATGCGCTCGGACGCGAGCTCGTAGACGTCCCTCCGGAGGAACCGCGTCCGCTCGACGCTGTACCGAGTGCCTTTGGCGTGCCACCGCCCATGTGTGTCGGGCCAACGAATGATCACGCCGACGTGGCCGTGAGAGGACACGGAGCACGAATCCGCGCGTCGTCGGCGTCAGTGAGACGGCATCGCGGTGTCCGTCGCCGTCGGCGTCGGCACGAACCATGCCCGTGACGTGTGACGAGCCGAGAGCGAGCATCGCGAGGCTCATGGCCGCTGCTTTCGTCAACATGTTCCTGATCGTCGTGACCGCCTACTTCCTCGTCAAGCGCACGCACGGCCCTTCTTGGGATCCATCGCGGCTGCGCCGCGAGCAGGACGATTGGGACGCTCATGCAGCCTTCATGGATCGTCTCGTCGACGAGGGCTTCGTCGTTCTGGGCGGCCCCGTCGGAGAAGGCGACGGCCACTATGCGCTGCAGGTCGTCGAAGCCGAGAGCGAGGCCGAGGTGCGCGCCCGGTTGGCGGACGATCCGTGGGGCGAGGACATGCTCGTCACGCAGAGCATCGAGCCGTGGGCGATCTGGCTGCGCAGGTCGCCCGGTTAGCATCAACCCCATGCGCTTCCCAGTCGTCCTGTTCGATCTCGACGGTACGGTGATCGACTCCGGGGCGATGATCCTCGCCTCGATGCGGCATGCGGCGAGAGAGGTGCTCGGCGCCGAGGTCCCCGACGATCAGCTGATGGCTGCCGTCGGCGGGCCAGGGCTCGAGGCGCAGATGCGGGCGCTCGCACCCGATCACGTCGATGAGCTCGTCACGGTCTACCGGGCTCACAACGAGCCGTTGCACGATGAGCTCGTGTGCTGCGCGGGGATGGAGGACCTGCTTGTCCGGTTGCGGCACGAGGGCCGTCGGCTAGGGATCGTCACTGCGAAGCGCCGGCAGACCGTGGAGCTCGCATTCGCGCGCCTACCCATCGAGCATCTCTTCGAGACTGTCGTCGGAGGTGACGAGACCGAACGGCACAAGCCCGACCCTGCTCCGCTCCTACTTGCGCTCGAGCGGCTCGATGCGCGTCCCGAAGAGGCCGCCTACGTCGGCGACGCGCCGTTCGACGTCAAGGCGGCGAAGGCCGCCGGCCTCTACGCAATTGCGGTCACCTGGGGCGGGATCCATGCTCGTGAACGGCTCGAGGCGGCAAGACCGGACGCGCTCGTCGACACCCCGGAGGAGCTGCTTGGCCACCTCTAAGACGAAACAGGAGCGCGCCGACGAGCTGCGGGACGTCCTCGACTACCACCTCTACCGCTACCACGTCCTCGACGACCCGGAGATCTCGGATGCCGAGTACGACCGTCTCTACGACGAGCTCGTGTCGATCGAGGAATCCGATCCGGGTCTCGTCAGGCCGGACTCGCCGACGCAGCGCGTCGGCGCGCCACCGTCGGACAGGTTCCAGAAGGTCGAGCACCCCAGCCCGATGGGCTCGCTCGAGAAGGTGGCGACGGACGAGGCGCTGGAGAAATGGCATCAGGATGTCTGTAAGCGGCTTGGCACGACGGACGTCTCCTACGTAACTGAGCCGAAGATCGACGGGCTCTCGATCAATCTCATCTACGAGAACGGCGCGTTCGTTCGCGGGGCGACGCGCGGCGACGGTTACCGGGGCGAGGACGTGACCCCGAATCTGCGGACGATCAAGGCGATCTCGCTGCGAATGCAACTGGCCGAGGGGGAGGTACCGCCGCCCTTGATCGAGGTGCGCGGAGAGGTCTACCTCCCTTTGAGCGGCTTCAACGAGTTGAACGAGCGGCTGATCGCCGAAGGAAAGAAGCCGACGCCGAACCCGCGCAACGCGGCCGCCGGGTCACTCCGGCAGAAGGACTCATCGATCACAGCCCAGCGCCCCCTCTCGATCTGGATCCACGGACTCGGCGTGCGTGACGGCCTCCCGGTCGACGGACACTGGGCCGCGTTGCAATGGCTCCGTGAGCACGGGTTCAGGACGAACCCGTTCGCGGAGCGTCACGAGACCGTTGAGTCGGTCGCACGAGCAGCGAAGGAGTGGGAGAAGAAGCGGATCGAGCTCGACTACGAGATCGACGGCATCGTGATCAAGGTCGACTCGTTCGAGCAGCAGCAACGGCTTGGGGCGCTCCACGAGCGGCCACGCTGGGCGCGCGCCTACAAGTGGGCGCCGATGACGGCGCAGACGAAGCTCAACAAGATCCTCATCCGCGTCGGCCGAACCGGCGCGCTCAACCCGTGGGCCATGCTGGAGCCGGTCGAGGTCGGCGGCGTCACAGTCTCGCGAGCGACGCTGCACAACGAGGAAGACATCAACCGCAAGGACATCCGCGAAGGCGACATCGTCGTCGTGCAGCGTGCCGGTGACGTGATCCCGCAGATCGTCGGGCCGGCCGGGGACCACCAGCCCGGGACGAAGCCGTTCCGGATGCCGAAGAAGTGTCCGCTCTGCGGTGCCGACGTCGTCAAGCCGGAGGGCGAGGCGATGCACCGCTGTCCCAACCGCGCGTGCCCCTCGCGCGGCCTCGAGTCGTTGATCAACTGGGTTCAGGCCGCGGCAGACATCGAGGGCGTGGGGGAGCAGTCGGTGCGGCGCCTCTGGGATCTCGGGCTAGTCCGTTCGCTCCCGGATCTCTATCGCCTGACGAAAGAGCAATTGATGGAGCTCGAAGGCTACGGGGAGATCTCCGCGACGAATGCGATCGAATCGATCGAGGCATCGAGGGCGATTCCGTTCAACCGCGTTCTCTTCGGGCTGAACATTCCCGAGGTCGGCTGGGTCACCGCGATCAACCTCGCGCGCCACTTCGAGAACGTCGACCGGTTGATGGGTGCCTCCCAGGAAGAGATCCAGGAGGCAGAGGGGATCGGCCCGGACCGGGCGGAGTCGATCGCCGAGTGGTTCGCGGACGAGGCGAACCGCAAGCTGGTCGAGGAGCTTCGTGCGCTCGGGTTGAGGTTCGAGATCGGCGACGAGCTCAAGCCGGTCAAGGGGCCGCTCACGGGCCAGACCTATGTGATCACCGGCACCCTCGAAGCCTTCAGCCGCGACCAGGCGGCAGCAGAGCTCGAAACAAGGGGCGCCAAGGTCGTCAACTCCGTCTCCGGGAAGACGACGGGCCTGATCGTCGGCGAGGAGCCGGGTAACTCGAAGCTGACGAAGGCTCGCAAGCTCGAGGTCCCGCTTCTCGACGAGCAGGCGTTGCTGAAGCTACTGCGCGGCTAGCACCTGGGCGAACCGATCCTGGGCCCGGCGGGCCCACCAGGACGCGATCGGATGGCCGTTCTGCAGGACTGCGAACGCGAACCGCTCCGGAACGTAGCCCGAGAGCGACGAGGCCTCGTCCGTCGTCCCGGTCTTGGCGATCACGTGCCCCCGCGCGGGCGGCGTACGGAGGCGGTCTTCGAGCGTGCCGCTGATGCCGGCGACGGGAAGCGCAGCCGCCAGGGTCGGCTGGACGGCCGGATCGGACCAGGCCTTCTCCAGCAGGCTGGCGAGCGCGTTGGCGGTGAGGCGGTCGAGCAACGACAGGCCGGAGCCGTCCACAATGCGTACGCCCCGCATAGGCACGCCTGCTTCCACGAGGACCTGGGTCACGACCGACGCACCCGCCGCACTCGTGCCCCGGTCGAGCTCGTTGAGTCCGAGCTGCTTCAGGAGCATCTCGGCGGTGAAGTTGTCGCTCTCCCGGTCCATGAAGCGCAGCATCGCCGCGAGGGTCGGCGAGGATACCGAGGCGAGCGTCTCGGACCAGTCGGGGGCCCGGCCCATTCGTACAGCGCCCGCAACTGCAACACCCGCGGTGCGGAGGACGTTTCGGAACGTTCTCGCGGCAGCCAGCGCCGGCGCGCTCGTGACGTAGCGCCCGACGCGAGCGCGGTCGAGGACGAGTGCCGAGAGCGGCGGTGACTCGTCGAGGTAGAAGCTCGGCTTCCAGCCGGCGACCATTCGCCGCGCGTCGTACGAGCTCTCGTCGCCGACGATTCCGCCCGTGACTCTGCGGATCCCCGCAGCCTTGATCTGGGACGCGAGCGCCCTGAGGTCTGCGCGCGACAGGGTGGGATCTCCGTTTCCTTTGAGCACGAGCGTGCCGTTCCAGGTCGTCCCATCCAGCTGCCCGTCCCCCAGCACGTCCGTATCGATGCGGAACGTCGGCCCGAGCTTCAGCAGTGCCGCGTAGGTCAGCGGCAGCTTCTCGTTCGACGCTGGAGCGAGCGCTCGAGCGCCGTTCTGTGCGAACACGACGGTGCCGGTGGCGAGGTCGAGGGCGACTCCCGCCGACCGTGCGGGGGCGATGTGCGGGACACGAAGCGCGCGGGCAAGCGAGCGCTGGAGCGGCGACTGTTGGCCGGTCCGGGCCGCCGTAGAGGCCGGAGCGGCGAGCGCGACGGCGAGGGCAAGCGCTGCTATCAGGCGGCGGCTCAAGCGACATCCATTTTTCGAGCGTGAACGGATGCAGTCAAGACAATGGGCCACCCGGCGGAGGAAGATAGTCCGGGCGGCCCATGTGGAGCAGGCCTCCCGCCCGGATACTGGTCAGAGCGGCCCGAACCTGTTTGCCCTGCCCATGATTCAGGAAGAGATCCGCACTCTGCTCGACGCTCCGCGGGTGGGCGAGGATGCCCCGAGCATCGACGCGGTCGAGCACTCCTTGACCGCGGGCTATGCGAGAGCGCTCGCGCTCGAGGCCGAACGCTGGCGCCTCGAGCGCCGCATCGCCGAGGTCGCCTCGAAGCTGGCCGAGACCCCGAGCACGGAGCAATCCGAGCTGGCCACCCTCGGCAAGCGCCTGTCGACGGCCGACGGCGACCTTGCGCAGCTGCGCGAACTCCTCGCCTCCCTCCGCGTGCGCGCGAACG
>JBKPEC010000117.1:0-2921 GCA_046728195.1 Actinomycetota bacterium
GCTGTCGATCCGCCAGCTCCGGATGACGGCGGCGCCTTCGACCTCGGCGATCCTCAGCTCCGCGACGCCGTGGCGCTCGACGACCAGCTCTCGCCCGCCGGACTGGGGCCTGCCGGTGCGCCCGCGCGCCGCCTGCGCGGCGCGTCCCAGCGCACGGCCGCCGTCGGCCACCGGTCGCCACTGCTCGGACGGCTGCTGTTGCACGACGGGGCCATCCGGTCCGACGTCGAGCTTCGCCCAGGTGCGATCGGCAAGCTGCTGTACCCATCGCGCGGAGCCGTCGGCACGGAAGCTGCGAAGGACAGGGCTTCGGTTGAGCCGGTCAGGAGACTCGAGAACGTCGAGGCTGCCGTCGGGCTCGACGGCGAAGTCGGCCAGGCCGCCGGTCACGGCGAGCGGAATCGCCTCGGCGCGGCCGCGGCTCCAGCGCTGGGCGCGCCGGTTCACCTGGTCGAGAAGCGTGATCCGACCTGCGGCATCGACGTCGAAGGCCGAGGGCCCGACGAAGCCGAGCTCGCGTGAGCCGGCGAGTCCGGCCTGCCCCGTGTCACTGCCCCAGGAAGCATCGACGGGCCGGGCGTCGGGGCGACGTGTCTGCCCGAAGGCGTGCGTGCCGAGATGAAGCTGAACCGCATGGTGAAGGGGCAGGCTTCGCTGAGGGGCCGTCGGGCCACCGGAGGGGACGGTCACGGCCTCGCCGGTCGAATCGTCACGCAGGACGGCGTAGTAGAAGAAGCCTCGCTCCGAATCGGTGAGCGACGACGGCAGGTCGACGAAATAGCGACCTTCGCGTGACTCGGGGCCGCGCGTCAGCGCCAGCCGCTCGAAGGGGCCGCTCTGTCCCGCCCTGACGTACACCTCGCCCGAGCCGTCGCACGGCTCGCCGTTCTCGCGCGGCGTGCACACAATCGCATACCTCAGGCGAACCGGCTCTCCCGGCATGGTGAGCACCGGGGGGAGGTGACTGCCCTCCACTGCAACATGCGCGCCCGGCGCGAGCGGGCCCGCCGTGGACAGCGAGGTCAAAGCAATGCCACCGATGGCACCTGCCGCGATCCCGGCCGCTCCCCCCGCGAGCGACCGGATGCTTGGTCGACGCATGGGACTCCTCCTGGTCGGGATCGATCCGACGGTACGCGGCCAACTCGGACGGCTGGGTGACGTCTTTGCAAAGGAAGTGCAAAACTCGAGTTAGGCCCGCCGCAGAACAGGGGAGGAAGGGAGGTCGATGGTGGTCGACGAGCGCTTGCAGGCGCTGCTGGAGCAAGGGGAAGAGCTCAATTGTCTCAACCTCTCTGCCGTCAGCGATTTCCTCCAGGAGGCGGAGCTCGACGACGACCAGACGACTGGTTTCTTCGAGCAACTGGAGGAGCGCGGGATCGTGCTCACGGACGACTGCGCGCGTCCCGATGCGGTAGAGAACACCTACGTCAACGGCGAGCTCGCGGCCGCGACCACGGACGCGCTTCAGCTCTTCCTCAATGAAGCCGGGCGCTACAAGCTCCTCACGGCTTCAGAGGAAGTGGAGCTCGCCAAGCGCATCGAGCGCGGCGACAAGGAGGCCAAGGATCTGATGATCAACTCGAACCTCCGCCTCGTCGTCTCGATCGCGAAGAAGTACCAGGGTCACGGCATCTCGCTGCTCGACCTGATCCAGGAGGGAATCATCGGGCTGATCCGCGCGGTCGAGAAGTTCGACTGGCGCCGCGGCTACAAGTTCTCGACCTACGCAACCTGGTGGATCCGCCAGGCCGTACAGCGCGGCGTCGCCAACAAGTCGCGCACGATCCGCATCCCCGTCCACATCGTCGAGCGCGAGCAGAAGATCGCACGTGCCGAGCGGAAATTGATGGCCAGGCTCGAGCGCGAGCCGACGGACGAGGAGGTTGCCGAGGCGTCCAAGCTCTCGCTGAAGCACGTGAAGGAAGTGCGCGCTGCGGCGCGCGCAGTGACGAGCCTCGATCGCCCGGTCGGCGCCGAGGGCGATACGAGCTTCGGTGAGCTGATCGCGGGCGAAGCGGCGGAGCCGGTGGAGGAAGTGCATCTGAGCCTGGCGGAGAAGGCGGTCCGCTCGGCCGTCGACACGCTGCCCGACCGCGAGCGCGAGGTGGTCAAGCTCCGATACGGGATGGACGGTGATCCCGATCCGAAGTCGCTCGAAGAGATCGGGCGGCACCTTGGACTGACGCGCGAGCGCGTCCGCCAGATCGAGGCGCAGGCACTCCAGCGGCTGGCTGAGCGGCGCGAGGTCGCCGCGCTCGGCGAGCCCGCATAGGGCACGCGGATGGTCGACCACGTGTCCCGCGAGGTCGGGGAGTACGAACGCGCCCGGCGTCTCGCCGAGGGTGACGGGCTCAGGCGCAGCGCGATGCGCGGGGCTTTGCACGTGACGAACGGCGACAGCGCGGCTAACACACTCCTCGAGACGACGCTCGTCAAGCGCGTCCTCCCCTGGAGAGACGCGCTTCACGAAGGCCCGGTCCCCGCGGTATCGCAGAGCGAGCTGCGTCGGATTCGCGCGAGCTTCCTCGCCGACGACGCTCCCTCGGATTTCGCAACGATAAGCCGCTGGCTGGAGGAGCGGGACCGAACGCTTGACGGGAACGGCGACCACGAATACGTGCTCTGGTTCGAGGCCGACCTCTACGACCAGCTGCAGTTGATCCAGGTGCTCGCTCAGCTGGAGGAGCAAGACGTCGAACCTGAGCGGATCACGCTGATCTGCATCGGCGAGCACCTCGGCATCGCACACTTCGGCGGCCTGGGCGAGCTCGACGCGGAGCAGCTCGAGCGGGTTGCAGCCGGGGCCGCAATCCAGTTGAGCCCGTCAGCCCTCGAGCTCGCGCGGGCGGCGTGGACTGCCCTGCGCGCCGACAATCCGAGCGGGTTGGCCGTACTCGCCAGGACGCACCATCCGGAGC
>JBKPEC010000118.1:0-10692 GCA_046728195.1 Actinomycetota bacterium
GGCAAGCGAGCGCTGGAGCGGCGGCTGTTGGCCGGTCCGGGCCGCCGTAGAGGCCGGAGCGGCGAGCGCGACGGCGAGGGCAAGCGCTGCTATCAGGCGGCGGCTCAAGCGACATCCATTTTTCGAGCGTGAACGGATGCAGTCAAGAAAATGGGCCAGCCGGCGGAGGAAGATAGTCCAGGCGGCCCATGTGGAGCAGGCCTCCCGCCCGGATACTGGTCAGAGCGGCCGGAACCTGTTTGCCCTGCCCATGATTCAGGAAGAGATCCGCACTCTGCTCGACGCTCCGCGGGTGGGCGAGGATGCCCCGAGCATCGACGCGGTCGAGCACACCCTGACCGCGGGCTATGCGAGAGCGCTCGCGCTCGAGGCCGAACGCTGGCGCCTCGAGCGCCGCATCGCTGAGGTCGCCTCGAAGCTGGCCGAGACCCCGAGCACGGAGCAATCCGAGCTGGCCACCCTCGGCAAGCGCCTGTCGACGGCCGACGGCGACCTTGCGCAGCTGCGCGAACTCCTCGCCTCCCTCCGCGTGCGCGCGAACGAGATTCGCTCGGCTGCGCCTTAGAGGCGCCTCAGACGATCCCGCTGCGAACCGCGTAGACCGCCGCCTGGATGCGGTTGTCGATCTGCAGCTTCATCAGGATGTTCGAGATGTGGTTCTTGACCGTCTTTGGGCTGATGTGCAGCTCTGCGGCGATCATCGAATTGTCCTTCCCGTTCGCGATCAACTTCAGGACCTCGATCTCGCGTTCAGAAAGCTCGGCCCGAATCGTGCTCTCGATGTCAGGTTGGGTACTCGACGCCCGAAGTCGTTGCAAGACCTTCGAAGCGATCGTCGGCGAGATGAGAGACTCGCCCTGGGCGGCCGCGCGGATGCCGGCGATCAGCTCCTGGATCGAGGAGTCCTTGAGCAGGTAGCCGCAAGCCCCCGCCAGGATCGCGTCGATCACATCATTGTCCTGGTCGGAGATCGTCAGCATCACGACCCGTGTCAGCGGCGCGATGCTCGAGATGTGCCGCGTCGCCTCGACACCACCCATGCCGGGCATGTTCAGGTCCATCACGACGACGTCCGGCGCGACCTCTCGCACGATGTTCAGCGCTTCCTGACCGGCCGAGGCCTCGCCGATGATCTGCACGCCCTCGTCCTCGAGCAGGTTGCGGAGCCCGCTGCGGAAGAGATCGTGGTCGTCGACGATCAGCACGCGGACATCGGCCAGCGTCTGCTCGTCCGCTCTGACGGATTCATTCATGACTGGACGTTCTCCCCTCGCAGCGGGGAAAGTCTAGTGAAGCGTGATCGTGACCGTGCGCCGGCCCCAGGCCATTGCCTCCGCAAGGGTCGGGAACCAGAGGTCGATCGTATTGCCCTGGACCGCTGTCCCGGTATCGGCGGCGACTCCTTCGCCGTACCCGGGAATGGTCAGTCGCGTGCCCAGCGGAATCACTGCGGGGTCGACCGCGACCATGCCGAACCCGACGGGGAGACCCGTCGCGGTGTGGCCGGACAGCGAGTAGCCGGTCGCGGTGACGGTCAACGTGCGCGAGCCTTGCACCGTCGGGACGACCACGATCGTCGGCGGGCCGGTTTCGCTCTTCGCCTGGACGGCCCGCGCCCGCTCGACGACGTGTCGCGCCCGCGTGGTCATCGCGGCGATCTCGCGAGCGGTGAACTGCCGCTGACGTGCAAGTGAGTGCAGGTAGCCGAGCCGCCGGCCCCGGGCGTCGACTAGCGCAGCCGCGGTCCTGGCCGCCTGGCCTTCGAGGGTCTGCAACTCCCGGATGCGCGCCGCCAGCTCGAGCGCCAGGTCCTTGAGCTTCGTCCGCCCGTCCTTTGCGTCGAGGGCCGCCTGGGCTCCCTCATGCGCGCTGCGGTCCAGCTCGTCCAACCGCGTGACTGCGTCGTCGAGGGAGGTCGCGCCGAGGAGGATGGCGATCGGATTTGGCTCGCCCTCCTCGTAAAGGGTCCGTAGGCGGTCGCCCAGCAGGCGCTGAGAGGCCCTCAGCGTCCCTTGGACGACCCGCATCTGGCGCCTGACCTGCTCTTGCGCCAGGCGAAGCGCGTCCTCTTGGGCGCGGAGGCGCCCCAGATCGCTCCGGGCCTGGGCCAGACGCGAATCGAGCGCGTAAAGGCCCAAGAGGGCCTGCTCAGAGCGCGCGGAGAGCCTGCTCTGGCGGTGCTTCACCGCGGTGGCAGAGGGATCCGGCCTGGGGCCGGCCCCGCGGGCTCCCGGCAGGGAGGTGCCGAGGATCAGGACTGCTGCGAGCCCGAGCCCGAGCACCAAACGGCTCTCCCGTCGCCAAGGCAAGGGCGCCGACATTAGCAACGAGAGACGTTGTGCGAGTCGTATACATGTTCAAAATAGTCAACTTTTGTCTCGGAAAGCTGTTGCAGACATCCGAAGTCGTTGCTAGGGTGCCGCACTTGTGACGTACCGGCCCCCTCCGGTGCGCTCGTCGCTTCCGATCTTCCGAGCTATTGGCTAGCCGCAGAAGACGACAGGCGCAGGCGTTCGTTCTCGGCTTTGCCGCGCTGCTGCTTGCTGCGACGGCGGCCAACGCGGACCCCGGTTCGGTCGCCGCCAAGCAGGCCCAGGCGCAACAGGTCCTGGACCAGATCCAGCAGATCGACAACAGCCTGGGGGCGGCCGTCGAGGCCTACAACCTCGCCAACGTCCGGCTCCGCAAGATCGAGAGCGACCAGCGCGAGAACCGCCGTCAGCTGAAGCTCACCCAGGCGAACCTCAAGGTCGCCCAGGACTCGCTTGCCGCGCGGCTCGTGAGCGCCTACACCTCGAACCAGGACAACTCGACACTGTCGGTTCTCCTCGGCTCGACCAGCTTGGACGATCTGCTGAACAGAATCGAGGCCGTCAACTCCACCTCCCAACAGGACGCGAGCATCGTTCAGCAGGTGACCTCGTTCAAAGCGGCGGTCCAGCGGCATCGATCGGAACTGAAGCGCGCGCACGCCGAGCAGCACACCATCGTGGCCGAAAAGGCCGCGCAGAAGCGCCATATCGAGGCCCAGCTCGCGTCCCGGCGCCAGCTGCTGTCTTCGATCAAGGGCGAGATCGCGCGGATCAAGGCCGCCGAGGCGGCGCAGCAGCGACAGCTGGCGGCCGCGGCGCGATCGCGGATCGCAGTTGCCCAACCCGTGGCGGCGTCCGGCGTCGGCGTCTCTGTGTCGACGCCCGAGGGCTCGACCGTCGCGCCTCCGAATGTCCATGGCGGGGTCGTCGGCATTGCCATGCAGTACCTCGGTGTTCCGTACGTCTGGGGCGGATCGAGCCCGCGAGGCTTCGACTGCTCCGGCCTCGTGTCCTACGTGTTCGCGCAGATCGGCGTCTCGCTGCCGCACAGCTCCTACGCCCAGTTCGGGATGGGCACGCCCGTTTCGATCAGCCAACTGCAGCCCGGCGACCTCGTCTTCTTCGCGGGCGCAAGCCATGTCGGCATTTACATCGGGGGCGGACAGTTCATCCACGCTCCTCACACCGGGGACGTCGTGAAGATCTCGTCGCTGAGCGGGTACTACTCGTCGAACTTCGCCGGGGGCCGACGGATCTAGTTCGACCTCGCGACGCGGCGCAGCGACAGCCACAGAAGGCCGGTAGGAACGAGCAAGACGTCCGTCAGGAGTAGAGCCCCTCGATCTCGGCGGCGAAGTGCTCCTGGCACACGCGTCGCTTGAGCTTGAGCGTGGGCGTGATCTCTCCTTCGTCGGCGCTGAAGTCCCGCGGCAGGATCGCAAAGCGCTTGATCTGCTCGAAACGCGACAGATCGCGATTCACCTCGTCGATCGCTCGTTGCACCTCGGCCTCGGCGTTCTCGCGCGGGGCGTCGTCGACAAGGGTGATGAGCGCGGCAACGCATGGTCGCCGGTCGCCGACCACCAGCGCCTGCGAGATGATCGGATGCGTCTTCAGGGCGTTCTCCAGATTCTGAGGTGCGACGTTCTTCCCACCGGCGGTGACGAGGATGTCCTTCTTGCGGTCGGTGATGCTCAGAAAGCCCTCGGCATCGATCGAGCCGACGTCGCCAGAGCGTAGCCAGCCGTCGCCCGGAAGGATGTCGCGTGTCGCCTCGTCGTCCTTGAAGTAGCCCGCGAAGATCGTCCCGGTCTTGATCAGGATCTCTCCGTCGTCCGCAAGGCGCAGCTCGACGCCGGGGAGAGTCGGCCCGACGGTGCCGAAGCGGAACCGCGTCGGACGGTTCACGGTAGCAGCGGTCGTGCACTCCGTCAGCCCGTAGCCCTCGAGGATCAGGATGTCGAGCGCGTGAAAGAATTCGATGATCTCCTTTGCGAGCGGAGCGCCGCCCGAGATACAGATCCGGATGCGTCCGCCCATGCGGTTCTTGACCTTCTTGTAGACGAGGCGATCCGCGATTCGGTGCCGCAGCGCGAGACCGAACGGCAACCGCTTTCCGTCCTGGCGCAACGCGCTCGCTTCACGGCCGACGCGCAACGCCCAGTCGATCAGCTTCCGCTTCGCGCCGGACTCTTCCCTGAACTTCGCCGTGACACCGGTATGGATCTTCTCGTAGACGCGTGGCACGCTGGGGAAGACCGTCGGCCGCACGGCAGGCAGCGCTTCTGCGACGGCATATGGGTCGGAGCAGAAGGCAAGCGTGTAACCGGCGTGCGGGCTCTGCAGGTGCATGAGACGGCCGAAGTTGTGCGCGAGTGGGAGGTAGAGGAGCATCGTGTCGTCGCTGACGGTGAAGTCGCCGATCTGACGGCACTTGTCGGCCATGTCGTAGTAGTTGCGATGCGTGATCATGCAGGCCTTCGGTGGTCCCGTCGTGCCGGACGTGTAGATGTACGTGAAGAGGTCGTCCTCGTCGATCGCCGCTGCGGCCTCTTCCACGGCGCCGGGGCTGTGTGCGGCGTGCGCGCGCCCTCTGGCGCGTAGGTCGTCCAGATCGGCGAAGGTCAGCACGTGCTGCAGTTCGACTCCGCGAACCTTCTCGCGCTGTTCGCCGTTTTCGCAAAGAACGCCGACCGCCTCGGAGTGCCGCAGCACGTAAGCAGCATCCTTCGGCGAGCTGTTCATGTAGATGGGAGCACCGACTGCGCCGATGAGCGCGAGCGCGAAGTCGAAGAGTGCCCATTCCAGCCGTGTCGAGGCCAGGATCGCGAACGCGTCGCCCTTGCGAATGCCGAGGCCCAGCAGGCCATGGGCCAGCTCGTCCACTGTTCGGGCGGCCTCGTCCCAGGAGACCTCACGCCACACGGGGCCCTCCTGGACGAGATACGCGGGGCCTGACCAACTGCGCGCGACCCCATCCAGCCACAGGCGTGAGACCGTGCGTCTGCTCTGGGCGGGACGCGTCTCCTCGATCAGCGTCGTGCGTTCGGTTGCCACCTCCGAAGCTTAGTTAGCGCCCCGCGGTGCGGTTTTCCACACGAGAGAGATTCCGGCCGGCCCCAAGGGATTGTCGGGTTCTCCAACTACCCGCGGCGTCGCCGCTGGCAAAGGCTGCACGTATTGCACTACTGCACTGAGCCAAGGAGACAGCAAGATGATCCGGAGTGGACAAACGATCGAGAACCCCGTGACGGGCGAGCGCCTTACCTTCCACAAGACGTCTCGAGACACGGACGGCGAATACGTGCTCGTCGAAGTCGCCCTTCAGCCGAATGCCGTGGTCGCATCCGCGCACGTTCATCCTTACCAGTCGGAGCGGTTCGAGGTGACCGCCGGCATGGTGGGCTTCAGGCTCGGGCGCAAGACGATCGAGGCCAGCGCCGGCGAGGTCCTCGTGGTCGAGCCCGGGCAGGCGCACAAGTTCTACAACGCCGGTAACGGCGAGGCCAGCTTCTTCTGCAAGATCAGCCCTGCACTCGAGTTCGAGCAGCTGATCGAAACGATGTTCGGTCTCGCGGCGGATGGCAAGACTTCGAAGAAAGGCATGCCGAACCCGCTCAGGCTGGCGGTAATCGCCAGGCACCACTTGGACGACGTTCGCTTGCCCGTAATCCCACACGCCCTGCAGCGCGCGGCACTGGCCATGGGCGCGCCCGTCGGGAAGGCTCTGGGCTACCAGCCCGTGTACGAGCCCGCCGGCGAGGCCGAGGCGGCCGTCGCGTAGCGGAACCCACAGAAGGAAACTCCCCGCACGAAGGCGAAAGGGGCCGGTCCCGCACTAGAATTCACAGGGAGCGGCCCCATGCGCACAATCTGGAACGGATCCATCAGTTTCGGCCTGGTCAACATTCCCGTTGGCCTGGCCCTCGCGACCACTCCGAAGGCGAAGCAGTCGGACGTCAGCTTCCGCACGCTGCACCGGGAGTGCAAGACGCCGATCCGCCAGAAGCGCTGGTGCCCAACGCATGAGCGCGAGGTCGGGCCCGATGAGATCGTCAAGGGCTGGGAGGTGGCGAAGGGCGAGTTCGTGATCGTGGAGGACGCTGATCTCGAGGCGATCACGCAGCACGACGACTCCCGCTCGATCGACATCACGCGCTTCGTGCCGCTGGATGAGGTTGACCCGGTCTACCTCGACCGAACCTATTACCTTGCTCCGGCGCAGGCGCCGGCGCAACGCCGGCCGTACGTCCTTTTGCTCGAGGCGATGCGGCAAGCGCGGATGGGCGCGATCGGCCGCTTTGTCCTGCGGGGCGCCGAGTACTTCGCCCTCATTCGCCCCAAGGGAGACGCGCTCGTGCTCGAGACGCTGTTCCTCGCCGAGGACGTCCGTTCGCAGGCCGAGATCGACGAGGCCGTCGCGGGCACCGAGGTCAGGGACGCGGAGCTCCAGCTCGCGCAACAGGTCATGGACAGCCTCGTCGGCGAGTTCGAGCCCTCGGAGCTCAAGAGCCAGTACCGAAGCGATCTCAGGGAGATGCTCGAGGCCAAGCTGCAGGGCCAGGAGATCTCCAAGCCGGAACCGGTGCCCGAGGCGCCCGTCGTCGACCTGATGGAGGCGCTGAAGAGGAGCGTCGCCGAGGCGAAGGAGCGCAAGCCGAAGGCTGCCTCCGACTCCAAGACGAAAGCCGCCCCGAAGAGCGGCTCCCGGGCGCGCCGGACACCGGCGCGCAAGTCTGCCTAGTCGTCGGCTTAGCTAGTGCTTCTGTAACGCACCCAGCGCCTCGAGCTGCGCCTGGAACAGCGTCTTGTCGATCTTGCCCTGGTAGATCGGCACACCCTCTTCGACGCAGACGCGGATCACCTCCTGGCGGTCGATCCCGAGCTCCTTCGACAGCTCTTCGGGCGTGAGGTGGTTTGCCATCGACGCTCCTCTCGTTGTGGCACGAAAAAGCCCGCCTGCGCGAAGGGCGCTCAGCGGGCTAGAACGAGCCTCCAGATGTCAGTGCCGGATTCAACGGGCCGGCTCTCCCAATCCATTCATCGAGCTAAGGATAATCGGCCTCTATGACGTACGCAAAGCTCGCCGGCCTAGAGGAGCGCACCGCCGAAATCAAGGGCGTCCGTATGCGTTATTTCCTGGGCGGAACCGGGCCTCCGCTCGTGCTCGTCCACGGCCTGGGCGGGGCGGCTTCCAACTGGACTGAGCTGGCGCCCCTGCTCCTGAAGCGTCACCGTCTGCTCGTACCGGACCTCCCGGGCCACGGCGGCTCGTCTGCGTTACCCGCGGTGTCCGGGCTGGAGCCCTACGCCGACCGCGTTGCACTGGTCGCGGATCGCGAGCACATGCTGCCTGCACCTGTGGTGGGCCATTCGCTCGGCGGGATGGTCGTCTTGCGGCTGGCGCTGCGTCGGCCCGACGCAGTGAAGGCGATCGTGCTCGCCGGTGCGGCGGGCCTCAGCATCGGCAACGTCCTCGGCCGACAGCTTCTGTCCCTTTTCACGGCGGTTCGGCCCGGGCGCATCGCGGCGAGATATCGGAGCCGGGTCGCACGCTCGCACCGACTTCGCAGGCTCGTCTTCGGCTTCGTGTCCGTCGCCGACCCGATCGCACTCACGAACGAGGCCGTCGAGGGTTTTCTCGCCGCTCAGCTCCTGCACACCGATGTCGACGGGGCCTGGCAGGCGCTGCGAGCCGACGACCCGCGCCAGGAGCTCGACGCGATCAGGTGCCCAGTGCTCGTGCTCTGGGGTGCCGAGGATGTGCAGCTTCCCCTCGACGACGCCTTCGAGTACACACGGCGCTTGCGAGCGCAGCTGCGCGTCATCTCCGGGTGCGGCCATCTGTTGATCGGCGAGAGGCCCGATGCCTGCGAGCAAGCGATCGAGGATTTCCTAGGCAACGGCCGCTTCGAACGGCACCACCTCGCCTCCTGACTGACCGGGGCTCGACAGGAACTCCACTCGGTAGGCCACCACCTCGACCGCGCTGCGTTTCTGGCCTTCCTCCTCCCAGGTGCGTTGCCTCAGTCGACCTTCGACAGCGATCTTCCTGCCCTTGGCGAGATAGTCGGCGCAGAGTTGCGCTTGTCGATCCCAGGCGGCGATCTGGAAGAAGTCGGCGTCGGCGTCCTTGCCGTTTCGGTCGACCGCGAGCCTGAACGTCGCGCGCCGTTTGTCCTCGGCGAACTCACGAAGCTCGACGTCGCTCGCCAGGTTGCCGATCAGGATCACAGTGTTCATTTGGTCCTCAAAACCCTCCGTTGTCGATGGCGACAACATAGCTTGGTCACTGTGACCCGTTTGTGCCGGAAGCGGCTACTCTGTGTGCCGCCCGGGGTGTGGCGCAGCCTGGTAGCGCGCTCCGTTCGGGTCGGAGAGGTCCCCAGTTCAAATCTGGGCACCCCGATTAGACGTGGGGGAACCCATGGTTCCCCCACGAGCCCCTCCTTCGGTTTGCGGCGCGGCACCTGTTTGTCTGCGCTCCGGCGAGAGCGCGGTCTCGCCTCCGCGCGCCTATCGTTGCTTCGCCCTAGATCAGTGCGCCTAGGGTGCACAGCCCGCCGGGAGACGCTTACTGACCTAGGGCTATCCTGCTCGTGTGCCTGACCGGATCCGCATCGCCTGCGTGCAGATGACGAGCCGCGCCGACAAGGCGGCGAACCTCGAGAAGGCCGCACGTCTCGTTGCGCAGGCGGCCGCAACCGGCGCCGACGTGGTCGTCTTGCCGGAGAAATGGAACGCGATCGGGGACGCGTCCGTCTACCACGCGACCGCGGAGACGCTCGAGGGAGGCGAGTCCGTAGTGGCGATGTCCGATTGGGCGAGAACGCATGGGATCACGCTCGTCGGAGGCTCGATCGCCGAGCGGCGCGACGGCCGCGAGAAACTCTCGAACACGAGCGTCGTCTTCGATCCGGAAGGAGAGATCGTCGCCGTCTACCGCAAGATCCACCTCTTCGACGTCGAGGTGGGCGGGGTCGTGTATCGGGAATCCGAGGCGGAGGAGCCGGGAGACCAGGCAGTCGTTGCCGAGGTAGAAGACTGGAAGGTCGGCCTCACGGTCTGTTACGACGTGCGCTTCCCAGAGCTCTACCGGATCCTCGCACTCGAGGCCGCCGAACTCGTGACCGTCCCCGCGCACTTCACGACGCCGACGGGTAAGGACCACTGGCACGTCCTCCTCCGGGCGCGCGCGATCGAGAACCAGCTGTACGTCGCAGCCGCGGCGCAGGTCGGCGAGACGCTGCCGGGGAAGCCGGCCTACGGTCGGTCGCTGATCGCAGACCCCTGGGGGGTTGTTCTCGCACAGGCGCCGGACGAGGAGACCGTGATCACGACGCAGCTCGACCGCGTACATCTTCAAGACATCCGCGCGAAGCTTCCTTCGCTCGCAAGCAGGCAAGCAGACGCCTATCGGTGGCCGAGCCAGGTCTGACGCACGGCGTCTGGCTCGAGCGCGTTCCTGAGCTAGTCCGCGACTGTGCCGGACGGTGGGACCTGCGCCTCGGTGAGCCCTACGTCGCGGGCGCTGCGGGCCACAGGACGCGGGTCGAGCTTCCCGACGGGACTCCGGCGGTCCTCAAGGTCGGCTACCCGCACCGTGAGTCCGAATACGAGGCGGCAGCCCTGGAGCTCCTCGACGGCGCCGGTACGGTGCGGCCCCTCGAGCCGTGGCTGATCACCGATCCCAAGCTTCTCGTCGGCGAGCGCGAGTTTGCAGTTGCGCCGATCGTGCGCTCCTTCGAGCTCGGTGACACGCGGCAGGACGTGATCCACCGGCTCGACCGCCTCAGCTCGGAGCTCGGCCTCGACCGCGAGCGTGCGCGCTGGTGGACGATCGGCCAGACGCTTGCCTGGGCGTTCGACAGCTCCTACCTGCCACGGCACATCCAGACCGTGCGCCGGCTGATGGAGGCCGGATGACGACCGTGCGCGCCGTCCTCTTCGACGTCGACTTCACCCTCTGCCGTCCCGGGCCGGAGCTGTCGGCTGACCGCTACTCGCGCATCGCCTCCCGGCACGGCGTCACGCTCGATCCCGCGCTCTACGAGCAGGCGCGCGAAGCCGCCGTCCTCAACCTCAAACGCCATCCCGAGCTCCTGCACGACGACTCGATCTGGCACCGCTTCACGGAGGAGATCTTTACGGGCATGGGCGGGCCGGAGGAGATCGCGTCCGAATGCGCAACCGAGATCGAGCGTGGTTGGGAGGTCTCGGAGAACTTCGAGCTCTACGAGGACGCGCTCGCTGCGCTGGAGGAGTTGCGTGCTGCGGCCCTCCGCATCGGGCTCGTCTCGAACGGCATTCGTGATCTGCACGAGTTCGTGGCGCATCACGGCCTCGACGTCGACGCGATCGTGGACTCGCGCTCGCACGG
>JBKPEC010000119.1:0-6324 GCA_046728195.1 Actinomycetota bacterium
CCCCCCCCCCCCCCCCCACCCCCCCAGGCCACCTTCGTCGGCAGCGTCAGATGTGTATAAGAGACAGGGCAGACGACGCGGCCGGCACCGTAACGTTCCACCTCGCGAGGCCGTCGGCGGAGCTCCTCTACGAGCTCGCACTGCCGTTCGCGCAGGCGGTGCCCCGGGGGACGCCGGCGCGGGTCGTGAAGAAGCCCATTCCCGCGACGGGCCCGTACATGATCACCCGCTACGTTCCGCGGAAGCGCGTCGAGCTGGTGCGCAATCCACATTTCCGCGAGTGGTCGCGCGCGGCGCAGCCGGACGGCTTCCCCGACCGGATCGTCTGGAGCCTCGGTGCGAAGCCCGATGCCCAGGTGACGGCGATCGAACGCGGGAGAGCCGACCTGGGCGTTTCCTTTCTGCCGCCGAACCGCCTCGGCGAGTTGACGGCGAAGTACACGGAGCAGCTGCACGTGAACACGATCCAAGGGACGATCGCGATGTTCCTGAACACGCGGTTGCCGCCGTTCGACCACCTCGCGGTTCGCCAGGCGCTGAACTACGCGATCGATCGGGAGGCGGTGGTCCGGCTCGGGTTCGGCCCGCGGTACCTGCAGCCGACGTGTCAGATTCTGCCGCCCAACTTCCCGGGCTACCGGCCGTACTGCCCCTACACGGCGCACGCGACGGGGAGCGGAACGTGGACTGCGCCCGATCTTGCCAAGGCGCGGCGGCTGGTCGCCGGTTCGGGCACGCGCGGTACGAAGGTCACGGTCTGGGGCTTCAAGGACGACTTCCACGCCGGGTTTGCCGGGCGGATGGCCCGCTACTTCGCCTCGGTGCTGAACCAGCTCGGCTATCGCGCGTCCGTGAAGGTGTTCCCCTCCGAGGCTCCGCCCTACTTCGCGCAGGTGGCGGATTCCCGGAAGCACGTCCAGCTCGGCTTCACTGCGTGGGCACCGGATTATCCGGCCGCATCGGCGTTCTTCAACCTGCTATTCACCTGTAGATCGTTCAAGCCGGGCGACGCGAGTCAGCTCAACTTCACGGGGTTCTGCGACCGGAGCATCGACGCGAAGATCAAGCGTGCGCTGGCGCTGCAGGCGAACGATCCTGCTGCTGCGGGTCCACTGTGGACCGAGATCGATCGCGCGATCGTCGACCAGGCGCCATGGGTGCCGACGCACAACTCGAAGTGGATCGGGCTGGTCTCGAAGCGTGTCGGGAACTACCAGTTCAACCCCGAGTTGGCTGTGCTGTTCGACCAGCTCTGGGTGCGCTGATTCGTCACAGAGTCGGCACAGACGTGTGACGCGTCCGCTGCTTCCATCTCTTGTGTGACCCGCGCAGCTGCTGACGCCCTCGCCGCCCAGCTCGACCTCGACGTCGACGACCTCGCCATCTGCCATGCCTGTCTGAGCTTCGTCTCGTTTGCGATCGACTCGGACGACGACCGCGAAGTGACGTTGTGGACCAGGCGAATCGCGCCGGATCTGTGGAACGAAGGGCTCGAACAGCCCGTCCGGATGGCGCTGCGCCGGGCGCGCGAGCGCGGCGTCGCCGGCGCCGGCGAGGCGATTCGCCTGGTCGATGAGAAGGGTGCGCGGAGTTCCGTTGTCCACGCGATCGTCCGGAGGCTGGCCGC
The DNA here is from genome assembly GCA_046728195.1 of Actinomycetota bacterium. Taxonomy (GTDB): domain Bacteria; phylum Actinomycetota; class Thermoleophilia; order Gaiellales; family Gaiellaceae; genus 3-1-20CM-4-69-9. The sequence goes on from JBKPEC010000119.1 coordinate 1,628, forward strand.
GGAGCTTTCGGCGAGGGCTCAAGGCGATTTGCTCAAGATGGGCTTCGAGCCCTGGCCGCCCGTGCTGGGAGGTGGTTGACAGGTCGGCGCGACTACTAGGCGGCGATGCGTGACCGGTTCGAGCGCCGAAGCTCAGCCTGCCTCGCCCGCCTGGCCGGTGCTGCGTTCGCTTGGCGGAGCAGCCAGAGGCTGCTCGTGATCGTCTGGATCAGCGCAATCAAGATCGCGAGGCTGGCCATTGCAAACGCTGCGTAGAACGTTCCGATGAGGGCGTGCAGCAGCGCAAAGACCGGGAGTGCCAACAGGATCAGGAACGCGGCGAGCATGTGCTGGAAGAACGACGCGGCGGCGAGGGCGACGAGGAGGAAGAGGACGAGGAGGAGCACGAACACGCCGCGACAAATGGTCCCGAACGGACCGGACGATGCCCGCCGGAGTGGGATCTAGGATGGGCGTCCCGTGCCCGAAGCACCGTTCGTCCACCTCCACGTCCACTCCGAGTACTCGATTCTGGACGGGGCCTGCCGGATTCCGGCGCTCGCGGCCCGGGCGGCCGAGTTCGAGATGCCCGCGGTCGGGCTCACCGACCACGGGTCGATGGCCGGGGCGGTGGAGCTCTACCGGGAGGCCGGAAAGGCGGGCGTCAAGCCGGTTCTCGGCTGCGAGGTCTACGTCTGCGACGACCGCCACGCGCAGACCAAGGGCAACGCCCACCTCACGCTCCTCGCGTCCGACAACGCCGGGTACGGCAACCTGATCAAGCTCGCCTCGGCGGGCTACCTCCAGGGCTACTACTACAAACCGCGGGTCGACTGGGAGCTGCTCGCCGAACATGCCGGCGGTCTACTGGCGCTCTCGGGCTGCCTGTCGGGGCGGGTCTGCAAGGCGCTCGAAGAGAGCCGGCCCGCCGACGCGGCCGGTGATCTCGACAGGCTCGTCCAGATCTTCGGGCGCGATAACACCTACATCGAGATTCAGAACGCCGGGCTCGAGACCCAGGCACGCATCAATCCGTTGCTCGCAAAGCTGGCGGAGGGCACCGGGATTCCGCTGGTCGCAACCGGTGACGTCCACTACCTGAAGCACGAAGACGCGCGCGCGCACGAGGCGCTGCTCTGCATCCAGTCCGGCGATTCGCTGAAGAACCCGTCGCGCTGGAAGTTCGACACCGACCAGTTCTATTTCAAGTCGCCGCAGGAGATGGCGCTCGACTTTCCGGGCTACGAGCAGGCGCTCCGCCGCACGCTGGAGGTTGCCGAGCGCTGCAACGTGGAGGTCGAGCTCGGACGAATCCTACTGCCGCAGTTCCCGGTCCCCGATGGGCGCGACGCGTTCGACTACATCGTCGAGCTCACGGAGAAAGGTCTCCACAAACGCTACGACACGATCACCGACGAGCTGACCGACCGGCTCAAGTTCGAGCTCAAGACGATCAAGGAGATGGGCTTCGTCGATTACTTCCTGATCGTGTGGGACTTCGTCGCGTTCGCGAAGCGCAACGGCGTCAGCGTCGGGCCGGGCCGTGGCTCGACCGCTGGTTCTCTCGTTGCCTACTGCCTCGAGATCACCGACGTCGATCCGATCAAGTACGACCTGCTGTTCGAACGCTTCCTCAATCCCGGCCGGAAGTCGCTGCCCGATGCCGACATCGACTTCTCTGTCGCCGGTCGCGACCGCGTCATCAACTACGTCGCCGAGAAGTACGGCCGCGATCGCGTCGCCCAGATCATCACCTTCTCGACCATGGCCGCGCGTGCGGCCGTCCGCGATGCCGGGCGTGTGCTCGAGATCCCCTACGGCGTCGTCGACAAGATCGCCAAGGCGATTCCGGAGGGGCCCGGACAGACGCTCGACGCGTGCCTCCAGCGCGGGCAGGAGCTGAAGGCGCAGTACGACGCCGACCCGGTCGTCCGCGAGATCGTCGACCTCGCGAAACCGCTCGAAGGTCTCGTCCGGGCCGACTCGATCCACGCCGCCGGCGTCGTCATCGGCGACCAGCCGCTGACGGAGTACGTCCCGCTGCAGCAGAAGGGTGCGGATCAGGAGGTCGTCACGCAGTTCGCGGGCGGCGACGTCGAAGCGCTCGGCCTGCTGAAGATGGACTTCCTCGGTCTGCGGAACCTCGACGTCCTCGAGAAGGCAAAGGAGCTCGTCGGTAACGGCATCGACTGGGCGACCCTGCCGCTGGACGACAAGAAGGTGTACGAGATGCTCGCGCGGGGCGAGTCGACGGGCGTGTTCCAGTTCGAGTCCTCCGGCATGCGCGAGGCGCTTCGGCAGGTGAAGCCGACGGAGTTCGAGGATCTGATCGCCCTCGTCGCGCTGTATCGGCCCGGGCCGATGGCGTACATCCCCGTCTATGCCCGGCGCAAGAACGGGCACGAGCCCGTGACGTTCATCGACGAGCGGCTCAAGCCGATCACGGGCACGACCTTCGCGACCTGCCTCTACCAGGAACAATTCATGGAGATCGCGAAGCACCTGGCCGGCTTCTCACCGGCGGAGGCAGACGATCTGCGAAAAGCGATCGGCAAGAAGAATCACAAGCTGATGGCATCGCTCAAGGACAAGTTCCTCGAGGGCGCGGCGGCGACCGGAAGCACGCCGGCGGTGGCCAACCAGCTCTGGAAGGACATCGAAGCCTCGCAGGACTACTCGTTCAACAAGTCGCATGCCGCCGCCTACGCGCTCATCGCGTACCGCACCGCGTACATGCGCGCGCACCATCCGCGCGAGTACATGGCGGCGCTGATCTCGTCGGTCATGAACACCAAGGATCGGGTGCCCTTCTACGTCAACGCCTGCGACGAGATGGGGATCGAGGTGCTGCCGCCGGACGTGAACGAGTCGCAGCTCGACTTTGCGGTCGTCGAGGGAAAGATCCGGTTCGGGCTCTCCGCCGTGAAGAACGTCGGAGAGCCGGCGGCGCGCGCGATCATCCGGGCTCGGGAGGAGGGTGGCCCGTTTGCGTCGATCTGGGAGTTCTGCGAGCGCGTCGATCCGCAGGCGTCGAACAAGCGCGCTCTCGAGTCGCTCGTCAAGTGTGGGGCGCTCGACTCGACCGGCTCGACCCGGAAGGGAATGCTGGAGGCGCTCGAGTCAGCGCTGTCGCACGGCGCGCGGGCGCAGTCCGATCGGCTCCTCGGTCAGAGCTCGCTGTTCGGCGAGGAGGAGAAGCTCGAGAACGTGCCGATCTCCGCGGAAGAGTTCGAGAAGGCCGAGCTCCTGCGGCTGGAGAAGGAGGTGCTCGGCCTGTACGTCTCGGAGCATCCGCTGCATTCGATCCGCGACCAGCTGCGCCGGAAGACCGACTGCTCGCTCGCGGACGTCGAGCGGCGGCGCGACGGTGAGGTCGTCACGGTCGGCGGGATCGTCTCGGCAGTGAAGCACCTGACGACGAAGAAGGGCGAGCCGATGGTGTTCATACGGCTCGACGACGTGACCGGTGGTGCTGAGGTCGTCGTCTTCAACTCGGTCTACGCGCAGTCGCGTGAGCTCTGCACCACCGATCGAGTTCTTGTGATCAAGGGCCGTGTCGACCACAAGCAAGAGGGCGACACGAAGCTGCTGGCGATGGACGTCGCGCCGTTCGAGGCCGTCGCGGAACGCAAGGAAGTGACGATCAAGATCGACGCGCGGGTCGCGCGCGCCGGAATCGTGCGCGACCTCGCGCTGCTCGTGCGGGACTTCCCCGGCGAGTCACGCGTCAACCTGCTGCTCGAGATGTCCGAGGGAACGAAGCAGATGGTGCTCGGGCCGCAGTACAAGGTGAAGCCGGTACCGGATTTCTTCGCCGAGGCGAAGGCGTTACTGGGCGAAGCCGCGGTGCTCTAGGGTCGCAGGCCTAACCGCCGCCCGCCGGCTGTTTCTTAACGGTGTAACCGCTGAGTGGATTGGTTCCCGTGACTTGAACGATCCAGTGCTTGCCTCCCCCAGGCGTGCCGGCCCACGCGGCCTCGATCTCCCGTATGAGGTCGTCGCCGTTGGGCGGCCACGCGTTGAACCCCGGCGGGGGATCCTGCTGCTCGTTGGCCATGGTGTTGCCTCCTTGGTAGATGGAGAAAGGCTACGACGCCGGCACGAGGGTGTCCAGAGCCGCGTCTCTCTGCGTCTTGACAGGTGCTCGGAGTAGCGAGACCCTCGTGGTGGGAGCGGATCGAAGCGAAGGGGGCTGCCATGCAAACAGATTCAGCGCACCCACTGTCCGCGCACACCGAGGCTGGTTCAGTTGTTGGGCTGTGGCGCTACCCGGTGAAGTCGATGATGGGGGAGGAGCTGAATGCTGTCGAGGTCACAGAACGTGGCCTCGTCGGGGATCGGCGGTTCGCGCTCGTCGATCCGTCGACCGGAAAGGTCGCCGGGGCGAAGAATCCCCGAAAGTGGGGAAACTTCTTCGACTTTCGAGCTGCGTACGTGGAGCCTCCGCGGAAGGAATCGGAGCTTCCCAACGTCCGTCTGACGCTGCCTGACGGCACGGTGGTGACGAGTGACGAGCCTGATCTCGCGCAGACTCTTTCGAAGGCGCTCGGACGCGAGGTCGCATTTGCAAAGGCGAAGGGCGACGGAGAGTCGACGGGGGCGACGGCAGAGGAATACTGGCCTGATCTGGAGGGTCTGGACTTCAGAGATACGGTGACGGACTTCGAGCTACCTGCGGGGACGTTCTTCGATCTTGCTGTTGTGCATCTGCTCACCAC
>JBKPEC010000120.1:0-3523 GCA_046728195.1 Actinomycetota bacterium
TCGTCGACGACCAGACAGCGAGGCTGGCAATGCGCGCATCGGAGCGGCTCGGCGCGGCCGGGGACCGTGCGGTCGCCCGCAACGACGTCGGCGCTGCTGTGGTGCTCCTTCACCGTGCCCTCGAGCTGACCCCGAGCGAAACCTGGCCACTCGAGCGAGAGCTGAATCTCATCCATGTCCGCATGTTCGGCGGCGACTTCGCCGGTGCTCTCGCGGATGCAGACGGGCTGATCGCACGCGCGGTCGCTGCGGGCGACCAGCGCCGCGAGCTGCGCGCACGCCTCGCGCGGGGGTCGGTCGCACACCTCAGCGAGGGGGAATCAGCCGAGGGTCTGCGGCCGCTCGCCGAGGAGGCACTGCGAGTCTTCGGCAAAGCCGAAGACGACGCTGGGCTCGCAGAGGCGTGGCTTGCGCTTGCTCGTATCGAGCACAACGCCTGCCGTTTCCGTGCGCGCCATGACGCGGTGCAGCGTGTGGAAGACCACGCCCGCCGCGCAAGCAATGCCCGGATGGAGCGATTCGCAAGGACGTGGATGGCCGCGGGGTACGTGTTCGGCCCGTTTCCGGTCGAGGAGGCACTGGCGTGGTTCGCGGAGAACGAGGACCTCGCTGCTGAGGCTGCGATCATCCTCAGCCTGCACGGGCGCGTCGAGGCGATGCGCGGCGAGTTCGAGCGTGCGCGCGCCCTGTTGGCTGCTGCGCGGGAGCGCACGCAGGAGCTTGGTCAGCGGCTGTTCGCAGCCGGTCTGGCAATGGAAGCTTGTGAGATCGAGTTCGATGCCGGGAATCGCGAGGGTGCAGCAAAGATCGCACTTGACGGCTGCGCTCAGCTGGAGGAGCTAGGAGAGCGAGGCTGGCTGTCGACGCTCGCGGGCCAGGCCGCGCACATCCTCTACGCGCTCGATCGTGCCGACGAGGCCTGGCATTGGACGGAGGTGGCAGAGCAGGCCGGTGCGCACGACGACGTGATCACGCAGCTGCTGATCCTGCAAGTACGGGCGAAAGTGCTCGCACGTCGGGCTAGCTACGCCGACGCCGAGCGGCTTGCCAGGGAGGCGGTGACGCTCTCGAATTCCACGGACATGCTCAACGAGCGGGCCGACGCGCTCGTCGACCTCGCAGAGGTGCTTACCTTGGCCCGGAAGCGCGAGGAGGCAACCGAGGCCCTCGGCACCGCAGAGAAGCTCTACACGAAGAAGGGCTACCTCGTCGCGGTGGCGCGAACGAAGTCGCTGCTCGAAGAGCTCCGCGCGCCCGCTCGCGTCTCGGAGTGAGCCGCACCCAGTACTACACGGCCACCTCGCTCGACGGCTTCATCGCCGACCCTGATCACTCGCTTGGCTGGCTCTTCTCGCGGAAGCAGGACCGAACCGGGCTTTTGAACTACGACGACTTCATCGCCGACGTCGGTGCGCTCGCGATGGGCTCGACGACCTACGAGTGGATCCTCGACCACGAGTTCGCGGACAAGGACCCGGCGGAGTGGAAGTGGCCGTACAGCATCCCGGGCTGGGTCTTCACGCACCGAAAGCTTCCGGTCGTCCCGAATGCGCCGATCGAGTTCACAAGCGGTGACGTCGTGCGGGTGCACGAGGCCATGGTGAAGGCGGCGGGACGCCGCAACGTCTGGATCGTCGGCGGAGGAGACCTGGCCGCTCAGTTCGCCGACGCCGGTCTGCTCGACGAGGTCATCGTCTACATCGCGCCGGTCACGCTCGGCGCAGGTGCGCCGCTGTTACCGCGGCAAGTCGAGCTCGACCTCGTCGAGCTCGGACGAAACGGGGACTTCGCCTGCGCGAGGTACGCCGTCGTCCGCGCGGCTCAGTCGCCCCAGTAGCGCTGCTCCTGCCAGGGATCGCCGTAGTTGTGGTAGCCGTTCGTCTCCCAGAACCCGGGCTCGTCCTGCGCTTGCAGGCGCAAACCGCGGACCCACTTGGCGCTCTTCCAGAAGTAGAGATGGGGGACGAGCATGCGCGCCGGGCCGCCGTGCTCGGACGGAAGCGGCTCACCGTCGTAGTCGAAGACGACCCACGCCTTACCGCCGGTAACGTCCTCGAGCGGCAGGTTGGTCGTGTAGCCGCCGTCGGAGTACTGGATCACGTACTCGGCAGACGTGTCGACGCCGTCCAGCAGGGTGTCGATTGAGACGCCCTGCCACGCGGTGTCCAGCTTCGACCACTTGGTGACGCAATGGATGTCGACCGTGACGTCCTCGCTCGGCAGGGCGCGGAACTCGTCCCATGTCCAGCGCCGCGGCTCGTCCACCTCACCGATGATGGAGAAGTCCCACTGGTCGAGCTGCGTGTGCGGGGTCGGACCGGCTGAGAGGACGGGATAGTCCGGAGTGACGTACTGGCCCGGCGGAATGCGGGCAGGATCCGCCTCCGCCCGGCGGCCGCGGAACCCACGGGAGATCGGGGACATGTGGCGCTCCTCCTTTCGGCGCGGACTGCCGGGGTCTGACCCCTCGGGGTCAGACCCCAGCCTACGCTTCACTGCGCCGCTGCGAGAGTGCGCCGGCGGTTGAACCGGTCGATCCGGCTACCGCGGGCAGCGGTCTGCTGCACGCCCGTGTAGGCGGGATGGCAGTTGGAGCAGACGTCGACCGACACCGAGGCGGCAGTCGAGCGAATCACGAACGTCGCGCCACAGTTGGCGCAAACGACGTCGACGAGATTCGTCTGAGGATGCTTGGTCACGGGAACACCTCCGTTCTTTCTGAAGTCAGGACCGCCGGCTCAGCCTCGGCTGTGAGGTTGGGTCTCGGAGTTGCAGAGCAGCCTCAGCTCGGACTTAGTGGCTCAGAGCCACAAACGAGTGGTTGCTTCACAAAACTGGCTGTTGGGGAAAGAGTAGCAGCATTAGTTGCTTGGTGCAACTGACGATGCTAGGTGCGGAAGAGGTCGAGCTGGTACCGGGGCCCCGGCTCTAGACCGCCTGAGGGCTACCCCGACGGGTCGTACAGCGAACGACCTGCTCCCGGCGCCGCGTTGGCCCCGTAGGGCTCGACGTCCTCGATGTAGCCAGGCTGTCGTTCGATCCGGCCGAACCAGGCGCGCAGGTTGGCGTACGGCTGCAGGTCGATCCCAGCCTCGTCGGCGAGGTGCGTGTAGGCGTAAACGGCGATGTCGGCGATGCTGTACTGGTCTCCGACGAAGAACGCCCGCTCGGCGAGATGCTCGTCCAGCAGCTTCAGAACCTCGAGCGCGCCCTCCTTGCGTTGTTGCGCCTCGGGATCGTCGGCTTCGAGCCGGCCGACGAGCAGCCGGAACCGTAAGCCGCCCATCGTCGGGATGACATCCGTTTGCTCGAAGATCAGCCACCGGATCACCTGCGCGAGTTGAAATGGATCCGTGGGGAGAAGCGGCGTGCCCGCGGCGAGGTACACGAGGATCGCATTCGACTCGGGAAGAGGGCCGTCGGGAGTGAGGAGGACAGGCGTCGTGCGGGCCGGGTTCAAGGCCGCATACTCCTCCGTGAGCGTCTCACCGTCGAAGATGTCGATCGGCACCCGCTCGTACGG
>JBKPEC010000121.1:0-12512 GCA_046728195.1 Actinomycetota bacterium
TGACAGTCGTCCGTCTCCTCGACGGCAGGCCGGTGTACCAGGGCGGGCGCGACCATACCTCGCACCGCCTCGTCTATCACGGGCTCTCCGAGAAGCGCGCGGTCGTGCTGCTCGCCGTGATCTCCGCCGCGCTCGGAACGACCAGCCTCTTCTACTCCGTGCTCGACAACGCCTGGGTGACGCTGATCGGCGTCTTGCTCACCTTCGCGCTGCTCGTCCAGTTCGCAAGCGTGCTCTCGGACGTGGAGCGGGCGCCTGCGCTCGACGGAGATAGGAGTTGGCTGCGCACCTTTGTCGCGAATCCGCGCCGGCTCGTCGAATCCATCGTCGATTTCGCGCTGATCACTGCGTCGTTCACGTTCGCTTACTACTTGCGCCTGCAGGGCAGCGGCAACGGCTACCAGCGCCATATCTTCCTCGTCTCGCTGGCCGTGTTGCTGGCCGTGCGGTACCTCGCCTTCATCCCGTTCGGTCTCTATCGGGGTGTATGGCGCTACGCCGGAGCGCGTGATGCGGCCAGCATCGCCGGCGCCGTCGTCGTCTCGGAAGTCGTCGCGTACCTGATCCTGGACGCGACGCAGGTCTGGGGCTCGTTCCCGCGCAGCATCTTCATCATCGACGCGCTCGTCTGCACGTTGCTCGTGGGCGCATCCCGCTTCTGGGAGCGTGCGTTCGTGCGCGCGGTGTCATCGCTGACGAGCCGCGGCGAAAGGCAGCGCACCCTCATCATCGGCGCCGGCCGAGGAGGCCGTAGCCTCCTGCGAGAGCTGCGCGAGACGCCCGGTGGACAGGTGGTCGGGTTCGTCGACGACGACTCGCGTCTGTCACGACGGCGACTGCAGGGGGTCCCGGTGCTCGGAGGCACCACGGAGATCGAGACCATCCTCGGTCGAGTGCGGCCTGACGCGGTCCTTGTCACCATTCCGGACGCTCCGCGCGAGCGGCTGGGGCTCGTGATCGATGCCTGTGCCCTTGCGCAGGTACCGTGCCGCTTCGTCCGCCGCGAGACCGACCTCGATCCGCGCGTCGTCCTGGGCGCCAGCGTCGACTAAGCCGGGAATGTCCGTGGCGACCGCGTCCACCGTGGCGGCCGAGCGCACGTTGGCAGACCGCGTGCTCGCGGCGGTCCCGCTGCTCAGCATCTTCCTCTGGCTCTGCATCGTCTACGCGATCGAAGCCTGGGCGCATGGAACGCCATGGCTCTTCGGCGACGAGTTGGAGCTGACGCAGCTCTCGCGCGCGATCGCCGACACCGGCCACGCGGCACGACGCGGAGAGCCGCATTCGTTCAACACTCTGTGGACGTACCTGATGGCTCCCGCGTGGATGATCGACAACGTCCACACGGCGTACACGACCGTCAAGTACCTGGCCGTCACCGTGATGGCGCTGACGGTCTTCCCGGCGTATGCACTCGCGCGTCTGGTCGTCAGCCGCGGGCCGGCACTCTTCGTCGCAGCTGCGTCGGGGGCGATCCCGGCACTCGCCTACTCGTCGCTGCTCGTCGAGGAGCCGCTTGCGTACTTCTACTCGACGCTCTGCCTGTTCCTGATCCTGCGTGTGCTGATTGCCCCGAGGCGCCGCTTGATCGTCGCGGCAGTCATCGCCTCCCTGATCGCGCCGCTCGTGCGCGGAGAGCTCGCCGTCATCCCGTTCGTATTCGTACTCGCCCTGCTGTTCCTGTTATGGCGCTCCGAGGCGGTCGGCCGCTGGCGAAGCGGGTGGAGCGGTTGGGACTGGGTCGGGTTCGTCGTCCTCGTCGTCGGGGCGGCAGTGATCCTCAGCGCGTTCCTCGGCCACCACTCCCTCGAATGGCTCATCGCCACCCGTCTGTACAAGGGACGGATCCTCAACCTCGGCCTCGACGCCGCCGGCGCGCTCACGATCGGGCTGGGCGTGCTCCCCGTCGTAGCCGGACTGGCGTCGCTCTGGCGCACGCCGGGCGAACGGACGACGCGGAAGCTGAGCTCCTTTCGCAGCCTGCTGCTGGCGGCGCTCATCGGCTTCGGGGTGTACACCGCGGTCAAGGCGGCGTACGTCTCGACGGTCTTCGCCACCTACACGTACGAGCGGAACCTCATCTACCTCGCGCCGCTGCTCTTCACCGGCACAGCGTTGTGGGTCGAGCGTCGCCGCGTGCATCCGGTGGCACTCGCCGTCTCGGCCGGGTTCGTCCTCTATCTGCTCCTGTCCACGCCCTACGACATGGACCAGGACATCTCGTACAACGCTCCCGGCCTCGCAATCCTCCAGCAGGCGAATCGCTATCTCCAGCTTGATCCGACCGGCGCCAAGATCGGACTGGTGGCGCTCCTCGCCTTCGCGGTCGTTCTCCTGCTCGCTCCGAGATTGCTCGGCCGTGCGAGTTTCTGGCTCGCGTTCGCCGTCGCGGGCGGAGTCATCGCCTGGAACCTGACCGGCGAGCTCGCCTTCGCCGGCGCCTCGAACCGCGCGTCCGATCGCTTTCTCGACAACATCCGCCGCCCGCTGACCTGGGTCGACGACGCAACCGGTGGTGCATCCACGCTCTACATCGGCCAGCAGATGAAGGATCAGGACAGCGAGTGGCTGCTCGAGTTCTGGAACCGCTCGATCAAGGCCGTCTGGAGCCTCGACGGCACCGCCCAGGGTCCGGGGCCGACGCTGACACCCGATCCGCGGGCCACCGACGGGGCACTCTCACACGACCCGGGCTACCCGTACGTCGTCGAAGAAAAGGGGATCGAGGTCGTCGGCCAGACGGTCGCCACGCATCTCCATCAGGCGGGCGGAGCGCTGGAGAAGTGGGACCTGGTTCGCGTCGCCCCGCCGCTACGACTCCGCTCGTCCGTCGTCGGCATCTACTCCGACGGTTGGGCCGGAGCGTTCAACTCCTACACGCGTTACTCGACCGCGGGCAATCGAACGGGCCGCGTGCGCGTGGTGGTCTCGCGGAAGTCCTGGGGCGGGCCGAACAAGACCGGGCACGTGACCATCAGAATCGGCCCGATCACGATCGGCGACGACAAGCAGCCGCACGTCGTGTACGCGACCAAGACTGTGCGCTTCGACATCCACAGCAAACAGCAGAATGTCGTCGTGCTGCGCGCTCCCGGCCCGCGCTTCCGAATCGAGACCACCATTTCGCCGACGTTCGTGCCGCTCCAGCTGTCGCCGCAGACCGAGACCGACGCCCGCCAGCTCGGTGCGAAGGTCACCTACGAGTTCTTGCCGCCGCGGAAAGCCGCGCACACGTAGCTGAAGCGAAACGCCAGCAGCAGCCGTGCAAGCGGACCGCTGCGCTCGAGAACTCGGAGCCCTGCGTTCGCGGGCGCGGGAAGCGCAACCCGTTGAGGCGCGAAGAACGGACGGAGCTCGAGCTCGGTGAAGCCCGCTTCTCGAAGCTCGCGACGGATGTCCTCTACGCGGTACTGCCGCGGATTGAGGTCGAAGACGAGCTTCCTCTGCGTGTAGAGGGCGATGCGGTGGAAGAACGCCGCGCGCTGGCGCGCGTAGTAGATCGCGCGAAAGCAGGTTGTGGCGGCGACGGGCTCGGAAGGCACGTAGTCGTTCAGATCGCCCTGGACGAGGTCGCGTCCCCGCCGACGGCCGGCCTCCACCATCTCAGGGCTCGCGTCGACACCGAGGTAGTCGTAGCCGTGGAGAAATCGCGCGAGCCCGCCGTCACCGCAGGCGAGGTCGAGGACGGTGTCGCCCGGTATGAGCTTCGGGCCGAGCGAGACGATCAGCTCGGCGCGGTGAGCCAGGTATGCATCCGTGTCGGCATACGCTTCCTCCGACCAGCGCTCCGCCTGTGGGCCGTATTTGTCGACGTTTCGTTCGCGATGGTTCAACTGCTTGCGATCCTAGAGCGGAGTCAGCGGCCGCACAGGCAAAGCCCGCGCGGCCTTTCTGCGGCGCCGCCGAGCCGGCGCCTTACCCTCGCTCACCGCAGCGCGAACAGGCGCTCCGGATGCTTGCGCAGGAAGCGCAACATCGCGTGGAGATGCCACAGGTTGCGTCGCGTCAGGAAGTGCTTGTCGATCACGGCCTGGTTCTCGTGGTGGACGACGGCGCTCGGCACCCACCAGCGCTCCCAGCCTGCCTTCATGGCGCGATAGTTGAGGTCGATGTCCTCGACGTAGAGCTTGTACCCGGCATCCCAGCCGCCGATTTCATCCAGCATCGTGCGACGCATGAGCAGGAACGCGCCCAGCATGGTGTCCACCTGCAGCGGTCGGTCGATCGGGGCGTCGAGCAGGTAGTGGCGCCGCTGCCAGCGTAACGGCGGGAAGAGCGACCGCAGCGGCGTGCGTCGCACGATCGTCCCGCCCACCGTCGGGAAGCTCCGCCGCGACGCCTGCAGCGTGCCGTCGGGATTGATCATCTTCGGCCCCGCGACACCGCAGCGCGGGCACGCGTCGGCGAAGGCGACGAGCTCCGCGACGCAGTCCGGCTCCGGCACCGCGTCGGGATTCGAGATCACGACGTACTCGCCGCTCGTCACCTCAACGCCCTTGTTCACATTGGCGGAGAAGCCGAGCGCACGGTCGTTGGCGATGACGTGGACGCCGTCGGGCAGCTGTGGAGGCCGGCTTCCGGGTCCGTTGGCAACGACGACCAATTCGTCGACCTGCGGCAGGAGCGCCGGCAGCGACGCCCGCAACAGCTCGGCCTCGTGAGCACCCGTGACGACGAACACGGCCGATGCTTTCATGCCGCGAGCACTTGTCGGTAGACGTCGGCGGTGATGCGCGCCGTCTCGCGCCACGAAAACGTCTTCGCACGTTCTACCCCGGCGGCCGAGAAACGCGCGCGCTCGGCGAGCACCTGCCGGATGCCGTCGGCCAGCCGGTCGGTGAATACGGCTGCGTCGCCGGCGACCTCTCGCAAAGCGGGCTCAGGCGCAGCCACGACCGGGGTCCCGCACGCCATCGCTTCGACAACGGGTAGCCCGAAGCCCTCGTAGCGCGACGGAAAGACGAGGCAGGCCGCACGCTGGTACAACCGGACGAGCTCGTCCTGGGTGACGTAGCCGCGCACATCGGCGCCGCGCCGCCGCAACTCGGCTGCGAGCTCCTCGTCTTTCGGCGGCCCGACGACCACGAGCTCGCGGCCGACCTCGTTGGCCGCGTCGATCGCATCCAGTGGTTGCTTGCGCGGCTCGATCGCGCTCACGAAGAGGAGGAACGAATCGTGCTCGTCGGCCGGCCGGAAGGCCGGATCCGGCGCCAGCGGCGTGACCACGACCTTGTCGGGCGCGGTCCCGTAGAGCTCGATCAGGTCCCGCTTCGTGCGCTCGGAGATCGCGAGCACCCGCTGCGCCTTCCGCACTGCGCGCCGGACGAAGATCTTGAAGGTCAGCAGATCGGCGAGGCCGAACACACTCGGATCGCGCTCCCACGAAAGGTCCTGCACCGTGACCACGGCGGGTGGTGGGCAGACGAGCGGCAGGGCGTGGATGAAGTGAGCGAGCGCCGGCCGCACTCGCCGCAGCAGGCGCGGGACGGCGACGGCCATACGGAGCTCTTGCGAGTGGGCCGGCAGCAGGATCGGCTCCACTCCCTCCGGAACGAGGGAGGAATCGCGTGTGATCGCGGCGAGACGCAGGTCGGGGGCAGCCGTGGGCAGCTCGCGTAAAAGTTGCGCCACGTAGGTCTCGTCGCCGGTCCGGTGCCGGCCGAGTACGTCGGCATCTACGAGCACGAGCGGGCGGTCATTCACGCTGCCGCCTCCCGATACACGTCGACCGTGGCTGCGGCAACAGCGCCCCAGCGGAAGCTGCGGGCGCGCTCGAGGCCCTTCGGGACGAGCTCATTCCGGTCTGCCACGGCGCGCAGGATTCCGGCGGCGATCTCGGCTGGATCGCGCGCGTCGACGAGGACGGCGGCCCCGTCGGCGACCTCCTCCATGGCCGTGCCTCGCGTCGTGACGACGGGCGCGCCGCACGCCATCGCCTCCAGCACCGGAATGCCGAACCCCTCGTACAGGGACGGATACGCGACGCACGCCGCGCCTCGATACAGCCGTGCGAGCTCTGAGTCGCTCACCTCGCCCAGCCAACGCACACCGTTTCCTCCCACCTCGACGCCGCCCCAACCGCGCGCGCCGACGATGCGCAGCTCTGTGTCCGTGCGACGGACCGCCTGGACGAGGCGGTCCAGGTTCTTGCGAGGCTCGAGCGTGCCGACCGCGAGGACGTACTCGCCCTGCTCGGCGGGACCGTCTGGCGTGAACTCGTCCGCGACCGCATTCGGGACGACGTGAACTTTTTCTTCGGGGACACCGAGCAGCTCAATCAGCTCGCGGCGCGTGAATTCGGACACTGCGATCACGCGGCGTGCCGCCCGCAGGACGCGCGGCACGACACGAGGGCTGTACAGACGCGTCCAGCTGTTGAACGCCTCGGGATGCCGGAGAACGGCGAGGTCGTGCACGGTCACGACCAGCGGAACGCGAGACCGCACCGGGCCGCGATAGGTCGGACAGTGCAGCACGTCCGCCGTGTGCTCACGGCCGACGAGGAATGGGTACCAGACCCCGTCGCGCAGAAGCGTCGAGACGCGGTCGCGCCGCCCGAACGAGCGCGTCGACACCTCGAGGTCGTCGCGGCGCCGCAGCTCGCGCAGGAGCCCGTTCAGGTAACGCGCAGTTCCCGCGCGTGTCTGGACGAGCGGCGAGACGTCGATCGCAACACGCATCACAGCGCCTCAGCGTAACCCTGCAAGTGCATGCGTCCCGTCTCCAGCCAGCTGAAGCGGCGTGCATGGTCGAGGCCGCGCTGGACGAGAGCTTCGCGCTCGGCGCGCGCGCGAGTGATGGCCGTCGCGAACTCCTCGGGGCTGTCCGGATCCGCCCGGAGTGCCGCGTCTCCGGAAGCCTCGTCGAGCGATGGATGAGAGGAGACGACGCAGGGAACACCGCACGCCATGGCCTCGATCACCGGCATCCCGAAACCCTCGAACCGCGACGGGTACACGAACACCTCGGCGCCGCGATAGAGGGCCGGCAGGTCGGCGTCGGTCACGTAGCCGAGCCCGCCCGCCCCGAGCGACGCCAGCGTCAGCTCCTCGCCGTCGAGGTTGAGCGCCTCTTCGACGACAGCGCGGTTCTTGCGCCAGTCTCTGGTGGCGGTGGTGAAGACATAGGGTCGGCCCAGCTCACGGCGTTCGCCCTCAGGTCCGTAGCGGGGATCGACCCCGGGATAGGCGACACGGATGCGCCCCCGAGGGATCCCGAGCCGCTCGGCGACATCGTTTGCCGTGAACTCGGCATTCGTGAAGACGACGTCGCAGCTCTTCGCCGCTCGAGCGGTAGCCGTGTGCATGCTCACTGTGCGTGGGTGCAGCCGCTCGGGATAACGGAGCGGGCCGAGGTCGTGGATCATCGTGGCCCGCACGGCCGAGCCAGAGGGCGGAACCATCCAGTCGGTGAAGTGAACGATGTCCACGGCACCGAGGAAACGCTCCGCCCGCGGTCGGCCGAGTCGCGACCAGGCTGTCCGCACAGCGTGACCGAACGGAACGGTCACGACACTGCGCGAGATCGGCAGCCCGGCGAGGGCTTCGTCGAGGAGCTTGCGTCCGCGAATGCTCACCGGCCCGAACGCCACCAGCTCGTGCTCGCCCCCGGCCACCTCGACCATTCCCTTCAGCGCCCCGAGGATGTAGTTCCCTACGCCCGTCCGCGGATGCGAGAGCGGCGTGACGTCGTAGGCGATCCTCACGGAGCGGCGTAGCGGAACGCGAGGAAGTGCGCGCCGAGCACGCGGGAGTCGCCCTTGCCCGGCACTGCGGTCGGCGACACGGTGAACACGACGCGACAGATGCCGCCCCGCGGCCGAAGCGGGACGGTGAGCATGGCGCTGTCGGCCGGGTCGAAGGTCACGCTCCTGCCGGCTGCGCGCACCGTCTGCGGCGCCGAGAAGAGGTGGACGTCGCTTCCGAGCTCGGCCGTCACCGTTCCACCCCTGCAGCGCAGCCGCGTGTACACCACGTGCTTGCCGGACCAGGTGTCGTTCGGATAGAGACCGCGAACGCGGTAGCCGATCGCAATGAGGCCGCCGGTGCGCCGCACCACCATTCCGCGGCGGAGGTCACGCGCGACGACCTTGCCGGCGAGCGGGACAGACTCCTCGCTGAGTAGGTACGCGTGGCGGACCGGCCGACCCCCGGCGAGCAGCACCCCATCAGGACGCTCGGTGACCTTCGTTTCCGGCAGGTCGCCCATGGACGGCTGACGCAGGTCGTACACGGGGCCGATGCTGCGGTTGAAAAACTCGTTCTCCCAGAGCGTCAGCGGCTGGTTCCGCTTGTCCTTGCCGGAGAAGATGAAGGCAACGTCAGCGTGGCGGCCGACCGCGGCGTCGACCCAGTCCCGTCTCGGCGCGGTGATGCCCTGGAAGAGCGCGCCGACTGAAGCCTTCGGGAAGCCATGGTCGAACCGCTCGACTCGCTCGGTCGTGAAGGCGAACCAGAGGAAGACGGCGAGCGGCAAGGCCAGCGCGTAGCGCGGTGAGACGCTCAGGAAGAGCAGCGAGAGCAGCGCTCCGGCAACGACGACCACGACTGCGATCGTGTTCAGGCCGAGGATCGTCTCCTGCAGCCACCAGAGAGGCATGAGCGCGAGCGTGTCCGACTCCGCAGAAGGGCCGATCAGCGCGTGGTAGGGGAGCACGCCCGGTAATGCCGCGGCGACGACAGCCGCGACTGCCGCGGCCAGTGGCGGGCGCGGAAGCCCGCGCTCGATCCAGGCGAGCAGCGCGATCAGGAAGAGCGGCGCGACGTAGAAGAGATTCCGCTCCTCGACCCGCGGCGAGAGCGCCGACGCAAATGCAGCCACCTCCAGCACGAGCCACCCCGTGAGCGGGAGAGTTGCGGCGAGAAAGACGCGAAGCGGCCGGTCGAGCGAGCGGCCGAGCGCAGTGAGCAGCAGCAGAGCCGCGAACGGCGCGATCGCCAGGTACAGGTCGAGCTCAGCGAGGTGATAGAGGACCCACTTGACGACCTGTCCGGGCCGATACGTCGTGTCACCCGTGACGCTGTAGCTGCCGAGTACGTCGTAGGGCGAATGCCCGCGCGCCAATTGGACAACGACGATGGCGACGACGGCCCCGCACAGGATTCCGTACAGCGCGCGAAAGTCGGCGAGCATGCGCAGCCGGCGCCGGTCGAGCCACGCCAAGATCAGCGGGGCGGTCGCCACGGCGGGGATGAGCACGATCGCCTGCGTACGAGTGAGGAACGCCAACAGGCACAGCCCGAGCAGCACGAGCTGACGCAGCAGAGTGGGCCGCTCCAGCATCAGCACGAGCGCGAGGGCGACACAGGCGAAGACGGGATAGAAGACCGTCTCCGTCATCAGCGTGCCGGTGTACATCATCGAGGGCACCGCGACGGCCAGGGCGGCGGCCAGCAGTGACAGGAGAGGCGGCAACACGCGGCGCGCGAGGAAGTAGACCGGGATCGCCGTCAGGGACATGAGGATCGAGCCGATCGTCTTCGCAGCCGCGTAGGCATCCGGGACAGACGCGAACAGGCGCCAGGCCGGTGCGATGAGAACCGGATACACGGCGCCGTACGCGCCGTGGTGGGTGTCGCGGATGAGGAAGTGACCCGTTGCCGCGAAGCTCTTCGCCAGCTCCGAGTAGATGAGCTCGTCGACCATGATCCACGGAGCCACGACGCGCCGCGAAAGCCCGTAGCGGAAGAGCGCCGAGAGGACGACGAGCCCTACGAGCCACGCCCAGATCGGCACTCGAGCGAAGCGGAGCTGTCGCGGAGGAGGTTCCGGCTCGGGTCGACCGTTGCGCGCCAGCCCCAGCTCGTCGAGCTGCGCCGCCAGCTCGGTCGCGAACGGCGTTCCGGGGTCGATGCCGATCTCGGCAGCTGCCTGCGCGACCTCGGCGACAACGGCGTCGGCGACGGCCGTGCCGCCGGCCGCCTCCTCGAGCGCGGCGGCATAGCGTTCGGCCGCGCGACCGAGGTCGTGCTCGTCCCGAGCGTAGGCTCGGGCTGCGTCGCTCATCGCGCGCTGCGTCGCCTCACTGGAGGCGAGCAGCTCGAGGGCCGTGGCAAGCGAAGCGAGTTCTTCCTCGTCGACGGGAACTTTCAGCGCAACTTCGTCGGGAAGCTCGGAGAACCAGCCGAGGTCGCTCACGACGAGCGGGCGTCCCAGCGCAAGCGCACGGATGACGCTGCCTGAGGTTTCTCCCATGGTCGGCGCACGCAAAGAGATGCAGGCCTCACAAGCAGCCATCAGCGACCAGAGCCGCTCCTCGCCGACGTAGTCGATGCGCTCGACTCCCGCACTGACGAGACGGCTTGCGTCGAAGCGGGGCGAGGCCGAGCCGACCAGAAGCAGCATCGCATTCGGATGGCGGGCGCGAACGAGCGCGAAGGCCTCGAGCAGCTGCGGGATTCGCTTGCTCGCGTTCAAATGCCCGAAGCAGCCGAAGAGCGGACGACCTTCGATCGGCGCGGGTACGACGTCGTCCACGAGCCAGGCCGGGTGGGGAATCCGCCACACCGGGCCGTGGTAGCCGCTGTCGTGCACGCGCTGTTCCACGTAGCGCGAGTGCACGATCAGCCCCGTTGCCTGCGAGAGAATCTCCCCGACGAGCGGAAACTCGTCCGGTCGCGTTTCCCAGATCGGCGCGACGCGACCGTCGAGAACTCCATGCCCCAGCAGACGACCGGCGACGCCTGCGTCGCGTTCCATCGCTGCGAGGTAACCAGGCCCATCCTTGTGTCCGATCGTCAAACCGGCGACGAGGTGGTGCAGCACGAAGTCGTGCAGGACCACAACCCCGGGCCGCCGGCGAAGCGCCTCGACGATCCAACCGTGCGCTTCGGGATCGTTGCCGACGTGGTAGAGGGCGACGTCCGCCGCGACCGGACGTGTTTTGCCCCGGCGAACGACCTCGACCTCGACGAGTCGCGACAGCGCCGGCAGGAGAAGCGCCGAGTAATCGGCGATTCCCGAACGCTCCGGCGGGAGCGGGGAGTAGTAGGCGACTCTCACGTAGCCCTCACGCGAGCAAGCGTGAAATCGTCTCGTCCCAGGAAACGCGACGCGCGATCTCCTTGCCCGCCCGGCCCCAGGCCTTTGCCTCCTCGACGTGCTCGCGCAACCACGAACAGGCTTCTGCAAGCGCCGCCGCCTTCGGCTCGCACACGATTCCGGTGCGACGGTCGGCGACAACCTCGAGCGGACCGCCGGCATCGGTTGTCGTCACGACCGGCTTCTCCGCCAGAAAGGCCTCGTACGGGACCATTCCGAAGTCCTCGTCGACCGGCGCGTAGTAGACGGCGAGGCAGCGGGCGTAGAGACCGGCGAGCTCCTCCTCGTCGACACGACCGGCAAAAAGCGCCCGCCCGTCGAGCCCGTGTCGTTCGGCGACCTGCTCGAGCCGATCACGGTCCGGCCCGTCGCCGACGATGATGCAGCGCAGCGTCGAGTCCGCCGCCAGTGCGTCGAGCAACAACTCGTGGCGCTTTGCGCGGTCGAGCCTGCCAACGGACAGGACGAAGTCGTCGTAGCTCTCAGTCCGGTAGGGAAGCTCTTGGGGCGGATGCGGCATCACCTCCGGAAGAATCCCGGTCGAGCGCTCGAGCCGCTCGGCGACGTTTCGAGACGTCGCGAAGACCTTTCGCGCCTCCCCCAGCGCGACGCGGTCGAGCCGTTGTACTGCCCGTCGGGTGGCGCGCTCCTCTGCGCTCTCGCCGAACTGGCCGAGCTCGGTGCGGTCCAGCTCATAGGCCTGGCGAAACTGGTGCAGGAGCCAGACGACCTTGTTGGGATGACGTACGGCGTAGGACGGGAACTTCGTGGCGATGACAAGCTCGATCGTGCGGCCGTCGGACTCGGTCAGGTCGAGCAGCCGCCATAGAAACGCCTGTGAGAGGACGCGCTCGCCCGGGTACCACTTGTAGGGCACCGTGACGAGATCCGTCTCATGGCCGCGAGCCCGCAGCTCCGCCACGAGGTCATCGGCGAAGATCTCGGCACCGCCGCGGGCGAACGGCACCTGGGGTGCGCAGACGGCGATCCTCACCTCAGCACCTCTAGAGGTACACGCGCGTGAAGCAGGGCCCCACCACGCCCACCCACCGACAGCGTAGGGCCGAAATCCAATCGAGTCTGCGACCCAACGACGAGAAAGGTGTGACTACCCATCCACGGCTGTCCGCGCGACGAGGGCGTAGTCGAGCGGCGCGAACAGGAGCTCGTTCAGCCGGCGCACGTTGGCCGCGATCACCGGATCGTCAGGCTCAGTGAGCCGCTCGGCGGGCTCGTTGAGAAAACGCAACTCGGTCTCTGCGAATCCGGCCTGGCGCGCGAGGAGCTCGAGCGTCTCGGGAACGAGCGGCTGCGCATGCGTGAGATCCGCAAAGTAGCTGCGAAGGGCGAGCGGCGAGAGTGGGTTGATCGTCTCGGCGACAAGGAGGCCGCCTGGACGCAGCTTGGTCGCGGCAAGCTGCAACGCAGTGACGAGAGTCGGTGCCGGCAGATGCTCTACGACCTGGCCCATG
>JBKPEC010000122.1:0-12970 GCA_046728195.1 Actinomycetota bacterium
GGCAAGACCCCCGAGCAGGCGTACGAACACGCCGCGCAGCGCGAGCCGAACTGGAGCAGCGTCGAGCTCTGGTGGACCGACGAGCGGTGCGTGCCGCCTGACGACGAGCTCTCGAACTTCCACCTCGCCAAACGGACGCTGCTCGACAACCTCGGCAGCGCTCCTCGCGCCGTCCACCGAATCAAGGGCGAGCTCGGCAAGGACGAGGCCGCAGCCGACTACGATCGTGAACTGGGCGACACCGCGTTCGACCTGGAGTTACTCGGGGTCGGCCCTGACGGCCACGTCGCTTCGCTCTTCCCGAATGCCCCCACCCTCGAGGAAAGGCGGCGGCGCGTCCTGCCGGCCGAGGCGGGCCTAGAGCCGTTCGTCGACCGGGTCACCCTGAGCCTGCCGGCCCTCTGCAGCGCCCGCGAGATCGTCTTCGCCCTCACCGGAGCCGACAAGGCAGATGCGGCACGTCGCGCGTTCGCCTCGGAACCAACCCCGGAGACGCCTGCCAGCCTCGTCCGAGCCCACAGCGGGAACACCGTTGCAATCCTCGATCGCGCTGCGGCAGCGGGCATCGGGGGTTGACAGAGCCCCCGCTATATGTAGAAGTCCGCGCGGGGCGACAACAGAGGGGGCAGGGTGCGGCAAGAGGCGCTTGTACTCGACAAGCCTGAGCAGATGAAAGCCCTCGGGCACCCGCTCAGGGTGCGCGTCCTCGAGATGCTCGGACAGGAGGGCGACTGGCAGCTGACCAACCGCGAGCTCGCGCAGCGGCTCGGCGTCGATCCGGGGCACCTCCACTTTCACGTCCGCATGCTGCTCAAGGCCGGACTGATCGAGCTTGCCGACACGAACGTTCGTGGACGCGAAAAGCCCTACCGAGCAGTGGCGAAGACCTTCCGCGTCGCACCCGAGCTGCTCGCGGCCGGCGGTGCCCGCGACCTCCAGGCGGCGATGCTCGACCAGGTGCAGCGGGCGCACGCGCTGTACTCGGGCGCCGGCACGTTTCGCAGTGCCCAGTTCGAGGTGAGGCTCACGATGGACCAGGCGCGCGAGCTGATGTCGGAGTTCCTGGAACAAGCGCGCACGATCGAAAACGACGAGGCAGACAAGCTCGTGCTGACGATGTTCGCCCACCCACCGGCCCAGCAGGATTAGCCGGGCAAGAGCGGCGAGCTGAGCTCGACCGCCAGGTCGCGCCGCCCAGCGAGCGCCTGCAGGACGAGCACGGTGTCGGCGACCGGAAGATCTTCGAGGTACTCGTCACGCCTCTCAAACGATTCGAGCACCGCTTCGACCGCTTCGAGATAACCGAGCGGATCGCCGGCGGCCAGGAACGCCAGAGCGTCACCGACCGGCGCCGGGAAGTCGTCGCGCGTCCGCAACGAGTCCGCGAGCACTCGCGCTTCATCGTCGCCCCCGAGCACGAGCAGCGCGAGCGTCGCGGCGTAGCGGCCGATCGGCGATTCCGACCCGGCCGCACCCTGATCGAGCGTCCACGTCGCATCCGTTTCGGCGCCCGGCCAGTTGCCGGCGAGGATGTGGGCCTTGAGGATTCCGATCGGCCGCCCCCAGCTTCCGGGCGGCGCAAGCGGAAAGCTCTCGTGATAACGCTCGATCGCCCGGGCGAACCACTCGCGCGCATCTTCCGTATTGCCCGCCATGAGATGCGATATCCCTGAACCGGCGGCCGCGTTCCCCATCCTCGTCAGCTGGCGCTGGCGCCCGTCCGGATCGTCCTGTCCCGGCAGTCGACCCTCTCCGTCGCGGTAGCGTTCCTCTTCACGCCGTGCGTGCGCAGCCCAGTCCGGCACGGCCGGAGCTTATGAGAACCAGGTTCTACGATCTCGACTTCCTGACGTCCCCGGGACGAGTCTTCACGCCTCGTCCGGCTACCGAACGGCTGGTCGAGGCGGCACTTGACCGCATCGACGGCAAGCCTGTACGGGTCGCAGACGTCGGCACGGGAACCGGTGCGGTCGCGATCGCACTCGCCGTCAACCGGCCGGAGATCGAGGTCTGGGCCACAGACACGAGCCGCGAGGCCGTCGCGCTGGCGCGGGCGAACGCCGAGCTGCACGGTGTCGCAGACCGGGTGCACGTCCTGCAGGGCGATCTCCTCAGCTCGGTTCCGCAACCGGTCGACGTCGTCGTTGCCAACCTTCCGTATCTCCCGGAGAGCGAGCACGACGCGGCCTACGACGACGAGCCGCCTGAAGCGGTGTATGCACCCGGCGACGGGCTCGGCCCGTACCGGCAGCTCCTCGAGGTCTGCCGCGAGGGGAAGCTGGTCTCGCCGGGCGGCACGGTCTTCATCCAATTCCAGCGCGAGCCTCTCGCCGCCGACTGCTGGCAGCTCGAGGACCTGCGCGAGCAGCTCGAAGCAGAAACCGCCGCTGCATAGACTCGCGCGCATGGAACGCCGGGAGGTCGTGTTCGTCGACGGCGTGCGCACCGCCTTCGGTCGCGCGGGCCCGCAAGGGATCTTCTGGAGGACGCGCGCGGACGACATGGCGGTCAAGGTGGTGCGAGAGCTGCTCCGCCGCAACCCCGGGGTACCGCCCGAGCGGATCGGCGACGTGATCTTCGCCGCCACGGCGCAGGTGGGCGACCAGGGCCTGACGCTCGGTCGCGACATTGCCTTGCTCGCAGGCCTACCGCAGTCCGTTCCCGGCTTCGCACTCGACCGGATGTGCGCCGGTGCACTGACCGCGGTCACGGCCGGCGCCGGCGAGATCGCGCTCGGCGCGTGCGACATCGTCATCGCAGGCGGCGTCGAGCACATGGGCCATCACCCGATGGCCGAGGAGGTGGACTTCAACCCCCGGTTCGTGTCGGAACGACTCGTCGACACGTCCGCGGTGACGATGGGCGCCACGGCGGAGAACCTGCACGACCAGTTCCCTCAGATCACGAAAGAGCACTCGGATGCGTACGCGATGCGCTCACAACATCGCGCAGCCGCGGCCTGGGAGAACGGCGTGACGCACGAGACGGTCGTTCCGATGACCGTGTTCACGGACGACGGCTGGCGCGTCGCGGACCGTGACGAGTTCCTGCGTCCGGACACGTCGCTCGAAGGGCTCGCTTCATTGCGCACCCCGTTCCGAGCCGGCGGGCGGGTCACCGCAGGCAACTCCGCGGGGCTCACCGACGGCGCGACGGCTTGCCTCCTCGCCGCGGAGGAAACCGCGGCCGAGCTCGGGCTCGAGCCACGGATGCGACTCGTCGCGTTCGCCTTCGCGGGCGTCAAGCCGGAGCTGATGGGCCTGGGCCCGATCCCCGCCACGAAGCGCGTGCTCGAGCAGACGGAGCTGACGCTCGACGACATCGGGCTGTTCGAGTTGAACGAGCCGTTCGCCGTCCAGGTCTTGACCTGGTGCGACGAGCTCGGGATCGATCCGGAAGATCCGCGCCTCAACCCGTACGGCGGCGCCATCGCGTGCGGCCATCCGCTGGCGGCGACCGGCGTGCGGCTCATGGCGCAGCTGGCGTACGGCTTCCGCGAGCGCCCCGACGTGCGCTACGGCCTCACGGGGCTCTGCGTCGGGATGGGGATGGGAGCTGTCGTTCTGTGGGAGGCGGCGAAGCCGCCCGTCCGCGCTAGCGGACCTGTGGAGGGGGTCTCGGGGGAACCGGGAGGTTCCCCGGACGCCCACACGTAATGCCGGTTACTGAGTTCAAGCTCAGGCGCGCCGGCGACGTCGCGCTCGTGACGATCGACAACGGCGAGGACTGGACGAAACCGACCTTCTTCGGCGAGGCGGCACTTCGCTCGCTCGACCGCGTGCTGGACGAGGTCGAACGCGGCGAGTTCGCAGCGGCCGTGATCACCGGCAAGCCGTTCTTCTTCGCGGCCGGCGCCGACGTGACCGAGTTTCCCGGAATTACGCCGGAGCGCGCGGTCGAAGGGTCGCGCGCGGGACACGAGCTGTTCGGGCGACTGCGAGCGCTGCCCTTCCCGACGGTGGCGGCGATCAACGGCGCCTGCCTCGGCGGCGGCGTCGAGCTCGCCTTGCACTGCACGGCGCGGACGGTGTCGACCGCGGTTCGCCACTTTGCCTGCCCGGAGGTCTTCCTGGGCCTCTTCCCCGCGTGGGGCGGCACGCAACTGCTGCCGCGCCTAACCGGCCCGGAGACTGCGATCAAGGTGATCGTGTCGAACCCGCTGCGCCAGAACCGGATGCTTGTCGGCGCGGAGGTCGCAGAGCTGGGGATCGCCGATCGTCTGCTCGAGCCGGCAGAGTTCGTCGACGCCTCGCTCGAGTTCGCGCGCGAGCTTGCCGATCACGGTCTCGACCGGGCCGAGCCCGATTGGACAGGCGCCGAGGCCGCCTTTCGTCGTGCCAGGACAGCGGTCGACGACGCAGTACACGGCGCAGCGCCCGCCCCTTACGTCGCGCTCGATCTGATCGAAGGCTCGCGCGAATGGACGATCGCCGAGGGGTACCGACGCGAGGAAGAGGCGATCGCCGAGCTGCTGCCTGGCCCACAGGCCCAGGCCTCGCTCTATGCGTTCGACCTGGTCGAGCGGCGTGCCAAGAGGCACCCCGCTCGCCCGACCGCCGAGCCGAGGAAGATCGGCAAGGTCGGAATCGTCGGCGCGGGCTTGATGGCACGCCAGATTGCGTTGCTGTTCCTGCGGCGGCTCGAGCTGCCGCTGGTCATCAGCGACGTCGAGCAGGAGATCGTCGACGACGCGATCGCGAACATTCGCAGCGAACTCGAGCTTCAGGTCGCAAAGGGACGCTACGACGAAGGGAAGGCGCGCTTCCTCGCGTCGATCGTCGCGGGCGAGGTCGGCAGTGCCGCCTTCGCCCACTGCGACCTCGTTCTCGAGGCCGTGTTCGAAGAGCTCGAGCTCAAGAAACGCGTCTTCGCCGAACTCGAGGAGGTGGTCGCCGAGGATTGCATCCTCGCGACGAACACTTCCGCGCTCTCGGTCACCGACATGGCGGCGGACCTACGGCACCCGGAGCGCCTGGTCGGCATGCACTTCTTCAACCCCGTCGCGGTCATGCCGCTGCTGGAAGTCGTACGGGCCGCGGAGACGGGAGAGGTCGCGCTCGCCACAGCCTGGGACGTCGGCGAACGACTGCGCAAACGCCCGATCCTCGTCAACGATGCCCCCGGCTTCGTGGTCAATCGCGTCCTGACCAGGATGACGCGCGTGATCATGGAGGCGATCGAGCACGGGACTCCGGTGGACGAGGTGGATGAGGCGGTCATGTCTCTCGGGATGCCG
Source organism: Actinomycetota bacterium (assembly GCA_046728195.1). Lineage (GTDB taxonomy): Bacteria > Actinomycetota > Thermoleophilia > Gaiellales > Gaiellaceae > 3-1-20CM-4-69-9. The sequence continues at coordinate 5,237 of JBKPEC010000122.1, forward strand.
ATGGCGCCGTCGGTGTTGCTCCAACTCGTCGGCCCCCGTGTGGCCGAGCACGTACTCGACCGAATGCACGAGGCGTTTCCCGATCGTTTTTCCCTCTCGCCGGCACTCTCGGCAATCGCGGCAGGCGGCGAGCCCGTCGTCGTCGAAGAGACGCCATGGTCTCGAGAGCAGGTCGTCGAGGAGCTGCTGGAGGCAGTCGCGGACGAGATCAACCGGTTGCTACAGGAAGGAGTCGTCGCCGAAGCTGCGGACGTCGACGCGGCCCTCCTCCTCGGAGCCGGCTGGCCCTTCTTCCTCGGCGGCGTCACCAAGCATCTCGACCAGATCGGCCTGTCGCAGCGCCTCTTCCGTCAGACTTTCTCCGAGATGGCGACGGGAGCACCCGTTTGATGGCGCAGGACGACTGGCGCATCAGAATCGAGTTGCCCGACGAGGAGGGTGCCCGCGGCCTGCTCGAGCGGCTCGGGATCCGGCAGAGCGACGCAGAGGATCTCGTCCAGGAGCTCCGAGAACACCGGCTCGCTGTCTCGCAGGACGACGACACCGTCTTCGTCTACGCCGCCTCGGGGATGCAGGCCGAGCAGGCGAGCCAAATCGTCGAGGAGGAGCTCCAGGAAGCCGGCCTCACCCCGGAGCGCCTGGTCACGGAGCGCTGGCTGCGCGAAGAGGAACGCTGGGACGACGACCCTGATCAGCCCGACGTCGAAGAGGACCTTCTCGAACGCGGGTATGCGCCGTGGGAGGTCCGGATCGAGGCCGAGCACCTCGGTGAAGCCCACGATCTTGCAGAGCAGCTGCGGGCCGAGGGCTACGACGTCTCCCGCACGTTCACCTACGTCATCGCCGGGACGTCCACCCGGGACGAGGCGATCGAGTTGGCCCGCCGCTTCCACGGTCACGTCGAGCCCGGCGGCGAGCTCGTCTACGAGGTCCAGCCTCGGAACCCATTCGCGGTTTTCGGCGGCTTGGGCGGTTAGCTCAGCTACGGCACGGGAACAAGGGCTGTTAGCGGCGGCCTGGGCGGTTAGCTCAGCTACGGCGCGGAACAAAGGCTGTTAGTCAAGACGGCCGATCAGGCAAAGCCTGCTCGGCCTCTCCGCGGCGCCGCCGAGTCGGCGCCTGGCGGCGGCCTGGGCGATTAGCTCAGCTGCGGGAGTAGGCGCCCGGCGGCCTGGGCGGTTAGCTCGGCCAGGGGGTCTCGGCGCCGGCGGCCGTGGTCGATATACTGGTGGGTACGACACCCGTCCAAGGGGATCCGCACGGGGTCGTCCTTTTCTCACAAATGCAGCGGCTGTATGCGCTGCGTCCATGCAGGAGATCACAGAGCAGCCGATCACAACGTCGGAGGCGACGAACGGCCTCACAGCCGACGCCCTCCGAGCGGAAGCCTGGGCCGGCGAGCCCTTCCTGCGGGAAGGCGAAGATCCCGCCCGGGTCCTCGCGCCCGGCACCTCACGCCGGAGAGCGCTCGACGACGCCCTCGCCGAGATCGAGGCGGGGCAGGACGCGCCGTCGTCGGGCTGGAAGGTCGAGTACGGCCTCATGCTCGGCCTCGAGCGTGTGCTGGCAGAGGAACGGCCGCATCTCGCCTCCGGCACCGAGCTGCGACGCCATCAGGTGGATGCGCTCGCCGGAATGCTCACCGAGCTGATCGCAGCGCACGAACGCGAGGCCGATCCGAACGGAAACGGAAACAGCAACGGCACCGTCGTCGAGGCGATCGAGGAGGAAGACGACCTCGAGCCCACCGAGGAGTCGACTGAGGACGTCCTCGACGAGGACCCGGAGTCGGGGGAATACACGGGACCGGATCCCGGTGCCGTCAGGCGCTACCGCTTCCGCCATCCGACCGCCTCCGGAAAGACGATTGCCGCCGCCGGCTTCGTCGAGGCGGCGCGCACGCTCGGCGTCTTGATCCTCACCCACCGCCGTCTGCTCGTCTCGCAGTTTCAACGCGACTTGACGGACGAGGGCTACGGCGATCGCTTCTCTCCCGCGATCGAGCGCGGCAAGGACTCGCTGCGGGTGAACAATCCGCTGACGATCCAGACCTATGCGTGGTTCGCCCGCCACCAGGATTCGATCTCGCGCGACGCCTACCAGCTCGTCATTTGCGACGAGGCGCATACGGCACTCGGCGAGAAGACCAGCGCGGCGATCCGCGCCTTCCCGGAGCCGATCTACATCGGCATGACAGCGACTGAGCAGCTGATCGCGAAGCAGGTGTCCGACGTCTTCCCCGCCTCCGTCGACGACCTGCCGTTGCAGGACGCCGCGCGCCGCGGGCTGATCGCGCCTCTCCGCGACCTGCGCGTGCCGCCTGTGGCGGCGATCAACCAGGTGCCGATTGTCGGCGGTGACTTCGACCAGGAGATCCTGGCCAAGACCCTCGACCACCAGGCGCTGAACCAGGCAGCCGCATCGCTTTACCGCGAGCGCTTCGACAACACGCCCGGAATCGTCTACGCAGCCGGAGTCGAGCACGCATACAACCTGGCGAAGGAGTTCCGAGCTGTCGGCCTGAAGGCCGAGGCGGTCTCGGGGCGTACGCCGCCGGTCCGTCTGGCCGAGACGCTTGCAGCTTACGAGCGCGGGGAGATCAACGTCCTCATCAACGCCATGCTGCTGGCAGAAGGCTGGAACTCACCCCGCGCAACCGTGTGCATGCACCTCGCGCCCACAGCGTCGCGACGCGTCTACCAGCAGCGAATCGGCCGCATCATGCGCATGCATCCGCGCAAGGAGGCCGGCATCGTCGTCGACTTCGTCCCGAAGGCGGCGACGCACAACGAGCGCGTCGTCTCGCTGCACTCGCTGCTCGACGCAGACTTCTACCGCGAGGGCGCGCGCGTCACTCCGGCTCCGCGCCGGCGTGTGCAGCGGCGTGCACGACGCAAGCTCACGCCGGCACCGTGGCTCGTGCCGGTGACACCGGACGTTCGCCGGCGCCTGGCGGTGATCACGCGCGAGTGGCAGCGCATCGATCCGAAGTACCTGGACGAGGACGAGCAGCGCTACTGGGCGACGATCGCCGGACGGCAGATCCGCTTCGACGAGCGCGCGGCCTTCGTCGAGAAGCTGACCGCACGCGGCGCCTCGAAAGCGTGCCTCGAACAGTTCCTCGCAACGTGCGCGGCCGAGAACCCGAATCGCCGCCTGCGGATCATTGCGCTCTCCGACCGCGTCTCGATGACGGTCGAGCGCGCGGACTTCGACGATCTCGTTACGCTCGTGACGCAGGCGCCGACCTGGGAGAAGGACCGCATGGGGGGCGTACGCATCCTCCTGCGCGCAATCGCAGAGGGAAAGGTGAATGCGCCCGACCAGATCCTGGCACGTTGGACCTGGCGGTTGGCTCGTGCCTCTAGGAAGCTCCAGGATCGCCGCGCGAGCGCCGAGTTCCCGGAGGCGAAGCGTTTGCTCGGCGCGCTGGCGAACTCCCGCGGACATCGGCACGAAGAGAACGCCGCCAAGCTCGTCAACACCGCGCTCGAACTGCCGCTGTCAGTCGGCGCGGCCCTGCTCGCGTCGGCCGAGGGCTATACGCCTCGCGCGACCCAGCTGATCGAGGCGGCCCGCGAGCGGCTCGGAACGTTGCAGGAGGTTGCCGGAGCGCTCGCCGAGAACCTGCCCCAGCCGAAGCTGACCTCCGGCCGTTCACGTCGCCGCAAGCGCCGCAAGCGGAAGAAGAGCCAGGCCCAGCAGGCCGTGGCCACGGAGCAAAGCCCGGAGCAAGACCAGGCACAGAACCAGGAGCAGAGCCGGCAGCAAGACCAGCCGGAAGACGCGCAACCAGCGCCGGCCAAAGCGGCCAAGCGGAAAAGCGGCACGGCGCCGAAGGCCGAACCCGCTGAAACGCCTGCGTCGTAAGAACGACTAGAGACCATGCTCATCCTCGTCCCGATCGCGTTCGCGGCGGGCATCATCACCGCGTTCACGCCCTGCATCCTCCCGGTGCTGCCGATCGTCTTCGCAGGCGGCGGCACGGGCACGAAACGCCGCCCGTACGCGATCGCCGCCGGCCTGGTCACCACCTTCACCGCGTTCCTGCTCGCCGGCGCGTGGCTGTGGGGCTTGCTCGGGATCAGCGCGAAGCATCAGATCCGGATCGGCGCCGTCTTCCTCCTCGTCCTCGCCGTCATTCTCGTGTTCCCGAAAGTGGCTGAGCTCGCCGAGCGGCCGTTTCTGTTCCTGACCCGTCGCCGGGCGAGCGATCTCGGTGGCGGTTATCTGCTCGGTGCCAGCCTCGGCCTCGTCTTCGTCCCCTGCGGAGGCCCGGTGATCGCGACGCTCACGGCGAATGCCGCGACGGACCGGGTGGGCTTCTGGATCGTCGTCATCGCAATTGCCTACGCGCTCGGGGCCGCGCTGCCGATGCTCGCGATCGCACGCGGCGGTCACGGGCTTGCCGCACGCTTTCGCCGGCGCGCCCCGACCGTACGGATCGCCGGCGGCATCCTCATGGCCGCCTCAGCACTCGTCATCTACGAGGGTTGGGCGCAAAGCCTGCAGACGAAAGTGCCGGGATATGCGTCCTGGATCCAGGACCGCATCGAAGGAAGCTCCGCCGCGCAGACGCGGCTCGACCGACTCGCCGGCAAGAAGGCGGTCTTCGTCCCCACCACACGGCTGGCGTCGAGACTCGACAAGGTGCCGCTCAAGGACTACGGGGCGGCGCCCGACGTCCACGACATCTCGGCGTGGATCAACTCGCGGCCGCTCACCTTACGGGCGCTGCGCGGCAAGGTCGTCCTCGTCGATTTCTGGACGTACTCCTGCATCAACTGCCTGCGCACGCTGCCTTACCTGAAGTCGTGGGACGAGCGTTATCGGTCGAAAGGCCTCGTCATCCTCGGAGTGCACACGCCCGAGTTCGCGTTCGAGCATGACCTCGGCAACGTCCGCGCGGCGGTCAAGCGACTCGGCGTACGCTACCCCGTCGCGCTCGACAACGACTACGGCACGTGGAACGCGTACGGCAACAACTACTGGCCCGCGGACTACCTCGTCGACCAGGCAGGTCACGTGCGCGATGTGCACTTCGGCGAAGGGGACTACGCGCGGACCGACCGCGACATCCGCCTGCTGCTCGCTGCGGACACGAGGGGCCTCCCGAAGGATGCGCCCGAGCCGGACCGCACGCCGACCGAGTTGCGCACGCCGGAGACGTACCTGGGGTACGCGCGTATCGGCAAATATGCCGGCTCTCCGCTCAAGACCGATCGGTCGGCGACCTACAGCTTCCCGTCGTCTCTCGCACAGGACGCGTTCGCGTATGCGGGCACGTGGAGGGTCGAGGGCGAGCGGATCGTCGCCGGCCCCGGCGCCCGACTGCGCTTGCGCTTCCTGGCACGAAGCGTTCATCTCGTGCTCGGAGGGCACGGCACGGTCGGCGTCACGGTGGACGGACACCCGGCCGGGACGGTGACCGTCGACGCGGACCGGCTCTACACGCTCGCGTCGAGCGACCGGACGTGGACGGGCGCGCTCGAGCTGCGCTTCACACCGGGCCTGTCAGCCTACGCGTTCACGTTCGGCTAGACCGCCAGGCTGGGGTCAGACCTACGGCTGCTCGGAGGGGCCCCGTTCGGAGCCGCCGTTCCCGCGCTCCCGCTCACGGAGGAAGCGCGTCAGCTCCGCAGCCAGTGACTCGCCCGACGGAATCTCCTGTTCGTCATCCAGCATCTCGGCCCGCTGTTCGAGCTCCTCGACGTAGGCCGCAGTCTCCTCGTCGGATGCGACCGCCTCGCTGACCTGCTCGCTGTAGCGGCTCGAGGCCTCCTCCAACTCCGTGACTTCGATCTTCGTCCCGAGGATGTCGCCGAGGCGCTGGCAAAGGGCGAGCGCGGCACGTGGGCTCGGCGCAAGCGAGACGTAGTGGGGCACTGCGGCCCAAAGGCTCACCGAAGGGATGCCCGCCTGATTACACGCGTCGTGCAGGACGCCTACGATCCCAGTCGGTCCTTCGTAGCGCGAACGCTGCAGCCCGAGGCGCTCGATCAGCTCTGGATCGGTGGCACCGCCGGTCACGGGCGACGGCCTCGTGTGCGGTACATCGGCGAGGAGAGAGCCGAGCGTGATCATCAACTCGACGCCGAAGTCGCGCGCCAGGTCGACAACCATGCCGGTGAACGCTCGCCAGCGAAGGTTCGGCTCGACGCCGAGCAGCAGGACGGCATCGCGGTCCAGGCCTGGGATCGAGGAGTGGTAGAAGGCGTTCTCGGGCCAGTCGATGTGGCGCGTCTCTCCCTCGACGAGCGAGACGTGCGGGCGCGTGGCCTGGAAGTCGTAGAAGTTCTCGGGCTCGATCTCGGCAAAGCGCACGCTCTGCCAGGTCTTGGCCAGGTAGCCCCCCGCAAGCGACGCTCCCTGGCCGCCGTCGTTCCAGCCGCGAAATGCGGAGATCAGAACCGGGGCCCGCAGGCTGGGGCGGTCGGCGACTCGGAGCTCCTCAGCCATCGGCGAAGTCTACGTTCGGGCGGAAGAAGAGCGTCGCCAGGGCGACCGTGCCGACCCAGACGGTCGCGGCGAGGAAGACGTGCGCCAGCACCAGACCCCACGGGAGATGCGTCCGCCACTGAATCTCGCCCAGGCCCATCTGCGCCAGCAGGAGGGCGAAGACGACGGCGCCGAGCACAAAGAGCCGTGGTGAGCGGTCGCGGCGCGCGGCCAAGTAGCCGAGGCTGAAGAGGAACGTGATGAGAAAGACGCCGACAACGGCGCCGTGCGCGTACACGACCGGCTCGAGCCGGCCCAGCCGATCGATCTTGTCCGCCGCACCGCCGCCGGAGTGCGGGCCGGCCGCAGTCGCCAGCGAGCCGCTGACGATCAGCAGGAAACCGGCTGCGACGAAGGCGAGACCCAGGCGCCTCAGCTCCAACGGAACAAACGGCTCGACGCGACCGACTGCAGCAGCTCGGGCCTCGAGCACGAGAACGGTTGCGCCGGCGAGCAGCACGATCGAGAGCAGCAGGTGAACCATGACGATCGGCCAGCGCAAGTCGCTGGCGATCGCGAGCAATCCGATCGGCGCCTGTGCAAGCGTGCCGAGGAAAACCGCGAGCGCGAGGCGGTGCGCCCAGGCCGGCAGCGCTGGGGTACGCCGCACCGCCAGCCAGACGAGGAGTGTCAGAGCGATCGTCACCCCGCCGACGAGCCGGTTCCCGAACTCGACGAAGGCGTGCGCGTTCTTTGCCGGCAGCGGGTGACCCTCTTCGCAACCGGGCCAATGCCGGCAGCCGAGCCCGGAGTCGGTCAGCCGCACCGCGGCGCCCGTGCCGACGATCAGCCAAAGTGCGCCGAGCTGCGCGAGCGCGAGCGGGACGATCTGAGCCGGGGTGAGGACAAGCGCCCGCAAGCGAGCAAGCGCCGTGGGCGGGGCATGCACGCCCCGAGTCTAGAGAGGGTCGAACACTGCCGGGTACCCGTCCGCGCCGTCGAACGGCGTCGGGCGCGAGCCGAGGAACAGCGGCCGGTCGGCCGCGTTCAGGAGTACCGGCATCATGTCCGGCCCGCGCAGGTGCCCCAGGATCCCTTCGGCGCACGTCGACTCACCGAACTTCCTGACGCGGTCGGCACGTACGCCTGGCCCGCCAACGACAAGCGGCACCGGATCGCCGGAATGGATCACGTTCGGGAACGCCGGCGTCGCATGGTCCCCTGTCACGCAAACGATCGCACGGTCGGTCGGCAGATCCGCGAGCGCGGCATCGAGCAACTCCAAGGTCTCCCGCT
>JBKPEC010000123.1:0-14449 GCA_046728195.1 Actinomycetota bacterium
CGCTTACGCCGGCGTCACTGACGCAAGTGGGTCAGTTCGTCACACGAGGGTGCGCCTGCGCCGTGGTGAACGCTCGAGCGAGCCGCGGGGCACAGCGTCAAGACAAAGAACGACTAGAAGCCGCCCCCCCAGAAGTGCACCATCAACATGAGCAGGAAGGCGGGGACCCCTTCGAGTGCCTCGTCTCCTCCTCACGATCTCCTGTCGAGCCCGGGAAGGACGGCGCACCGGGCTCGACGGTGCCTAGCCGCGGCGGAGGAACCCGCGTCCGCTGCTCACCCGAGGGACTGGCGACAGTCGGGATTGCCGCAGAGGTAACCGCCATCAGCCGCGACGACCGCGAACACCGCGTCCTGCCGGCCGGTTGCGTCGAGGATCTGGCCGGGGTCGATGTCCTCTCGAGCCGTGTAGGTGCCGGCAACAAGCAAAACGTTGTAAGACCCACAGCTCGGACAAGTAAGACCCCTCGGTTCCATGGCCGCGAGGAGACTACCCGCGGCGGAGGAACCGCTTCAAGGTTTACAACGTTGCGACGCTCAGGGCCAGCGCCCGCTACTCGCGAGCCAGAAGAGCACGACCAAACCTACGCTGAAGATCGCGAAGAAGATGCCCCCAAACCAGAGCATCGAGCGCGGCTGGTAGAGCTTGCGGTAGCCGTGGGCTGCCCAGTCAGCCCATTGCCTTTGCGTCTCGGTGCGGAACGCGTCTTCGTCGGGGTCGTCCATCAGCCGAGTTAACGCTCCGGCGGCACTACGCGCAAGGCCGCACGCTCCGGAGCCTCGAGCTCCTCGACCTCGTCCAGGTTCACCCAGAAAGTCATGCCCGTGCGTGGGTCGCTCAGCTCGACCTGGGCCGGCCGCACGCTCACCGGCGTGAAGCCGACAACAACACAGGTCCACCCGTCGTACCTGACGGAGTCTCCGATCAGCATTTCCGCAGTTCGCCTCCCCCGCGAGCCGTCTGCCTCTCAGCTTCGCGAGAGCGGGTCCTTCGTCAACTCACCAAAGGTATGGATCGGGCTCACGCCGCGGGACGGCCGTTGCGTCCCACCTCAACGGCCGTCTGCGGCTGTGAATGCTTCTGTCACCCGAAGATCCCGCGAACGCGATCGATCGCGCCGGAGATAGCACCCGAGAGGAGCCCGAGCGCCACGACAACGCCGAGAGCGATCACTGCCAGGACGACGCCGTACTCCGCCATCGTCTGACCCTCCTCGACCTGGAAGCGGGCGCGGAGATAGTGGATCAGATCCGTGAACGACAACATGGATTCACCCCCCTTCAGGAGATCGAAGGCGCGCCGTATGCGCGATGGGGAAGTGGTGTGGGAGGGTGGAGTCGACTCGAAGCCGGCGAAATTCGATCAACGCGGTGCGTCCTTCCTGTCGAGGCGCGCCGCGTCGCCTACGGTCGATCTGATCCCATCATCGTCCAGTCGGAGCGCCGCCGACATCCCCCGCTCGGGTCGGCTTTCGACCATTGGATTCAAGGGCAGTGGCTCGACGACCGATCTGATCAAGGCCGGGCGGACCGTCGCGGGGAGAGGAACCAGCGACAGGCCGCCCGGCAATTCGCGATACTTAGGGCGGCGTCGCTAACGGAGCTGGGCGACCACCATGCTCTGCGGCTCCCTGGATGGATCTCTCCCCCTGTCTAGAGACCGCCCGTGGTGACGCAGTGCGGCCCGCGTAACCAGCGGGCCGCGGCTTGCCGGGCCCCTACGCACCGAAAAGCACGGACGGCCCCCACTTGGGGAGGTAGAGGCCGCCCGAGCTCTTTCTTTTCGGCGCACCGCCGGCATTAGATCGAGGGCTGCGGCACCCCACGATCCGTGCGTGAGCGATGCGCCACTTCTCATGTCGGCAGCTAGGACCTACCCCTAAAGGGGGCTGGCGAAATTCGTACCGGGGAGGACGAAAAGCCGCATGCCTAGCCAAAACGAAGAACCGCACCTACACTCTTGGCCGCGATGCTTCGTCGGGGTGCGGCGGTTGCTTTCGTCTTTCTCGTCTTCGCCGCGCCGGCGGCCGGCGGCACCCTGGGTCTGGCCGAGGTGCGTTCCTCCGACGGAACGCTGATCGGAGAGGCCGACCCTGGCGCCTACGCCTATCCGGCTGACGGCTCGATCTTGCGCATCGGGTCCTCGCGGGTGAACGCAGCGCGGGTGGAGCTGCGGAACGTGTCGATGTTCAACGGGCGCGTCACGGTCAACCGCCTCGTCGTACCGGCGCGCGGGCTCGCGGGCGCGCGGATCGAGGGCCTCGTGGTCGACGGCGAGAGCTACGTCGTCGGCCCGAACGCGATCATCCCGCTCGCAGGAGGGAGCTATCTCGTCGCGCTTCAGGAGGCCGTCTCGCCGGGCAGGACCGGGTCGGGCCTCGTGGCGCTCCGCGCCTTCGTCTCCGATCCGTCGCTCGGACTTGCTCCCGGGACTCAGCTGCTTGTCGGACTGGCGCGTGCGGCGCACCCCGATTCGGGGGCGAGTCAGGCGGCAGCCGTGCTCGGCCTTCCCCAGCTCGCCGCCGCGCAGGCGTCGCTGGCGGGCGTTCCGATGTTCCTCGAGCCGAGCACTGTTCTCCCGACGCCCCCGAACACCCTGGGCGGCCAGGCGGTCGCGATCGCTTACCGGTTCCTCGGCGTCCCATACGTGTGGGGAGGCGCAACGCCGCTCGGGTTCGACTGCTCCGGCCTGACCATGTACGTGTACGGGCAGCTCGGGATCAAGCTCGGCCACTACACCGGGTTTCAGTACTACGCGGGTCGTCACGTGCCCCGCGACCAGCTTCAGCCGGGTGACCTGGTGTTCTTCCACGCGAATGAGGCGGGTGTCCCGCAGCACGAAGGCATGTACATAGGCAGCGGCTCGTTCATCCACGCGCCGCAGACCGGCGACGTGGTGAAGATCTCGAGCCTCTACGAGACTCGCTATGCCCTTTCCTATGTCGGGGCGGTGAGGCCCTATGCGGCCGGGGCGGGCTCTTCACCCTTCTCGTCCTGGGCCGCGGCGTCCGGGTAGAGAGAGTCCAGGACCGCGGAGGCGTGCCCGGCCGGCTTGATACCGAGCATCGCGCGCGCGATGTTTCCTTCGGGGTCGATGATGAACGTCGAGCGGTTGATCCCCATGTACTTCTTGCCGTAGCGGTTTCGCTCGGTCCAAACGCCATAGTCCTCGGCGACCTTGTGGTCTGGATCCGCAAGCAGGGTGAACGGTAGGCCGTACTTGGACTTGAACTTCTCGTGCGAGATGACGTCGTCGGGACTGACGCCGAGCACTTCGGCGCCGCGCTCGCGGAAGACGTCGTAGGCGTCACGGAACTCGCAGGCCTCCGTCGTGCAACCGGGCGTGTCGTCCTTGGGATAGAAGTAGAGGACTACGGGCCGTCCTCGAAGGTCCGACAGCCTGACGGTCTCTCCACTATCGCTCGCGAGCTCGAACTCGGGTGCGGGGCGGCCTTCCTCAATCACGGCGGATCCTCTCTCTAGGTTGCTGTGGCGATGCTAGCGCCGCGTCGCCCGTTCGCACTCTCCGTCGCGTCGTGCTCGACGGGGCTACCCTGTCTCCACCGATGGGGAAGTTCCTCTCCGACCGCCCAACGCTCCGAGGGTTTCTGATCATCGGGCTGATCGCGCTCGTCGTGGTCCTGCTCAACCTCTACACGGCGGTGGTTGCGATCGGGATGCTGCTGCGGATCGCGTTCTTCCTCGCGATCGCGTTCTTCATCTACCTGATATGGCGGGAACGGCGCGGCGAGATCGAGACCTGGTCGGTGCGAGAGCGCGTGGTGTTCTACGGCTCGGCGCTGCTGATCGTCGCGGCGATCGGCATCTACTTCTGGCACGGACTGCCCGGCTACGAGCAGCTCGGCTTCATCGGGATCGTCGGCTGCGCCGGCTACGCCATGTTCCGCGTCTGGCGGGACCGTCATTCGCATCGGTACTAGCTCAGGGCCCCGCAGTCACTCAAGTGGGGGTCCCGACGGCGGTCGCGCGACCGATTCGAAGGGGATGACGCTGAAGGTGCTTCTGCGGCCGCTGCCGCACCTCGATCGCCACCCGGTACAGCACGCGATCCTGATCGGGATCGGGGCCGCGCTCGCCTTCGGCGCCGCGATCGGCATCGCCTGGGCGGCCGGATTCGGACGCGTCCTCCACGAGCTCGGCCATTTCGATCCAATCTGGCTGCCCGTCGCCTTCGGGATGGAGGTGGCCGCCTACTTCGGATATGTCGTGGCTTACCGGGAGATCGCGCGGGCGGAGGGCGGCCCTCGCCTCGGGATCGGGCGCGCGGGCGCAATCGTCGCGGCCGGCTTCGGCGCCTTCGTCATCCGGGGCGGGTTTGTGGTCGATCGTCAAGCGCTCGAGGCTGCCGGGCTCGAGCCGCGCCAGGCGCGCATTCGCGTCCTCGGCCTGGGCGCACTCGAGTACGCGGTGCTGGCCCCCGCGGCAGCGCTCGCCGCGGTGATCCTGCTCGCGCGCGGCGCGACGCATCCCAGCTTGGGATTCACGCTGCCGTGGGCAATCGCCGTGCCCCTCGGCTTCGTCGCCGCGTTCGCGGCGCTTGGGTTCCGCAACCGGATCGGCGACGAGGGGATCTGGCGCACGGCGCTCAGGCAGGGTCTCGATGCAGTCCAGATGCTCAAGAACCTGGCGTCGCAGGGCGCCGACCACGGTGGGGCGTTTCTGGGGACGACGCTGTACTGGGTCGGCGACGTCGGCTGCCTCTGGGCCAGTCTGCGAGCGTTTCACGACTCGCCGGACATCGCGGCGCTGATCATCGGCTACGCGACCGGGTATGCGCTGACGCGCCGTACGCTGCCGCTCGGCGGCGCGGGCTCCGTCGAGGCGCTCGTCTCATTCGCGCTCGCCTGGACTGGGATCCCGCTCGACAAGGCAGTGCTGGCCGTGTGCACCTACCGCATCTTCAACCTGTGGTTGCCGCTCCTCCCGGCGGCGATCGGCTTGCGCCACCTCAAGCGCTGGCGTGACCTGGCCGCGGCCGCGGGAAGCTAGGCCTCGACGCGCGCCGGGGCGCCGTCCAGCGCGTCCAGTGCAGCACGGATGCTCATGTGCTGGCCGACAAAGATCGGCGTGTCCCGCTCCGTATAACGCGATGCTTCGCTCTCGCGGAGCGTAAGCATCAGGTGCATGAAGTCCGACGGTTCGTCGCACTCGAAGACCGTCATGAATTCCTGGTCGTCGATTCCGAACGAGTAGGTGGTGTGGTTGTGGATCGTCGAGAACTCCGCGCCCATCCGCATGTGCTCGTCCATCGCCTGTTGCCGGTCCTCCGGCGAAAGCGCATACCACGGCCGGACCTTCACGAACGGATAGACCACGAGATAAGGCGAGCCCTTCGGAACAACGCGTCGCGCCCGGCGCGCCTTCGTGTACTCGGACGCCTTCGTGGTCGCGAGATAGGAGTAAGGGGTCTCGAGCCAGCCCGCGAGCGGAGTGCCATTCAGCGCGGCACCGAGTTCTCCGAGATCCTCGTAGCGCTGGGTGATCTTCCAGAGGAAGAAATCGGCGTCGGGCCGGACGCCCGTAGAGCTGTAGACCCGAAGCGAATCGAATCGCGGCGTCCATTCTTCGATGACTTCGGCGAATGCGTCCTTGCCGGCGGCGCGCTCCTCGACGGGCAGCCGCCGCCAGGCCGGATCAACGCGGTAGAACGTGTAGGCGACGTACTGTCCTTCCATGGGAGCGATGGTAGCCCGAGGCAGAGATCAGGACCCAGCCGTCGTTCGCGGTGCCGACCGGCGGTTCGCCACAGTCCACCGCGCCCGACCGGATCTGGCTCATCGTCTGCTTGACATAGGTCCGCGACGACTTCGGGGTGCCGTCCGCGTAGTAGACACCGGACTGCCAGCGGTTGTAGTCGGTCTCGTCCGTGACGTGGAAGATCAGAAAGCCGCGCACGTTCGGCTGGCACGCCGCCATCTGCAGCGCCTCGCCGTAGTACGACGCCTGCACGGTCTCGCTGACCGGCTTCGTCGTGGCAGGTTCCTTGCCCTTGTAGAAGCGCCGCTTTCCGTCGGGAATCTGGGAGTCGACTCCGTACTCGTCGTAGACGATCGGAAGCGTCGAGCCCCGCTGGGCGGTGCCGTCGAAGGCCTCGCCGAGCAGGGCGACGAGCTTGTCGTAGTCGGCCAGCCCCAGTGACGTGCCGAAGACGTGCGCGAACGTCGGAGGGGTGCTCGAGCTTTCGCCGTAGGGATGGAAAGCAAAGCCGTCCATGAGCGGGCGTTTGCGGTTCATGCCGCGGTAGGCGGTGCCCATGTCCTCGATGAAGGTGGTGGGCGAGTGTGTGTCACGCCCGGTGCCCGGGCGGTCGATCCCCCGCGGTGACACCGAGCCGCCGTTGATGAAGATGCCCTTGTCGACGGCCTTCATCGCGTCGTACGCCTGCGCCAGCAGCTGAACATAGGCGGGAGCCGCGAGGTCTTCCCCGTTCGGCCCGAACTGAGGCATCCAGTAGCGGTTGAGGTTCGGTTCGTTCCCGATGATGTACTCGCGGATGTCCGGGACCTGGCGCACGATGTCGGCGGCGAACCGCGCGAAGTCGGCGCGCGCTGTCGCCGTCAGGGGACTCGCGCTGCTGCCAAAGTTCATGATCGTGGCGACGACTCGGATGCCGAGGAAGTCGCCGGCTGCGCCGATGGACTGGAGCGCGGCCAACTCGTCGGCCGGGACCGCGCTTTCTCCCGTTCTCCAGGTCGCGGTAACACGGATCGTGTCGAAGCCGGCGGCCTTCGCGAGCTGCATCTTGGCCATCGCGACAGCGGGATCGGAGTTGCGGCCTTCGTCCTCGGCCGCCCCCATGTACATGCGGTCACTGGCAACGGCTCGAGCGGGCAACAGCACGACCGTCAGAAGACAGGCGCACGCGATGAGAGATCGAACCTTTGGCAAAGTGTAAAGAGGTCGTCGAGCCCGGAAGGTCGGGCTCCGGGCCAGTGTAGGAACCTCGTCGGAAAGCGTCAACCTGGCACAAGGTGCAGTTCAAGTTCCCCCGTTCGGGGGAGCAGACTCGTCGGTGTGGCCCGATATTGACAGCAGTCAGGATCGTGTTGCCAGGCTCTCGCCGCAGGGGGCCCACCGGGAAGCTCGCCAACCTCCCAGCGATTCGGACTTTTCCAGGCGGCCCGGCCTCTCCACCCGGGCCGCTCATCTTTGGGGGGACCCATGGTTCCCTACTGGGGGTGTGGGCGGCTGAATCGGTCCGCGTGCACGGGCGCTTCGCGTCCGCGCAGGCGTGAGCTCGGCCTCCTCCAAGCCCGGCTTCGCCTGGGCTTGGCTCCGGCGCTTGGTGGCTAGGCTGGGCCGGTGGCTTCAAAGCTGGAAGAACAGCTCAAAATCCTGCCGGCGCGGCCCGGGGTTTACCTCTTCCGCGACAAGGCCGGGGAAGTGCTTTACATCGGCAAGGCCAAGTCCTTGCGGCCTCGCGTGCGGTCCTACTTTCAGCAGAGCTCCGACACCCGAACCTCGATTCAGCAACTGCCGGAACGGGTCGAGGACATCGAGGTCATCGTCACCCAGAACGAGGTCGAGGCCCTCCATCTGGAGCAGAACCTCGTCAAGCGGCACCGGCCCCCCTTCAACGTCCGGCTTCGTGACGACAAGTCCTTTCCGTACATCGCAGTCACCGTGGAGGACGAGTACCCGCGCGTGATGTTCACCCGCGAGCGGCATCGCCGCGGCGTGGTCTACTTCGGGCCCTACGCCAACGCGAAGAAGGTGCGCGAGACGCTCGACGTGCTGAACCGGGTGTTTCCGTACCGGCCCTGCGAGGGACCGAGGCCGGGGCGTCACTCGGGCATTCCCTGCCTCGACTACCACATCGACCGCTGCCTCGCTCCCTGCGTGGGCTACGTCTCCAAGGAGGACTACCGCTCCATCATCGACCAGGTGATCGAGTTCCTTTCGGGAGACACCGAGCCAATCCAGCGCCAGCTCGAGCGGAAGATGCAAGAAGCGGCCGCCCACGAGCGATTCGAGGAAGCCGCCCGCTACCGCAATCGCCTCCGCAGCGTCCAGCATCTGGCCGAGCGACAGGCGGCCGATCGACGCTCGGTCGGGACGGTCGACGTGATCGGGCTCGCGCTGGATGGTGACCGTGCAGTGGTACAGGTCTTTCCTCTCCGCGACGGGAAGATGATCGACCGCTACTCCTTCCACCTCGAGAACGTCGGGGGACAGGACCCCGGCACGGTGCTGGAGTCTTTCTTCCTGGAGTACTACGGGTCGGCGCCGAGCGTTCCACCGCAGATCGTCGTGCCACGCGAGTCGGGGGACACGAAGGTACTCGCCGCGTTTCTCTCCGAGCGGCGCGGAGGCCGCGTTGACGTTCGGGCGGCAGAACGCGGCGAGAAGCGCAGGCTGCAAGAGCTCGCCTCCGAAAACGCGCGTCACACGCTTGCCTCGGAGTCGCACCAGGCAGAGCTGAAGCGGCTGCGCCGCATCGAGGCGCTCGAGGAGCTGCGTGAGGTGCTGAATCTCGAGGCGCTACCGCTGCGCATCGAGTGCTTCGACATCTCGACCGCGATGGGCCAGGACAACGTCGGCTCGATGGTCGTCTTCCAGGACGGTGTCGCCAAGAAGGCGCACTACCGCAAGTTCGGCATTCGTGGGCAGGAGGGCATGGACGACTTCGCCGCGATGGCGGAGGTGGTGTCGCGCAGGTTCGCGCGGCTAGCCGACGTGACCTCAGAGGAGTACGACGAGTCGTTCGCGGCGACGCCGAACCTCGTCGTGATCGACGGTGGCAAGGGGCAGCTCTCGGCGGCACTGGCCGCCATGCAGGCATTCGACCTGCCGAGGGTCGCGGTCGTGGCGCTGGCGAAGAGGATCGAGGAGGTCTTCGTACCCGGCCGGCCCGACCCGATCGTCCTGGTACCGCACTCGCCGGGCCTGCAGCTGTTGCAGCGGATCCGTGACGAGGCCCACCGCTTCGCGGTCGGCTTCCACCGCCAGCGGCGGGACACCCGGTCCTTCGCCTCGATCTTCGACGAGCTCGAGGGCGTAGGCCCGGCTCGCCGTCGTGCGCTTCTACAACACTTCGGCTCCGCCGAGCGCTTCCTCGCTGCGACCCAGGAAGAGCTCGAAGGCGTACCCGGCGTTCCGGCGAAGACGGCGCGCTCTATTTACGCCCAGTTGCACAAAGCCGGTCGTCCATGACAGCGTTTTCGGCCGGCGGCGCAGACGGACGCGCACGCAAAGCGCGCGCGTCCTGAGGCGGCACCGCAGGCGGTGCCTTAGAGGCCGGCCGGGGCGAACGTCCGTCCCTCGATGGGGGGCACTCGCGTCAGCGATCCCTTTGTCTGTCCGCGGCGCCGATACCCAGAGGGCCGCATCATGGAAGGCCGCACCCCCACACTCTCGCGCGCACCGCAGCGCGCAACCACCGGGCTAGGCAACCGCCTCCGCCAGCTCCGCGTTGCGGCCGGCTTGACGCAGTCCGAGCTGGCCGGCGATCGGTTCTCGAAGGAATACGTCAGCCAGATCGAACGCGGGAAGACGCGCCCGACCAAGGAAACGCTCGCGTGGATCGCGGAGCGGCTCGGCGTCGACGTCTCGTACCTCGAGACCGGGCAAAGCTGGGACGAGTACGCAGAGGCCGAGGCGTCCGTTGTGCGGGCCGAGGCCGCGGTCGAGGGCCAGCGCTTCGACGAAGCGCTGGCGGCGCTCGACGGCCTGCAGCATTCGCCGGAAGCGCAGGAGCTCGAGTTTCGCGCCCGCCTGGCCGAAGGCTGGGCCCGCATGCACCTGGGTGAGCTGCGTCCCGCCCTCGAGATGCTCACGCGGGCTCGCGAGCTGTCGGAGCAACCCTGCTTCTCCGACGTGGAGCGCGCGGACGTCCTCTACCACATGGGCGTCTGCCGCTACAAGCTCACGTCGATCAACACGGCGCAGAATCTTCTCACCGAGGCGCTCGATCTCGCCGACCGCTCTGGCGTTCCCTGCGACCGGCTACGTTCGCACATCCTGGAATGGCGTTCGCGCTGCTCGCGCAGGCAGCGCGACTTTGCCGCGGCCCGCGAGGACATCGAGCGCGCCCTCGAGCTCGCGGAGCGGATCGACGACACGCTCACTGTCGCGCATGTCACCTTCCAGGCCTCGGTCGTCGCCGAGCGTGACGGCCAGTGGCTGCGCGCGCGGACGCTCGCCGAGCGGGCGAAGGAGCTCTACGAGGCGCACGGCGACCGACAGAACGTCGGCCGGCTCCTCAACAACCTCGGCGGCCTGAACTACCTGCTCGGCAAGTCCGACGAGGCGATCTCGTACCTGAAGCACGCCTTCTCGGTCGCCCTCGAGGTCGGCAGCGACCCGGACGCGGCACAGGCCGTCTCGTCGCTCGCCCAGGTGCACCTCGGCGCCGGCGACTGGGCCCTCGCGGAAGAGCAGGCGTGCCACGCGCTCGAGTTGCTGGAGGGCCGCCCCGACTTCCTCGACGAGATCGGCAACGCGCAGATCGTGCTCGGCCGCGCGCTGATGGAACAGGACCGTCTCGAGGAGGCGGAGCATGCGTTCGCAGAAGCCGAGCTCAGCCTGGCCCAACTTTCCTCAGCAAGCCATCGCGCGGTGGCGTGGACGGCCCAGGGCGACCTCGCCTCGCGCCGCGGCGACGACAAGGCCGCGGCGACGCTGTACCGGCGTGCTGCTGAGGCTCTACAGGACGTCCGGTTCTAGGAAGGGAGGTGATCAGGATGCTGCGGAAAATGCTCACCCTTGGAGCAATCGTCGTGGTCGCCGTGACGTTTGGCGTCGGCAGTGCTTCGGCGAAGCCGGGCAACGGCGGCCATGGCTCGCCGCCCAGCTGGAGCAACGGCAACGGTGAGGGTTTCTCGGACGGTCGCTAGCGGCCGTCCGAGACTCTCGCCCGCGCCGGCTCGGCACCGGCGCGATCGGCTTCGGCTGCACGCCGGACGTGCAGCGTGCCGGTCATGAGCAGGATTGCAGTGAAGCCGACGATCGCGTTGACGACGATCAGTGTCACACGCATGCCGACGCTGAAGCTCAGCGCCACGCTCTTCGACGCGACGTTGCGAAAGATGTAGACGAGCAGGGCCTGCTCCGTGCCAATCCCTGCGGGGCTGACCGGGAAGATGGTGGCGAGGCTCTGGCTGACCTGGACGAGAAGCGCGTTGTGGAGCGTCGCGGGAATGCCGAACGCTCGCAGGAAGAAGAAGACAGTCGCGAGCCGTAGCGACCAGTCCAGCAGCTGCCAGACGACGACGTGACGCACGTAGTACGAGCGATCGCGGAACGCGCTGAATCCCTGCGCGAACTTCGCCTTGAACTCGTCGACTCGCTCGACGATCCACGCTACGAGGGCCGTACCGAGCAGCAGCAGGAGCCCGACCAGGATCAGGCCGGCGGTGGGGTGTCGGAAGGCCCAGCCCCAGTCGAGCGCGGGGAGCCTCGGGCTCTTCAACACGTTCAAGCCGGGCAGCACGTGCTGCGTGATCGCCCAGAGGACGAAGCAGGCGGCCACGGCCAGGTCGAACAGGGTCTGGAGGACCGACGTCGAGACGAGGGTCGTGTACGTCGAGCCTTCGATCCGGCGCTTGGCCAGGAAAAGACGGACGACGTCGCCGCCGCGCGCCGGTATGACCGCATTGACCCCGGTGCCTGCAACGTACGCGCCGAACATCTGACGCCAGCGCACGTCGCGGTCCGGGTAGGCGGCCTGGACGATGTTCCGCCAGGCACGGGAGACGGCCAGCAACTTGCAGAGGTGACAGAGGATGCCGATCGCCAGCCACTTCCATTCCACCGACGTCAGGTGGTGGAAGAAGACCCCGATCGCATGTAGGACGGAATGGATCACGACCCCAGTGTGGCGTCTTTAGAAGTCGCCACCTCCTCCTTCGTCCTGCGGGAAGCCGAGCTAGGTCGCGCCGCGCCCGTCGTCGGGCGACATGAACGGGTAGCGGTAGTCGGTCGGCGGGTCGAACGTCTCCTTGATCGTGCGAGGGCTCACCCAGCGGATCAGGTTCCACATCGAGCCGGCCTTGTCGTTCGTCCCCGAGGCGCGTGAGCCGCCGAACGGCTGCTGGCCGACCACTGCACCGGTCGGCTTGTCGTTGACGTAGTAGTTCCCCGCCGCGTAGCGCAGCTTCTCCTCGGCGAGATCAAGAGCGTCGCGCTCGGTCGCGAAGACCGCGCCGGTCAGGCCGTACGGAGCTCCCTGGTCGACGAGCTCGAGCGTCTCGCCGTACTCCGCCTCCGGATAGACGTACGTCGTGACCACCGGCCCGAAGAGCTCCTCCCGCATGGTGCGGAAGTTCGGGTCCGTGGTCTCCAGCACCGTCGGCTCGACGAAGTACCCCTCCGAGTCGTCATAGCCGCCGCCGACGAGGACGTCGACCCTGTCCGCTGCCTTGGCTTCCTCGATCGCCTCTCTCTGCGTTTTGAAGGACCCGGCGTCGATCACCGCTCCCATGAAGTTCTGAAAGTCGGAGACGTCGCCCATCTTGATCGTCCGCACTTCCTCGACGACGCGATCCCGGATCTCCGGCCACAGGTTCGAGGGCGCGAAGATGCGCGAGGCTGCGGAACACTTCTGACCCTGATACTCGAAGCTCCCGCGCACGATCGCGGTCGCAACTGCCTGCGCGTCCGCGGAGGGATGCGCGACGATGAAGTCCTTGCCGCCCGTCTCGCCGACGATGCGTGGGTAGTTCCGGTAGCCGGCGATGTTGGAGCCGATCGTCCTCCACATCGATTGGAAGACCGGGGTGGAGCCCGTGAAGTGAACGCCGGCCAAGTCTCGACTGGCGAGGGCGGGATCGCCGATCTCGGCGCCGGAGCCGTACACCAGGTTGATCACTCCGGGCGGCAGACCGGCCGCCTCGAACAGCTTCATCAGGTAGTGCGCTGAGTACGCCGCTGTCGACGCAGGTTTCCAGACGACGGTGTTCCCCATCAGCGCAGCGCTGCCGGGCAGGTTGCCGCCGATGGCCGTGAAGTTGAACGGCGTGACGGCGAAGACGAAGCCTTCGAGCGGCCGGTACTCCATCCGGTTCCAGGTTCCCGGCGCGGAGATCGGCTGTTCCTCGTAGATGCGCAGCATGAACTGCACGTTGAAGCGGAAGAAGTCGGTCAGCTCGCATGCGGCGTCGATCTCCGCCTGGTGGGCGGTCTTGGATTGACCGAGCATCGTGGCGGAGTTCAGGGTGCTGCGCCACGGCCCCGAGAGAAGCTCGGCGGCCCTGAGGAAGACGGCCGCGCGCTCCTCCCACGGCGTCCGATGCCAGTCCTCCCACGCGTCGGCAGCTGCCTTGATCGCCTGCTCCACATGCTGCGCGTTGCCTTTGTGCACGGTTGCAAGGACGTGATCCTTGTCGTGGGGCATAACGGCCTCGAACGTCTGGCCAGTTCGAACCTCCTCGCCGCCTATGACCATCGGCGCATCGATGGGTTCGGACTGCATCTGCTTCAGCCGGGCGCGCAGCTCCTCGCGCTCGGGTGTCCCCGGGGCGTAGGACTTCACCGGCTCGTTCTGGGGAGCCGGCGGCCGGAAGAGGCCAGGGGCGGCAGACATCGGAGCCGATTGTAGGCTTGAGAACCGTGTCGGTGACGCCGGTCGTCTACGAAGCCGATGGCTCGGGGATCGGGGGATCTTGTCCACGGAGAGTCTGGTGTGGCACGAGCTTCCCGCGGTCTTCCCATTGGTACACGCGCGCGTGCGCGTGAAACTCCCCCACCCAGGGTGGGGAGGCCTTCCCACCGCCCTCGCGGTCGACGCTACCGCGCAAACCCCGACGCGAGGGACGCGGCATCGTGCCGAAAGCAGATCAGTTGATCGACAGGATGAAGGTCCTGTGCTGGCCAGCGAGTGTCCCTGGCTGATGCTTGGCCGGCGCTAGACGGGTGTCGCTCTCTGAGGACTTGAGGCACGAGCTCGCTGCCATTCGGCCGCGAAGCACGTGTGACCGGCTGGCCGAGCTTTCGGGCCTCTTTCACTCGGCCGGGAGCGTGCACTTCAAAGGGCGGGGCGAAGTCTCGGTCCACCTCGACCTCTCGGATCCAGCGGTCGCCCGCCGCGCGTTCAGCCTGCTCCGGAGCTTCGGAGTCGCGTCGGAGATCAGGACCTACCGCCGCCGTGCCTTCGAGGGCGCTGCGCGCTATCAGCTCCATGTGGAGGGAGACGAGCGCGCGCTGCAAGTGCTGAACGAGGCCGGAGTGCTCAGCTCCCGCCTCATGCCGCTCGAGCATCCGCCACGTCGCGTGGTCGCGCGAGCGTGCTGCCGGGCGTCCTACGTCCGGGGTGCTCTCCTCGGCGGTGGCTCGCTCAGCGGCCCTCGCTCACCGCACCTCGAACTAAGAAGCTCGGGGCTGGAAGGCGCGGCGTTCCTCGCCCAGCTCGCGGCGGAGGACGGAGCACAGCTCGGCGTGCTCGATCGCGGCGGGCACGCGATTGCATATGCCAAGGGTCTAGAAACAATCGC
>JBKPEC010000124.1:0-3375 GCA_046728195.1 Actinomycetota bacterium
TGGAAGAGGCACGCGAGGTGGCGGGCGCGCACACTTGCCGGAAGTTCGGGGAGATTCAGGGCGAGGCGTCCGGCGCTGATACGAATCTCGGGTGAGATCGCGAACATGCCGGCGATGCTGAGGCGGACTTCTGCCTCCTGCAGGGCGGGCAATGTCTCACGGAGCGCTCGATCGGCGAACGCCATTGCTTCCTCGCTATTGCCGGCGATGTGTAACGCGATCGCCGTCGTGCCGACGATCTCCCCGAGCCGTGGATGGTGAGCCGGTGCGATCTCGAGCGCACGCTGGCCGAATTGCGCTGCGGTATCCGGGTCGGTCGTGATCAGCACCTTTGCCGCGTCGAGCAGCGTCTCGATCGCCACGTCGTCTCCCGGTTCGGCGCTCGCGGCGAGCTGAACCGCAACTTCGACCGGCAAGGCACCGGCCTCGAGCAGGACACCTGCGGCCTGGCGGTCGAGCGCGCGGCGCGCGGTGACGGGGACGCTGTTGCGGACCGCCTCCCGTGTGATGTCGTGCCAGAAGGCCAGCCTCTCGTTTCGCTCAACGAGCAAGTTCGCCTCGAGGAGTTCACCGACCGGCGCCAGCAGGTCCGATGCGGGCCGTCCGAGGGTCCGAGCCAATTCGTCGAAGGTGAACGCGCGAGCAAGCGAAGCGGCGACGGTCACGGCGTCGCCCGCCTCGTCGGACAGTCGGCCGAGCCGCTCGCGCATCTTCACCTGCACGCGCCGGGGGAGTTGCGTGTCGATCAGCTCGGCGTGGCCGACGACGAGACGGATCCGGTTTTCCTCTTGCAGCCCGAGCAGGGTCTCGACGACCAGGAAGGGGTTGCCGTCGCCTTCCGCCAACTGCTCGAGAATCGACTGATCCGGGCGGGCGGCGAGCATTTCCGTCGCCAGTTGCACGATCGCATCGTCGTCGAGCGGCCCGAGAACGATCGTGTGCGCGTCGTTTCGCTTCAGCTGTTCGAGCGCGTGGACGACCGGTGTGGTCTCGCGTGGGGGGCGAAGGGCGATGATCCATGCGATCGGCAATCCCATGAGTCGCATCGGCAGCGCTCGAATCGCGGCAGCCGTACCACCGTCTGCCCAGTGCGCATCGTCGATGGAGATCAGTAGCCCTGACTCGAGTGCTGCGCGCTCGAGCAACTGCTGCAGGTCTCTCAACAGCCAGAAACGTTGCTCGGGCTGCGCTTGAACAGTGGCGAGTCCGTCGCGGCCGAGCAGCGGCTCGTCTCCGTCGAAGAGGGCCGCCAGCAGCGCCGCAAGCTCGACGACAGTCTCATTCGGATCGGCTGCGCTGCTTCCGACTCTGATGCCGAGGCTGCGAGCGATCGTCGACACCTCCGCGAGCAGGCGGCTTTTGCCCATACCGGCGGCGCCCTCGACAACGATCACCGCTTCGGCGCCCTCGGAGAGGCGTTCGAGTTCGGCTCGAATCAGCGCGAGTTCCGTGTCGCGCCCGTGGAACTCCCGCGCGGATCTTGTCGACATCTGCTCCTCGTGGCGAGCATATCCAAGGGCGCACCACAAGCTTTCAAATCGCAGGATCGTGTGATGCGCGGCGGCATCGCGCTCGGCCAGACTCGGTTCCATACCCGATGAAGGGAGTCACATGAACGGCCGACCGAACATCGTCCTCGTCCACGGCGCCTGGGCCGACGGGTCCTGCTGGAGCGGCGTCATCGAACGTCTCCAGGCAGAGGGCTTCCAGGTGCGGGCGCCACAGTTCCCGCTGAGCTCACTCGGCGACGACGTCGCACGGCTGCGCCAGGTGCTCGCGTTCCAGGACGGCCCAACGATCGTCGTCGGACACTCCTACGGAGGCCAGATCATGACCGCGCTCGGATCGGACGCCCCAAACGTCGTCGGCCTCGTCTACATCGCCGCGTTCGGCCTCGACGAGGGTGAGTCTCTCGGGGCGCTTCTCTCGCAGGGACCTGTCACGCCGGCGCTCGCGCATCTCTTCACCGACTCGCGCGGCTTCGGTTGGCTCTCCGAGGACGACTTCGTCAACCACTTCGCCGCCGACGTCGACCCGAAACGCGCTCGAGTCCTGTACGCCGTGCAGCAAGCCCTTGCGTCCTCCGCATTCACCGATCTGATGGGCGAGCCGGCGTGGAAGTCGCTGCCGACCTGGTACCTCGTGGCTCAGAACGACGAGGCGATCCCGCCCGATGCCGAGCGGCAGTTCGCGGAGCGGATGGATGCTACGACGATCGAGATCCCGTCGAGCCACGTCGCGATGGTCTCTCATCCGGGCGAGGTCGCCGACCTGGTCGAGAAGGCGGCAGCGTCGGTCAGTGCCGCCGCCGCGCGCTGACGCGCAGAAGAAAGGACTCGTCAATGGCAATCACAGACGAACAGACGCGGGCCGAAACACGAACGGAATACGCCGACGCTTCGACCCAACGAGTTACGGCGGCCAACGCGATCGAGTACGCGTACCGCGACGTCGGTGAGGGTGAGGTGCCGCTTGTCCTGTTGCAGCACTTTCGCGGCAATCTCGACAACTGGGACCCGGCTCTCGTCGACGCGCTCGCCGCGGATCGGCGCGTGGTCACGTTCGACAACGTCGGCGTCGGCGCCACGAGCGGCAGGACGCCGAGCACCATCGAAGCGATGGCGCACGACGCGATCGCCTTCCTGGAGGCGATGAACTTGCAAAAGGTCGATCTGCTCGGCTTCTCGATCGGCAGCTTCGTGGCGCAGGAGATCGCGCTCATCCGCCCCGACCTGCTGCGGCGCGTCGTGCTCGCGTCCTCGGCGCCGCAGGGGGCGGCGGGGATGCACGGCTGGGCGCCGGAGGTGATCGCCGCGGTGGGCGCGCCGGAACCAAGCCCGCAGGGATACCTGGACGTCTTCTTCGCCCCGACGCGCACGAGTCGGGAAGCGGGCCAACAGGCCGCCGGGCGCATCTTCGGGCGGACGAGCAACCGCGACGAACCGACGACGTGGCAGACCCGCCAGGCGCAGTACGACGCCGTCTGCGCGTGGGGTATCCGCAACCATGCGCTGCTCCAGCGGGTCGCGGCGATCGAGCACCCGGTCTTTGTCGCCAACGGCGACAGCGACCCAATGATCCTCCCCCGCTACTCGTACCTGTTGGCCGGGCTGCTTCCGAACGCGCGCATCACGATCTACCCCGACTCGGCGCACGGCTTCCTCTTCCAGCACCACAGCCAGTTCGCCGCCGACGTGCTTGCCTTCCTGAGGGAGGCCGGCTGATGCCGATGATCGACGTCTACGCCGCCGAAGGAACCTTCCCCGATCCGCACGTACTTGCTCGTGACCTCGCGGCCGCAGTCATGCGTTGGGAGCAGGTCCCCGACCTGCCGCTGTTCGCGCAGAACACGGCCGCGTTCATTCATGGCATGGA
>JBKPEC010000125.1:0-15135 GCA_046728195.1 Actinomycetota bacterium
GGGGAACGGCGAAACGTTGTTGTGCACTCCAGGCCCGGTCAGTTGTAAACCGCTGAATCCCGCCTGGTGAAGGTTCATGCCCAGGAAATCGACTTCCATGTCGACGAACCAGCCGAACCCGTTAGCGCCGGCGTTGGCGCCAACGCGGGAGTGATTCATCAGCGCTTGGAGCGACTCGATAGCGCCTGGGTGAGAGGTAAGGAAGGCCACAGCGAACGCCCTTCGAAGCGCGTGAGCCGTCGCTTTTTACCCCAGCACGCTCTGCAACCTTGACGACTGTTTCGTAGACAATCTTGTTCGTCCGTTCGGAGCGACGAACGCTCGCCGAGCGTCGGTTGGGTATCACATAGTCCCCCGGAGTGCACGGCATGGCGTCGGATTCGACAGCAGCACGAAGGATCGTCAGAAGCTCGTAGGGCATCGGCACGTCCGCCACCTTGCCGCCCTTTTCACGAAGGCGCACCCCGTCCTTCAACCAGATCAACGTCGCGACAGCGCAGCCGGCTGGCAGCGTTGCGCCGGGCAAGACCCCTGTGAAGCCCGGCGAGAGGACACTCGCCCAAGCGAGTTTTGCCACCGCCACCGCGCTTGACACATCTGATACGAACACCGGTAGGGTCCTGTGCTCAGCGGGTTGAGTGGCGCAACATCGCCTCTTAGGCCGCCATCTTCTGGGCCTCTGCGACGCCTAGCCTCTTTCCTCGCTGCGATAGCAGGCAGCCCTCCTCCAACCGAAGCGGGGAATCGGATCCGGAGGGAGGATTGTCGTGGAGTTCGCGTCGATCACCGACCAAACCGTGGTCAACCGAAGAACCGCAATCGGCGGCGGACTGGTCGCACTGACTGCTCTGGTCTTGCCTGGGCAGGTGCGAGCACAAGCGAAGACTCAGCCGGACGATTCTTTCGTCGTCCTCCTGAAGGGGCTCTACCAGCCCGTGACTCAACCGCGATTCCCGCGCTCGTGGACGCGGTGAACGCTGCCGCTGACCCATTCGGGAGGGTCGTCAGTGTGATCGGAACGCCGTCACAAACGTATGTGACCGTCTCAGCGCCCGGGGCGCTCGTCGGGTCTGCAGACGCACCGCCCGCTGCCATCAGGGCGAGTGTCACGCATACGGCGGCCGCAGCAGCTAGCCGAGCTAGCCTCGTTCTCCCACCTCCTTCGACCGTATCGGACGCAGCATCTTCATCCAGATGCTCCGGCTCAAAACGCGACCACGCGCTTGGTTGGGCCAAAAACCCGCCGGTTTGCAGGAGAAAGACGCCTGACACCCGCGCGGGGGAGAGGATCGCCTGCCTGCTGTGCGAGAGGCGACGCGCGAGATCACCCACCACCGGGAGGGCAGCGCTCGTTACGCCATGGTCAGCCACGTCGCCTCCGTTTCTATGCCGCCGGTTTCTGCGCCGGCTCGAACAGCTCCGGATGTGCTTTGACGGCGGGGTGGTCGGCTGGCACGCGCTGCCCCTGTGTGGAAGGGCTCGTCCCCGTGACGACCGCCATCCCGACCGGCGCGTGTTCGACTACATGACGTCAGATCGACTGCGGACGGCCATTACCCGCGCCTGCAGCGCGGCGGGCGTCCCAACCTTCTCTCGGCACGACCTTCGGCATAGACCGTCTGCCAGTTCCGAGGCTAAGCCGCTTCGGCTCGGCCAAGGAGCTTCCGGGTTCGCTAAGTGGCTCCTCTTGCGTCTCTTGCGCCTGCACTTGCCGGCTACGTCAGAGGCAGCTGCTGCTCCAGATCCGAACAAGCGACGCCATGCCAGCCCTGACGGTCGTGCTACAGCTGACCATCAGAGGTGTTGTGACTTGAGCCGACCAGGTTCCGTTCTTGAGGTTCAAGAACGACCGCTCGATCTCGCAGACCCAGTGAGGCGAGCCGTTCTCGATGTCAGGCATGTTGATCGGGGGCCCCGCCAGTTGGCCGAGGAGAATTTGGGTGGTGTCCTTGCCAGCCGAGCTGCCGAGGCTGCCGGGCACCACCCTGAAGGTGACCGTGCCGCTGCAGGTGGCCGTTGAGCTGTTCGGACTGCTGTCCATCCGGAAGTTGATGACGATGGCGCCCGCAGCTGGTACCGAGACCGTCGCGACGTGGACGCCCGTACCGTCGCAACCCGTACAAACGCTTGCCCCAACTAACAGCAACGCGACGGTAGCCAGCGTCGGACGCGGACGCACAGCCAACCTGTCGAGGAGGAATCGGCACTGAACCCTGCGAAGGCGGACAGCCCCAACGACACGACCGGATATCCAGCCGAGAGCAGATGCCGCAGCTGCCTGACCACATGCCAGCACGGGCAGCCTCCTTCGCAGAGCCAGAGTCCAAATCGTGGAGCGGCCGTCAAACCCATTGCTTACGGAAACCGCGGACTCACGCTGCCTATCGGGGGCACTGCGTAGCGACCCCGACTGGGCTGGCGTGCTCAACAGCCAGACGATCGAGCTCATCGAGCGCACGTTCTGGAGAACTAAGCACTGCGACAGGAGTCCTACTGCTGCTTCTCTATGTTGCTCTCTTCCTCCCAGCCGACCTGCAAGAAGAGGGGTGAACTTCCAGCGCAGAACACAGGGCGACGGCCGCTGAGACTGGCGTAGGTTTTGCCGAGATGCAGCGGCTGCTGGGCGCGCTTTTCATCGTTCTTGGGTGCGTGATCTTGGTATGGGACGTCTCGTCCCTCGACATCGTTGTGCTTTCAGTCTCGTCCTCCCACGGCATTCACCTCTCCGATTTGATCGGTGCGGCCTTGGTGGCGGCAGGGATTGCAATCCTCTGGACGGCCCCGAATCGACGGGAAGGACGGCAACAACGATGAGGAACGCATTGTGGGATTGAGATCGACTCTCTCTCGCGGCACTCGTTAGCCTTTGCGCGCGTCAACTCGACGGGCCGCAGGTTCAGTCCCGCGATGGCATCTCCTGGAAGGGGGCAGCCCTCGCGAGGAACCGCGCCGCCCTTGCGGCGGAGCAACGCGGGAAGACGAGGAACTGCCCCCTCTTTAGGGTACGCCCGGTCTTGACCGTCCGCTCGTTGGTCTTTCTCAACGCCACCGCGACGCGCGTCACGGCAAACGCCCGCCTAGAACTCGAGCCGGTAGATCGGCACCAGGCGCTTCTCCGCCTCGGTGTCGATGTGCGCAACGACTTCCACGTAGGGCTCGAGGCCGGAACCCTGGAGCTTCGCTTTCAGCAGGCTGTCCACCTGGTAGATCCCCGAGGAGTTGTTCATCGTGATCTCGATCAGGATCGGGCGCTCCTCGCCGTCCTTGATCGCGACGTCCTCGATCGCGGCGGCGCTCAAGGAATGGATGGAGATCGAGCCGCGCGCGAACGGGATTCTCGAGCGTCCTTGCTCCATGTCGAGCGCATCGGCGACGCGCACGATTCCCGCCTCGAGCGTCAGCGGCTTGCCGTAGTCGCGGTGGCTCGTGATCGCCTGCAGCACCTCGGAGACGATCACGGTCAGGTCCGGCTCCTCGTAGATGCCTGCCAGCAGCTCTCGGAGCTTCGGCTCGGCGAGGAAGAGGCTGAAGTCCTCGTGTCCTTCTCGGTGTACCGACATGCCGACGCAGTGCGTCAGCGCGGCGAGCAGGACGACGACCTCGGAATCGTCGTTCTCGTACCCGTAGTCCCCGACCAGTGAGGGCTCCACGTGATGCTTCGTCAGCTGGCGAAGGAGCTTCAGCCCGATGTTCGCGACGATCTGAATGTGCACCCAGGAGTGGTCGTTGATGTGCATCCGCGCGACCGCGTTCACGTTGGATGCGTGCCACCAGGCCTTGAGCTGCGTATCCGAATTGACGCGTTCGAGGATGCGCCGGAGCTTGCGGTTCCCGCGGACTGGAACGTTGATCTTCATCTGCGCGACGGCCTGTGTAGGCGTCAGGCGCGTCTCGCGCTCGGCCTCTTCCGAGACCGGTTGCTCGATTCGTTCTTCGGTTTCGCGGTCGAGCTCCACCGCGCCCGAGTCTATGGCTTCGCGACGTTTTCCTCTCGCCAGATCGACTGCCAGCCCGCCTCCTGCTCGGGGAGGATCGGCTCCTCCGGCTCCGTCAGGCGGTAGTAGACGACGTTGAGCGCGTGCGCCGCGTACGGGGTCACCAGCGCACTGGCGAGGACGGCGCCGAACCAGGCGGTCAGCGCCGGATGAGATGTACCGGAAGCCAGACCGACGATCAGCAAGCTGCAGGCGAACCAGGCGAGGCCGGTGCGGATCCAGATATTGGCCAGAACACGGAACACGTCCTTGCGATGGCCTTGAACGAGCTCTTGAGAACGCCGCATCGCCGCTCGCGCGGCAAGCCCTTCGAGCATGACGATGGGGGTCGCGACCGCCCAGCGAATTGCGAGCAGGATCCCGGGGACGATCAGCAGCAACAGCCCGAGCCCGACGCCGATGCCCATCAGGATCGACGCCGCCAGCAGCGAGCCGAGCCGGGAGCCGGAGCTGCGGTAGAGGTGGGTCAGGGGGCGCGGCGACTTGCCCCGATGCTCGTCATCCACCACCTCGACGAGCGCGCCCTGAACGAGGGTCGTGCCGACGAAGCTCACGAGCGCCGCCAGGAACGGCGATCGCTCGAAGATGCCGAGCGCTGCGAACACGACGAATCCGGTCAGGAACGAGCGCAGGAAGAGCGTCCGGTACAGAAGCCACGTGTCCTTGAGGACGCCTTTGATCTCGAGCGGCTTCGAGCCCATCGCCGAGTACATCGGCGGCCCGGCTGCGCCGCCCATCCCTCGCACGGGTGTCGCCCGCTGGGGGAACCTCAGCCGCTACGCGGCCCAGTCACCGTAGAGCGACGTGTACAAGCCGCGTCCCTCCAGGAGCTCGTCGTGCGTCCCTTGCTCGACGACACGGCCGTGCTCGAGCACCACGATCAGGTCGGCGTCGCGGATCGTCGAGAGCCTGTGCGCGATGATGAACGCCGTTCGGCCCGCGAGAAGCAATCGAAGCGCGCGTTCGATCTTGCGCTCGGTGCCGATGTCGACGGACGAGGTGGCCTCGTCGAGGATGAGGATGCGCGGATCAGCGAGCAAGGCCCGCGCGAGTGCGATCAGCTGCCGTTGCCCGAGCGAAAGTCGCGAGCCGCGCTCCTGCAGTTCCGTCTCGTAGCCATCCTCGAGCCGGAGGATGAAGTCGTTGGCTCCCACGGTCTGCGCCGCCTGCACGACCTGTTCGGGGCTCACGCCGGGGCGGCCAAAAGCGATGTTGTCGGTGACGGTGCCTGCGAACAGGAAGCCTTCCTGCGGGACGATTCCGAGCTGCCGGCGTAGGGATGCCTGCGTCACCTCGCGCAAGTCGTAGTCGTCGATCGTGATTCGTCCATCGCGCGGGTCGTAGAAGCGCGCGAGGAGCTTCGCGATCGTCGACTTGCCTGCCCCCGTATGGCCGACGAGCGCGACGGTCGTCCCGGCGGGTACGTCCAGGTCGAGGTCGTGCAGAACGTCCGGCCCCTCGCCGTACCCGAACCTCACGGCCTCGAACCGCACGTGCCCGGACACCTGCTGCAGCGGCTGTGCGCCTGGCCGGTCGTGCACTTCTGGGGCCTCGTCCATGACGTCCATGATCTTGTCGAGCGCAGCCGTCGCAGAGAGGAACGTGTTGTACAGCTGCGAGAGCTGTTGCACGGGGTCGAAGAAATTCTGGACGTAGAGCATGAACGCGAACAGCGTTCCCAGCGTGACAGCGCCGTTGAAGTAGAGGTGGCCGCCGTAGCCGAGGACGACGGCTAGAGCGATCGAGGACAGCAGGTCGACGAACGGGAAGTAGAGACCGTTGAGGACGACAGTCTCCATGTTCGAGTCGCGATAGCGCTCGGCCACGTTCTTGAAGTTGCGTGTGTTCGCTTCCTCTCGCGTGAAGGCCTGCACGACCCTCATGCCGGCAATGTCCTCGGCAAGCGTCGCGGTGACCAGGCCGAGGCGCTCGCGCACCGCACGATAGGCGCGGGTGGAGCGAACGCGGAAGATGACGGTGGCAACGCTCATCAGCGGGATGACTGCCAAGGTGGCCAGGGCCAGACGCCAGTCGAGGATGAACAGGAGGATCGCTGTGCCGACCAGCGTGAGCGTGTTCTGCACGAGGCTCGTCACACCGTCCGTGACGAGCTGGTCGATCGCTTCGACGTCGTTCGTCAGCCGGCTGATGATCACACCGGCGCGGGTGCGCTCAAAGAACCCGAGCGAGAGGCGCTGGAGGTGGCGGAAGAGGTTGATCCGCAGGTCGGCGAGGATGCGCTCCCCAACCCAGCCGGTGAGATAGGTCTGCAGGTAGCTCATGCCCCAGCTCAGGAGGCCCGCGAGGATGAACGCGGCGACGATCCACCACAGCTTGGTGAGGTCGTGCTGCCGGATCCCGTCGTCGACCGCATACTTCGCGAGCAACGGCGGCGCGAGCGCGGTCGCCGTCGCCGCGAGCAGCGAGAGGATCGAGACGGCCGTGCGGGCTTTGTAGGGGCGTGTCAGGCGGGCGAGCGCAGCGATGCGCCGCCGCGTCCGCCCCCAGGACCAGTCGTCGACGTCGACCTTCTTGACCGAGCTCAGGTGGCTGCCGGGTTGCCAGACCCTCACGCGCGCCCCCCTTCCTGCCACTTGCTTACAGGTACACGCGCGCGCCTCCCCACCCGGGAGGGGAGAGGTTCCACCCGCCACCCGCGGTCGACGCTACCCGACAAAGGCGCGCGTATCCGTGCCGATTCGGCTCCGATGTGCGACGTCACGATGCCGCCTTCAGTGCATCGGCTTCGGCTTCGGCGCGGGCCTCGACAGTGTCTGCGAACTGACGCTCGAGCAGCCCGTGCTCGTAGATGTCGCGATAAACCGGGCTCGTTTCGAGCAACTCCTGATGGCTGCCGCGCGCGGCGACGCGGCCGCCATCCAGGACGACGATCTCGTCCGCGAGCGCGATCGTCGAGAGCCGGTGAGCGATGATCAGCGTCGTCCGGTTGCGCATCGCCTCGCGAAGGCCGAGACGGATGCGGGCTTCGGTCGAAGCGTCCACCGACGCGGTCGCATCGTCGAGGATCAGGACACGGGGATCGACGGCGAGCGCGCGCGCAATCGCAAGGCGCTGGCGCTGTCCTCCGGAGAGCGTGATCCCGCGCTCGCCGATAACCGTGTCGTAGCCCTGCGGCAGCCGCTCCACGAACTCGTGAGCCTGCGCCAGGCGCGCGATTCGCTCCACTTCGGCGTCGTCGAGCAAGGGCGCTCCGAACGTGATGTTCTCACGCACCGTGGCCGAGAAGAGGAACGGATCCTGCGAGATCACGCCGATCGCCCGCCGGACAGACGCGAGGTTCACGTCGCGTACGTCGGCGCCGTCGAGCGTGAGCCTTCCCGCGGTCACGTCGTAGAAGCGGGGCACGAGCGACGTCAGCGTCGTCTTCCCTGAGCCTGTGTGGCCGATCAACGCGACCGTTGTGCCCGCTTCCAGGTCGAGGTCGATGTCCTGCAGCACCGGATGCCCCCTCAGGTACTCGAACCCGACCGACTCGAAGCGGAGATGACCCGGGCCCGCCGGCAGCTCGACCGCGCCCGGCCTATCGGCGATCTCCTCGTGCTCGTCCATGACCTGGAAGATGCGTTCGCCGGACGCGGTCGCGCGCTGCGCTTGGCCGACCCACATCCCCAAGGAGCGCAGCGGCATGATCAGCATGCCCAGGTAGAGGTTGAACGCGACGAAGCCGCCGACGCTTAGCGCGCCGCTCGTCACCATGCGCGCCCCGACCAGCAGCACCGCTCCCTGCGCGAGCATGGGCACCCACGAGATGAACGGGACGTAGAGCGCACGCTGCCGGTTCGCGCGCAACGTCTGCTGGAAGACGGCCTCCGACCGGTCCCTGAACTTCGCCTCTTCCTGCGGTTCCTGCGCGAACGACTTGACGACGTGAACGCCGACGATGTTCTCCTCCGCGACCGTCGCGACATCCGCAAGCTTCTGTTGGACGTCGCGAAGCGTCGGGTGTGCGACGTGGCTGTACCGGTACGCGAGCACGACGAGCACCGGGGTGATCGCAAGCGCGATCAAGGCCAGCTTCCACTGCAAGAAGAAGAGGACGATCGTCACGGACAGGACCGTGAGCGCGTTCTGGAAGAAGAAGATGAGCCCGTACCCGAGGAAGAACCGGACGCCCTGCAGGTCGACGGTCGCGCGCGACATCAGCTGGCCGGTCTGGTTCCGGTCGTAGAAACCGAACGAAAGCCGCACGAGATGTCCGTACAGGCCCTGTCGCATGTCCATCTCGACGGCAAGGGCCTGCTTGCCGGAGATCAGGCGTCGCCCGGCCATGAGCACAGCCCGGAGCAGGCCGAGGCCGACGATCGCCCAGATGAAGAGCCAGAGCTTGCCCGCATCGTGGGGCGCGATCGCCTCGTCGATGACGTTCTTGGTCACCCAAACGACCGCGATCTGCGCTCCCTGCGATCCCACGGCCAGCACGATCGAGACGATCAGCGAGAGCTTGTACGGCCGAAGGAAGCCGAGCAGGCGGGCGAATGTCACCCTGTACGGCGTTTCGCTGTGCTCCTTCACCCTTGAAATTTAGCGGCGCTCGTTGTCTCTACAGACGCGCCAGTTCGGAGCGAACAAGGTGTGCAGCCGCCGCGGTGAGCTCTCGGTTTGCGGGTGCATTCAACCACCCGCTCGCCCCGGAGGGGTGCGGCAGCGGGATGACAACTGCGCCCTCGTGCTCGTACTTCCGTCCGATGCAGTCTGCAAGCGCGCTGAGGCCGAGCAGGCGGCGGATCGCCAGGCCGCCGACTGGCACGATCAACCGCGGACGCAGGAGCTTCAGCTCCCGGTCGCGCCAGAAGGAACACAGCTCTTGCTCGCGAGGCGTCGGCGTGCGGTCCCCGCGTCCCGACGAAGAGCGGCCGGGATAGCAGCGTGAGACGGAGGCGCAGTAGAACGTGCGGTAGAACTCGTCCTCCTCCAGGTCGAGCCAGCGTCGCAGCGTCCTCCCGGCGCGACCTCGCCACGGGCGTCGCTCTGCGCCCTCGACGACGCCGGGCGCCTGGCCGTACATGTATGCGCGTTGGCCGACAAAGTCGTTCAGAACCGGCAGCGACTCGAGGTGAAAACCTGCCTCGACGCAGGCACGACAGAGCCGCAGGTCGTGCTGCAGCGAAGCGAAGGACCGGTACGAGGAGCGTCGGCGCGTCAAGCGCGAACGACGAGGAACCAGCGCCCTTCGAAGACGATCTCGCCGCCGAGCTCGTGCGCAAGGTCTTCGCCTTCGAAGACGCGCTTGAAGACCGTCCAGCTGGAACCGTCCCTCAGCACGCGATCGTCCCAGCGCTCGGGCAGGTCGTCACCACGGCGAATCGATGCCACGACGACGACCTCGGGGGCAACGCGTCTGGCTTCTGCGAGGAAGCGCTCACGATCCTCGTCTTCGAGATGGCAATAGAAGTAACTGGTGAAGACCCGGTCGAATGCGCCGTCTTCGAACGGCAGGGAAAGGGCGTCTCCCTGCACGAATGTGGCGTTCGGCGCCTGTCTTCGCGCACGGGCGAGCATTTGCTCGCTTGCGTCGAGGCCGACCACCTCGCCGCGCAAGTGCTTCGTCAGAAACCCGGTGCCGCAGGCGACGTCGAGCGTGCGCAGGGGTGGCAGCTCGGCGATGACTCCGGCCAGCTGCTCGCGCTCCTCGTCCCACCCGGGACGGTCACGATCGGCGAAGAGTCCCTCGCCGAGCCACCAGTCGTCGTACTCCGGCGCGCGCCGGTCGTAATACGCCTTCACGGTTCGTAGAGTACGCGCGGTGGACCTGCCCCTCGAGTCGGTGCCGAATTTCTCCGAGGGACGCGACCGCAACACGATCGAAGCGCTTCGCGATTCGCTCGCGCGTTCGGCAGACGTGCTCGACGTCCACGCCGACATCGACCACAACCGGTGTGTCTTCACACTCGTCGCCGACGAAGACGCGCTGATCGAGGCGCTTCTCGCCGGTGTCGCCTGTGCGCGGGACCGCATCGACCTCCGTGCGCACGAGGGCGCGCACCCACGTATCGGCGCCGCCGACGTCATTCCCGTCGTTGCGGTCGACCGCGCCGATGCGGAGCGTGCACGTGCCTGTGCGCTGCGGCTCGCAGAGCGGATCGGTGAGGAGCTCGAGCTGCCCGTCTTCCTGTACGGCGAGTCAGCGCCTGCTCGAGGGCCGGCCTTCTTCCGTCGCGGAGGTCCGACCGAGCTGCAGCGCCGGCTCGACGCCGGCGAGATCGAGCCCGATTTCGGCCCGCCGCGTCTCGACGAGCGGGCCGGGGGAGTCATCGTGGGAGCACGGCGTCCGCTGATCGCATTCAACGTCGACCTCGACACCGATGAGGTCGAGGTGGCCCGGTCGATCGCGGCGCTGGTCCGCGAGCGCGGAGGTGGCTTTCCCGGCGTCCGCGCGCTCGGACTTGCGTTGCCAAGTGTAGGCCGCGTGCAGGTGAGCATGAACGTCGAGGACTACGAAGCCGCGGCACTACACGAGATCGTTGCGCGGGTCGAAGAGGAAGCACGCGCACGCGGAACGCGAGTCGCCGGTGCCGAGCTGGTCGGACTGATGCCCGCCGCTGCCGCGCTCGCCGCCGTTGGGACGCTCCTGCGGATCGACGGCTTCAATGCCTCGCACGTGCTGGAGCTGCGTCTGCTGGAGCGGGCGGGGCTCTGAGGCAGAGCAGTCCCGCGAGCCCGACGAGCGGGAGCGCGATCGCGGCGGCCACGAAGACCGAACGCGTGGCCATCACGGCGAAGAGCGGACCGATCAGGAGCAGCCCCGTCGCATGTGCGCCTCGGTGTACGAGGGAGATCAACCCAACGACCCGCCCCAGCAAGGCATCGGGGACCTCCTCCTGTGCCGCGGAATAGAGGAGCACGAGGACACTCGCCTGGATCGCGCCCATGATCGCCCCGGCCAGGAGAGCGGGGGGAAGCGAGTGCGCGAGCGCGAAGAGGGCGTAGCCGGCGGCGTACCCGGTCCAGAGCAACAGGCCGGCGCGCACCTTGTGGCGGACTCGAACGCGCGACAGGACGGCGCCGGACGCGACCGCTCCAACCGCATACGCGCCGGCCACCAGGGAGAAGCTCCCCGCCCCGAGATCGAGGCCTCGACGTACCAGCTCCGGTACGCCGACCATCCACGTGCCCGAGCTGATCGTCACTGCGATGCCGAGCACGATCACGCCGATTGCGAGAGCGCGTCGGGGCCGCAAGGCGGCGAAGCCTTCGCGGATCCGAGGAGAGGCGCTGATCTCTCCGGCACGTCTGCGCGCTCGGACGCCGGCGATCAACAGCGCAGAGAGGAAGAAAGACGCTGCGTTGAACAGAAAGAAGACGCTGAGCGGCATGAACACGAGCAGCCCGGCGGCGCCGGCCCAGCCCGCGACGCGGACGGCTTCGGCCGACGCCCGCACGAGGCCGTTGGCCGCCTGGACGTTCTGCCGCTCGACGAGGCTGGGCAGCAGCGCCCCAAACGCGGGATCGAAGTAGCTGGTGGCGGTCACGACCACGAAGGCAGCGACGACGAGCATCCACAACTGCAGGTGTCCGGTGAGCCCCGCAACCGCGACCGGGACGAGTACGGCACCTCGGACGAGGTCGGTCGCAATCATCGTCGTTCGCCGGTCGCGTCGGTCTGCGACGACGCCGCCGTGGAGGCCGAAGAGCAGCGCCGGCACGCTGTCCGCGAGCCGAACGGCGAGGATGCCGAGCGGGCCCGCGGCGACGAGCGCGAACCACATCAGCGCGACGTACTGGAATGCATCTCCGAGCTCGCTGACGACCACGGCCGCGTAGGTCCGGCGGAAGTCCGGGCGGCGCAGAAGGTGGATCGCCCGACCGGTTGGAAGCGTGGCGTCGACGACCGCTTCCTCGGGCTCTGCGGTCACCGGGTCGGCCACAGCGTGAGTCTGCCCACTCCGCCTGGGAGCGGGCGCCTCGGGGACTAAACTGGCCGCGCGATGGCTCAGGCGACTGCGATCCGCCTGACCGGAGACGATCTCCGGATCGAGGACGCGTGGTCGGTCGCTCTCGAAGGAGCCGGCGCGGTCCTATCGGACGAGGCACGCGGGAAGATGCGTGCAGCGCGCGAACTCGTCGAGCGCGCAGCTCACGGAAGCCGCGAGCACACCTACGGCATCAATACCGGCTTCGGCCGCTTCGTCTCGGAGTCGATCCCGGAGGAGCTGACGGAGGAGCTGCAGCTTCGCCTCTTGCGCAGCCACGCGTGCGGAGTCGGCGATCCCTATCCCGCCGAGATCGTGCGAGCAGCGATGCTGCTCCGTGCCAACGCCCTCGCGAAGGGGAACTCGGGGGCTCGGGTCGAGACGGTCGAGCTGTTGATCGAGTGCCTGACGAGAGGCCTGCTTCCCTACGTACCGAGCCGTGGGTCGGTCGGTGCGAGCGGCGATCTCGCCCCGCTCGCGCATCTCGCCCTGCCAATCGTGGGCGAGGGGGAGGCCTCGGTCGACGGACAGTTGCGGCCGGGCGCGGACGCGCTCGCCGCTGTGGGCCTCGAGCCGGCCAGGCTTGCGGCCAAGGAGGGTCTCTCCCTCATCAACGGCACGCAATTCATGGCGGCGTTCGGAGCGCTCGGCGTGGTCCGCGCGCGACGACTGGCGAAGACCGCGGATCTCGCCTGTGCGCTCTCGCTGGAAGCACTGCAGGGATCGCGGACGAGCTTTCTGCCGCAGATCCATCGACTTCGGCCGCTACGCGGGCAGCGTGACTCGGCGGCCAACGTCCTGCGCCTGCTCGAGGGCTCAGCGATCAACGAAGCGCACAAGTGGTGCGACAAGGTGCAGGACGCTTACTCGCTCCGCTGCGCTCCGCAGGTGCACGGTGCCGCCCGTGACCTGTTCGACTACGTCGAGAGCACGGTCGGCGTGGAGCTCAACGCGGCGACCGACAACCCCCTTGTCCTGGTCGAGGACGAGCTGCTCGTCTCGAACGGGAACTTCCACGGCCAGCCGCTGGCGTTCGCCCTCGACGCGCTGGCCATGGCGACCTCGGAGCTCGCGAACATTTCCGAGCGCCGGTTAGAACGTCTGGTCAATCCGAATCTATCCGACGGCCTGCCGGCATTTCTCACCGTCGACGGCGGCTTGAACTCCGGTTTCATGATTCCGCAGTACGTGTCCGCGTCCCTCGTCAGCGAGAACAAGTCCCTGTGTCATCCAGCCAGCGTCGACTCCATCCCGACGAGTGCGGGACAGGAGGATCACGTGTCGATGGGCAACGCGTCTGGCCTGAAGGCGTGGCAGGTGCTGGCGAACTCGGAGCGGGCCCTCGCAATTGAGCTCCTCGCCGGAGCGCAGGGTGTCGAGTTCCTGGCACCACTCGAACCGGGAGTGGGAGTGCGCGCCACCCATGCCTGTGTTCGCACGCTGTCGCAGCGCCTCGGGGACGATCGGCCGCTCGCGCCGGACATCGAAGCGACCGCGACCGCCATCCGCGACGGCTCGCTCATAGCTGCGGTCGAGGGCGAAATCGGAGAGCTCGCGTGAGCATCGCGCGGCCGGTCGATGCGGTCGTCGAAGAGCTCTGCGGCGATCTGACCCGCGTCCGCGCACCTCGCGGGACGGAGCTGCTCGCGCGCTCGTGGGCGACCGAAGCCCCGCTGCGCATGCTCCTGAACAACCTCGACCGCGAGGTCGCCGAGCGTCCGGAGGACCTCGTCGTCTACGGCGGTTCGGGCAAGGCGGCACGAAATCCCGAGGCGCTCCGCGCGATCGTGCGCTCGCTGCTCGAGCTCGGCGACGACGAAAGCCTCCTCGTGCAGAGCGGCAAGCCCGTGGGGATCTTCCGCACGCACGCCGGTGCGCCGCGTGTGCTGATCGCCAACGCTCTGCTCGTGCCGCGCTGGGCCACCTGGGAGGAGTTCCGCCGGCTCGAGGCGCTCGGCTTGACGATGTACGGACAGATGACGGCCGGGAGCTGGATCTACATCGGCACGCAGGGAATCCTGCAGGGCACATATCAGACCTTCGCGGCCGCAGGCGAGAAGCACTTCGGCTCGCCGGATCTCTCCGGCCGTTCGATCCTCACCGCCGGCCTCGGCGGGATGGGTGGCGCACAGCCGCTTGCCGGGACGATGGCCGGGGCGGCGATCCTCTGCGTCGAGGTCGACCCGGCCCGCATCGAGCGACGGATCGAGACGCGCTACCTCGACGAGACGACAGACTCGCTCGACGACGCACTTGCGCGCATCCGCGCCGCTGCATCAGACCAGCGTCCACTCTCCGTCGGACTGCTCGGAAACGCGGCTGACGTGGTGCCGAAGCTCGTCAGACGCGGCGAGCAGTTCGATCTCGTCACCGACCAGACGGCCGCGCACGATCCACTCAACGGTTACATCCCGCTCGGGCTCTCGGTTGCCGAGGCTGCGGCACTCCGTGCGTCCGATCCGGACGAGTACCTCAGCCGCGCGCGCACGTCGATCGTGCGTCACGTCGAGGCGTTGCTCGAGTACGTCCGAGCCGGAAGCTATGTTTTCGATTATGGCAACAACCTCAGAGGTGAGGCCCGTGAAGGTGGCGTAACGGAGGCCTTCTCATACCCGGGCTTCGTCCCGGCCTATATACGGCCGCTCTTCTGTCGCGGCGTCGGCCCGTTCCGCTGGGCTGCGCTCTCGGGTGAGGCGGCGGACATTGCGGCGATCGACGCAGTGCTCCGCGACCTCTTTCCCGAGGACGAGTTGCTACAGCGCTGGCTCGAGCTTGCCCCGGACCGCGTCGCCTTCCAGGGTCTCCCGGCCCGGATCTGCTGGCTGGGCTACGGGGACCGCGCACGGGCGGGCCTCGCCATCAACGAGCTGGTCCGATCCGGGAAGGTCAAGGCTCCGGTCGTGATCGGACGCGACCACCTCGACTCGGGCTCTGTCGCCTCGCCGTATCGGGAGACCGAGGCAATGCGGGACGGGTCGGACGCGATCGCGGACTGGCCGATCCTGAATGCCCTGCTGAACGTCGCCGCCGGTGCGACCTGGGTGAGCGTCCACCACGGCGGTGGCGTCGGAATCGGCAACTCGATCCACGCGGGCATGGTCGTGGTCGCCGACGGAAGTGACGATGCAGCCGAACGCCTCGACCGCGTGTTGACGGCCGATCCCGGTACGGGCGTGATGCGTCACCTGGACGCCGGCTACCCCGAGGCA
>JBKPEC010000126.1:0-3427 GCA_046728195.1 Actinomycetota bacterium
CTCGCGTAGGCAGGCAAGCGAGAGTGCATGGTCGCGCACCGCGCCGACGTAATGCTCGGCTTGCCAGATACGCCCACGTTCGATGCACGCGCGCGCGTGAAGCGCGTAGATCACGCCCCACCCGAAGAGGTCATCCGCGACTGGCGGTGCGGGAAGAATTGGCTCGCGCGCAGCCGTCTCGCCGAACAGCAGCCTGAATCGCGGGCCGACGGGGCGGAACTGCGTCGCCGGCGTCATCGACAGGTCAAACTGAAGCGCGTCCGGAAAGAGGAATACGCGGTACGTGGTCGGACCGCGCTCGAGGTCGACAAGGTGCACCGCATCCCGCTCGCCGATGAGCGTGCGCGTCCAGTCGTCGAGCACCTCCGCGACTGTCAGGTGCTCAGCGATGCCGAAGGTGAGGTCGAGATCGGAGAAGCGGTCGCCGCCGTCCACCGCAAGCGAGCCGACGGCGGCTCCGGCGACGACGCGCCCATCCTGCTCCGCGAGCGCGAGAACGTGCTCCCGGAGAGCATCCCGCTGCTCAACGGTGAACACGGGCGGCGATTCTACCCTTGGCCCTCGCAAAGCCGAGCGCTGCTTGTGGAGGGGAGGGTCCTAGGACCCTCCCTCAATTCGTCAGAGGCCCACGCACTGACCAGTCTTGGTGCCGGTCACCTGGTTCGGTGACCCTTCCGAATCGCCGACCTGGGGGGCGGGATCGTTCCCCGCACAGTTCAGGCTGCCGTGGATCGTGTTGGTGACGACTTCGTTGCCGTCCCGGTCCA
The DNA here is from genome assembly GCA_046728195.1 of Actinomycetota bacterium. Lineage (GTDB taxonomy): Bacteria > Actinomycetota > Thermoleophilia > Gaiellales > Gaiellaceae > 3-1-20CM-4-69-9. Next base: position 768 of record JBKPEC010000126.1, read on the forward strand.
AGACCGTGTTTCCGATGACGTTGACGGAGCCCTGGACGGTGTTCCGGATGAAGCCGTTCCAGAAACCGTCGTAGCCGGTCTCGGTGTAGCCGCCGTTGACCACGCTGTCCTCGATCGTGTTCCAGGTGACGTCGAACGGGCCGCCGAACGGGCCTGAGCCGCCGTGGATGTCGATGCCTCCGTTGATCGTGCTGAAGTGGATCTGCACGTTCATCGCGTTTGTGGCGTGGACCCCGCCGTTGATGGTCGCAGTGTGCACCGCGTTCTCCTCGCTCCCGAGCACGACCGTCGCACCCTGCTGGACGAACAGCCCCGCGCGGATCGTCACCGGGCCGTCGCTCAAGCAGACGCTGTCATTTGGGACGACGACGCGCTGGTAGCTCCCCGGCGCGAGCGTGCCATTGCAAATGGTTGTGCCGCCGGACGCAGAGGCCGAAGCGCCCGCGAAGGTGGCGGCGCCGAACACGCCCACACACAGCAAAAGACCGAGTCTCCTCATGAGGTTCCTCCCCTCTTGACTTAAACCCCCGACGAGCTAGGGGCCGCAGTGCTGAGACGGTACATGCCCTCCGCATGGCTCTGCCCAAACAGACGATCCGCCGCGGCGGCGACGTTGTTGTGGCTCCGGTTTAGGCAGAGACGGGGCTCTCCTCATTGGGCGGGATGAGCTTGTGGTCGCGAATCGTGAATCCCGCAGCTTGCAGAAATGGTCGGGCGACCTCGACTGCATGCGCCAGATTGCGCGCGATCCAGAAGCAGAGCGCTGCAAGTGGGAGTTCGACGAGTAACGCTTCAACGGTCGCCTGGACCACAGCGGACGTGCCCCGGGAGGTCAGCACGTCGAACCAGGCATCGCAGATCAGCAACGTCCCGGTCACGGTCGCCGTTACTTCCGCGAACGGCGAGCGGCGCGCGATCAGCGTCGCAGTGCTCGCGAGCGCAAGCGCCAGGCCGATGTCGAATCCGCCCCATGCAATCGCCCAGTGGTTCGCGGTGTAGTCCGGTGGGAGCGTCCCGAAGAGGTAGCCGGTCCAGGGAACGAGCACCACCGCGCAGAGGACGAACGCCGGCGCGATCCAGGGCGGAACGAGCCAGCGCCCACCACCCGCTCGAAGTGCCATCGGCGCTCGCAACTGCATTCCGGTCATCGGTTCTCCTCCTTGCGGTCTCGAATCGCGAACAAGGCGCCGGCGATGACCTGTCGCACCTGCCTTCGTGCGATCCTCTCATTTCGGACCGGCGCTTCTGAGGTCCAGGCAGTGCTGGGGGGTCGACCTACGCGGAGGCGTGGGTCGCGCTGAGCAGGACGTCGACGGCGATGTCGAGGTCCATCGGGTCGCCGGTCCCGCTCGCGCATGTGCTCGGACCGATCGCCGTCGAAGCGTTGGCGTGCCGCAGTTCGTCGGTGTCGCCGGGAGGGGGTCGCCAGACCTGCGGGATGCGTCGGCCCCACGGGTCGTAGAAGCGTCCGTGTTCGTCGATTCCGTAACCGCCCTCGTGGACGAACCGGTGATGGCGGCGGCAGAGGAGGACGAGGTTGTCCAGCGCCGTCTGGCCACCATGCGCCCAATGGCGGATGTGGTGGGCATCGACGAAACGGTGGTTCTGGCAGCCGGGGAAGCGGCAACCGTGGTCGCGCGCGTCGAGTGCGCGCCGCATCGCGGGCGGGATCGCGCGCGTCTTGCGTCCGACGCGCATCGTCCTGCCGTTTCGTTGGCTGATCCCGACGACTGAGGCGTCGCAGGCGACCCGTCGCGCGGTCTCTGCGGAAATGGCGGGGCCTTCGTCGAGTGCGCAGCCTGCCTCGTCGTCGCTCGCGAGCGTGTCAGCGTCGACGTGGACGATCACCTGGTAGCGGTCAGCGCTCGAGCGGCCAGTCCCGGAAGCGAGAGCCATGCCAGCCACGGCCACGAGCGTCTCGACGTTCGTCGGCCTCGGCCGCGGTTCCGCGGAACCGCGCTCCTCTACGAGAACCTCCTCCATGAGCGAGTCTCGTGCGCGTGCGAGCGCGCGCATGAACAATGCTCCGTCCTCGGGGGCGAGCCGGCCGTGAATGACGAGCGAGCCGTCGTCGTCCCAGTACGCAGTCAGCTCCGCGTTCGCATGCAGGTCGTTGGCCTCCGCCGCCGTCACTCGCCGAAACGCGCGCACAGCGCGCTCGAGCTGTGCCGCCGTCATCACCCTGGCCAGCTCGAGTAGTTCCTCCTCCGAGTCCGCTTCGGCGACCCGCGTCAGCGCCCGCACCTTCGCGTACGAGAGCTCCCCCTGGGCGAATGCCTCGTGCACCAGCGGTAGCTCCGGTAGACGCCTCGCGACCCGGACGTGCTCGCGCGCCGCCCGGGGCAAGAGCGCGCATCGCCAGGCCAGCCACTCGGCGCACGAGCCGCAGCCCGACTCCTCCCAGCTGCCCCGACGGTCGAGCTCGCCCACCAGTTCCAGCAAGCGGCAGGTGCCGGCGTAGATGTGCGAGGCCATCGTCGCAACCTCGTCCTCCAGCTGCGCCAGGCTCAGCCCGGCCAAGTCAGACATGTCCGTTGTTGTCGATTCTGTCAACAGATCAAAAGTTAGCCGGCGGGTCGGACGTTGCCCCGCCCAGCGGTAGATCAGGCAGGTCCCCAGCATCCGTCGACCCTCGGGAGTACGCTTTTCCTCCAGGTGGC
>JBKPEC010000127.1:0-11500 GCA_046728195.1 Actinomycetota bacterium
GCTTTCCAGGTTCACAGCGGGCGCGGGCCACGGCAGGGTTAGGCCGCGCAAAGTCCGCTCGCTTCGCTCGCATGATGACTTTGCGCGGTGGAGCCGGCTGCTCTCCGACTGACGGTGCGGCGAGCGCCGGAAGAGCCGGCACTCGCGGCTATTGCGGCTAGCCTGGGGTCTTGTGATCGAGCTCATTGGCGATTCTTCGCGCGGTGCCGACTTCGCGCTTGTTCGCGTTCACTTCGACGGCGAGCGCATCGTCGATGCTGACGCGGACGGGCTCGACTCTTCGCTGATCGGGCTCACGCTGCTCGAGGCTGCCGCCGTTGGCGGGGAAACCCTGGCCGTCGATGCGCTAGCCAACGCAATCGGCCCCCTCGTGCGTGCACCGCAGTCTCCCGGGCGAACTGCGGTGGCCATGAGCGGTGGCGTGGACAGCGCTGTTGCGTTGCTCAAGTGCTTGCCGAATGCAGTCGGGGTCACGCTCCGGCTCTGGCTCGATCCTCACGGGCCCGACGCGGAGCGCGCCTGCTGCTCGCCTGAGGCGGTCCTCGCCGCGCGCGCAACCTGTCACGGGCTGGGTGTGCCGCACGTCACGCTCGACCTGCGCGACGCGTTCCGTCGTGCGGTCGTCGATCCGTTCGTCCGGGGGTACGAGCGAGGCGAGACCCCGAACCCGTGCATTCGCTGCAACGGCGGCTTTCGCTTCGCGCACCTGCTCGCGTTCGCGCGGCGCGTCGGTGCCGACACGCTCGCCACCGGCCACTATGCCCGGATCGTCGACCATGCGGGCAGGCCCCTGCTGGGGCGGGCGGTCGATGCGGAGAAAGACCAGTCGTACATGCTTGCGCGACTCGATCCGGTGCATCTGAGCCGCATCTCGTTCCCCCTCGGCGAACAGACGAAGGCCGAGACGCGCGCCGAGGCCGCGCGCGCGGGCCTGGCCGTCGCCGCCCGGAGCGACAGTCAGGAGGCGTGCTTCCTCGCAGGAGACGACTACCGGTCTTTCCTCGAGCGGCGGGGTCTCGAAGCGCGAGACGGCGTCATCGTGGACCAGGAAGGAGCCGAGCTGGGCCGTCATTCGGGGTACTGGCGTTTCACACCCGGGCAGCGGAGGGGCCTCGGCGTCGCCGCGCCGGAACCGCTCTACGCGCTGCGCTCCGACGCGAGCACGAACACGGTCGTCGTCGGCCCCCGCGAGGCCCTCGCACGGACCGCGCTGACCGCGCTAGGCACGCTCTACGTGCCCGTCGAGCGTGCCGAGGCCAAGCTCCGGTATCGCTCGCAGCCGGTCGGCTCGCGCGTCGAGCCGGCGGACGCCGGTTTCCGGCTCGAGCTCGACGCGCCGGTGTACGGGATCGCGCCCGGCCAGGCCGCTGTTCTGTACCGCGACGATGCCGTCGTGGGGGCCGGTCTCGTCGGCTCGGATCCTTAGGATCGGCCGCAGGTGAGTCTCCCAGCAGTCACCTGCGCAACCGGTTACGCCGGTTTGACGTTCTACTCGAGGGTTGGGCTGGAGGGAAGACAGTGAGTGGTGACGAGATTTGGTTGACGTTGCCTGCAGACGAGGCCTTTCACGGCGTCGCACATCTCGTGCTGGGCGGGCTCGCCGCGCGGCTCGACCTGACCTACGAAGACCTCCAGGACCTCGAGCTTGCGCTCGACGCTCTGCTCGAGCGGTCGAACGAGAACGGTGACGTGACGCTCGTCCTGCACGTTGGAGATGGGAGCGTCCGTACGGTGGTAGGCCCGTTCAGGTCGCTTCGGCACGAGCTGGAAGCGGTGCGCGGCGACTCGCTCGACCTGAGGCGCATCCTCGCCGCGGTTTGTGACGGCGTTGCGGTCGAGGATCGCGACGGCGCTCAATGGGTCGAGCTGACCAAGGCCATCCATACCGCTGGACCGAACGGCGCATGAACGACTCCGACAAGGTCCTTTTACGTCGCTACCACGAGGAGGGTGACCTCCAGGCGCGCGAGCAGCTGATCGAGCAGTACATGTCGCTCGTCCGCTCGCTCGCACGGCGGTACTCGTATCGCGGCGAGCAGCTTGAGGATCTCGTGCAGATCGGGGCGATCGGCCTGATCAAGGCGATCGACCGGTTCGATCTGGATCGCGGCGTCGAGCTCACCACCTACGCGACCCCGAACATCATCGGCGAGATCAAGCGTCATTTCCGCGACAAGGGTTGGTCGGTGCGCGTCCCGCGCGGGCTCCAGGAGCTGAACGTGCAGCTGTCGCGTCTGGTGGAGCAACTCACCGTCCAGCTCGGACGCTCGCCCACGATTGCCGAGCTCGCGAAGGCAGCGGGCGTGGAGGAGGAAGAGGTCCTCGAGGCGCTCGAGTCAGGTCGTGCCTACTCGTCGCTGTCGCTCTCGTCGGGTAGCGGTGGGACGGACGACGGCGAGGAGCTCGATCCGCTCGAGTCGATCGGAACGGAGGAGCACCAGTACGACGTCTCCGAGGACCGCGCAGTCCTTGCTCCGGGCTTCCGCGTCCTCGACGAGCGCGAGCGCAAGATCCTGCACCTCCGCTTCTTCGAAGGCCTGACGCAATCGCAGATCGCGCAGCAGGTCGGGATCTCGCAGATGCACGTGTCGCGGTTGATTCGCCGCTCGCTCGAGAAGATCCGGGAGGAGATCGCGTCCGAGGAAGAGCCGGAGCCTCGTCGCGTAGCCCGGGGCTGAGGCACCCTCGCCGCCGCGCCCGGCTTCGCCGGGTGCGGCCACAACTCACCGTTAGGAACCAATCGCGACGAAGTCATCATGGCTCGGCCCGGCCGAGCCGGACTTCGTCGCGGAGAAGTCCTCCTAGGCCGCACCTACAATTCCGGGATGCGCACGTCGGAGGAGCTGCGCGCGGGGTTCCGTGCCTTTTTTGAGTCCAAGGGCCACGTGTTCCGGCCCTCTGCCTCGCTCATCCCGCGGGCCGACGACCGGTCGACGCTGCTGACGACCGCGGGCATGCAGCCGCTCATGCCGTACTTCCTCGGCCGTGAGCCGCCGCCCGCGCCGATGCTGACGACCGTCCAGAAGTGCTTCCGCACGCCCGACATCGACGAGGTCGGCCTCGACGGGTCGCACCTGACGTTCTTCGAGATGCTCGGCAACTTCTCGTTCGGCCAGTACTTCAAGGAAGGCGCGATCGAGTTCGCCTGGGAGTTCGTGTTCGACCACCTCCGGATCGACCCGGAGCGGTTCTGGGTCAGCGTGTTCGCCGGGGATGCCGAGCTCGGCCTCGGAGAAGACGAGGTGGCGCACGACCACTGGGTGAAGATGGGGCAGCCCCCCGAGCGCATCGTCTTTCTGCCCCGCGCCGAGAACTTCTGGTCGGTCGGCGGTCCCGGGCCCTGTGGCCCCGACACCGAGATGCACTACGACTGGGGCGAAGAGCACGGTTGCGGCGAGGCCGACTGCAAGCCCGGCTGCACCCACTGCGAGCGCTTCCTGGAGTTCTGGAACCTCGTCTTCATGGAGTTCGAGCTCCACGTTGACGGGAAGCTGACGCCACTGCCGAAGCAGAACGTCGACACCGGCATGGGCGTCGAGCGGACCGCCGCGATCCTCCAGAACGTCATGAGCGTCTACGAGACGGACGTCTACCAGGCGATCATGCGCTGGATCGCCGACGAGAGTGGAGTTGCCTACGGCGACTCGCCCGAGGCGACGAAGGCCCACCGGATCCTGGCCGATCACGGCCGCGGCATGACGTTCCTTGCCGCCGACGGAGTCGCGCCGTCGAACGAGGGCCGCGGCTACGTGATGAGGCGTGTCATCCGGCGGGCGGTGCAGCAGGGTACGCGGATCGGCCTCGAGCCGCCGTACCTCGGGCGGCTCGCGGACGTCGTGATCGAGCAGATGAAGAGCGGCTATCCCGAGCTACGGGAGCACCTAGACGACATCCATCGCATCCTCACAGCTGAGGAGCAACGCTTCGGCAAAACGCTCGAGCGCGGTCTGCGGCTCTTCGAGGAGATCGCCGCGAGGGGCGGTGACATTCCCGGCGAGGAGGCGTTCCGGCTGCACGACACCTACGGCTTCCCGCTCGAGCTGACGCAGGAGCTCGCGCGCGAGCGTGGGCTCGGGGTCAACGAGGAAGAGTTCACGCGGCTGATGGAGCAGCAGCGCACCCGTTCCCGTGGCGCGCTCTCGAAGGACGACAAGCGCGCAGCCGACTTCGCGAAGCGAGCCGGATTCCGAACCGAGTTCGTCGGCTACGAGAAGACCGACGTCCTGACGCAGATCGGGGCGCTCGAAGAGCTTGAGGACGACCTCTTTCTCGCCAAGCTGCGGGAGTCACCGTTCTATCCCGCCGGAGGGGGCCAGGTCACCGATGCCGGCTGGATCGAGCTCGACGACGGCAGCGGCACGCGCGCGGAGCTGCACGAGGCCTACCGACTCGAAGACGACCAGGTGCTCCTGTTCGAGGGCAGCGGTTTCTCCCCAGGCGATCGGGTGCGTGCGGTCGTGCCCTCGGCGGTCCGCTTCCCGACGATGGCGAACCACACGGCGACGCATCTGTTGCACAAGGCCCTGCAGGAAGTCCTCGGCGACCACGTGCGGCAAGCCGGCTCGGCCGTTCGGCCCGACAAGCTCCGCTTCGACTTCACGCACCCGAAGCAGCTCACCGACGAGGAGCGCGAGCGGATCGAGCATCTCGTGAACGAGAAGGTGTTCGAGAACCTGCCGGTGCACGCGTTCATCACTTCGATCGAGGAGGCCCGCAGGCTCGGCGCCATGATGCTCTTCGGCGAGAAGTACGGCGAGCACGTGCGCGTGGTCGAGATTCCCGGGTTCTCGCGAGAGCTCTGCGGCGGGACGCACGTGCGCAGCACGGCCGAGATCGGTCCCTTCGTGATCCTCTCCGAAGGCTCGGTCGGTGCGGGCGCGCGCCGGATCGAGGCGATCACCTCGGGCGAGGCCTACGCGTATCTGCATGCCGCGCTGCGCGAGGCGGACGAGCTCCGAGGGGAGCTCGAGCGGGCACGGAAGGAATCGCGTAAGCCCCGTGCGCAGGCGGAGGCCGACTTCGAGATCGTCGAGAGGGATGGGGACGTCGTCCTTGTGCAGGCGAAGGCGCTCAAGGGCGGCGACCTGCGCGACCTCTCCGACCGTGTCCGGCAGCAGGAGAAGGCTGCAGGCGTGATCGTCGGCTCCGTGGACGACGGCCGCGCGTACCTTGTCGTCAACCTGGACGAGTCGCTCGTCGATCGCGGCCTGGACGCGGCCCAGCTCGTCCGCGATCTCGGCCGCCACATCGGGGGCGGGGGTGGCGGGCGCCCCACGCTCGCCGAGGCGGGAGGAAAGAAGCCCGAGGGGCTGCACGACGCGCTCGCCGCGGGCAAGAAGGCGATCGCCGACGCGCTGACGTGAAGGTGCTTGCTCTCGACTACGGCCGGGCGCGCACCGGGGTTGCGGTGTCGGACCCGACCGGGACGATTGCTCGGCCGCTGTGCGTCGTCGAAGCTGCCGGCAGCGACGGGCTCGCGCAGATCAGGGCGTTGATCGAAGAGCACGACGTGGAGCGTGTCGTCGTCGGACTGCCGCTGACGTTGCGCGGTGAACCCGGCGAGCAGGCCCGTGAGACCGAGGCCTTCGTTGAGGCGCTGGCCGACGTGGCGCGTGTTCCGGTCGTGACCTTCGACGAGCGCTTCACCACCGACCTCGCGGAACAATCGCCGGCGAACGCACCGGAGGACGCGCGGGCCGCGGCCCATCTTCTCTCCAGCTACCTGACGTGGGCGAGCAACGCCCCGGCATGATCCCGCCGCGGCAGGGTCGGCCGCCGCGTGCTCCGAATCCGCGACAAGTCGCAGTTCGCCGTGCGCTCGCGCTGTGCGTTCTCGTGCTGGTCCTCGGCGGCCTCGGCTGGCTGGCTGTCGCGGCCATCGGCGGCGGCGACAACAGCGTGAGCACGAAGCACCAGTCCACGGTCTCGAACACGCTCCTCTACAGCACCGTCACCCGGACAACGGCGACCGGCCCGGTGACGACTGTCATCGCGATGCCGAAGCCCTTCCACGTCGTGTTCCCCGAAGGCTTCACGCGTAAGGAGATGGCGGGGCGAGTCGGCGCGGTGGCCAAGATCGCGGAGCATAAGCGCAAGGGCGCAGTCCGCCTGACCCGTGCGGGTTATATCGCCGCGACCCGGAAGCCCCGCGTGCCTCCATGCTTCCACAACAAGGTGCGGACGGTCGAGGGTTTCCTGTTTCCTGCGACCTACGAGTTCTTCCCCCAGACGACCTCGGGCCAGCTCGTGCAGGAGCAGCTCGACGCGTTCTGCGAGAACTGGGGCGAGGTCGATCTGCACTATGCGCAGTCGAAGAACCTCACTCCCTACGACGTGCTGATCATCGCGTCGATGGTGGAAAAGGAGACGCTGTCACCGGACGAGCGACAGCTCGTGGCCGCGGTCATCTACAACCGGCTGCACCTGCACATGCCGCTGGGGATCGACGCGACGCTGCGCTACGGCCTCGACATTCCCCCGACGGAGTCCATCCGCGAGTCCCAGCTCCGGAGCACGTCTCCGTACAACACACGCAAGTACGCCGGCCTGCCGCCGACCCCGATCGCGAGCCCCGGGCTCGCGTCGATGCAGGCCGCGGCGCATCCGGCGAAGGTGAAGTACCTGTACTTCGTCCGCAAGCCGGACAAGAAGCACCACTTCTTCACGACGAGCTACAACGCCTTCCGACACTACGCAGACACGCACGGGTACGGCGGACCGTGATCTCGGGCGAGACGCGGGTTGTCGGATTGCTCCGCGGTCCGCTCGTGCCGTCGCAGTCGCCCCGCATGCAGAATGCAGCCTTCGCGGTGCGCGGGCTCGACTGGGCCTACGTCCCCCTGTCCGTCCGCCTCGAGGAGATCGAAGATGCGCTCCGCGGATTGGTCGCGTTGCAGTTCGCGGGCGCGAACGTCACCACGCCGCACAAGCTCGCGGTGGCGAAGCTCGTCGAGACCGACCTGCCGTCGGTGAACACGCTCGTGATCCGGGAGGGTCGCATCCACGGCACGTCGACCGATCCGGCGATCCTCGACGGACTGGACTTCGAGCGTGCGGCGATCATCGGCGGCGGCGGCGTCGCCGTGGCCTTTGCCGCGGAGCTCCCCCACGCGTTGCGCTTCTCGCGACGGGCGACCTGGCCGCCGGACGTCTCGGATGCCGACCTGGTCATCAACGCGACCTCGGAACGGAAGGAGGTGCTTGTCGAGCTGCAGGCGGGTCAGACCCTGGTCGACCTTCCGTACCCGCTGACTGCAACGGGCCGTGCGGCCGAGGCGGCGGGAGCGCGCGTCCTCGATGGCCTGGAGGTTCTCGTGGCGCAAGGGGCGGCGTCGTTCGAGCTCTGGACCGGAATGCCGGCGCCTGTCGAGGCGATGCGGGCGGCAGTACGCTCCGCGTGATGGCTCTCGAGCTCGTAACGGCGGGCGAGTCGCACGGGCCGGCCCTCGTCGCGATTGTCTCTGGACTTCCCGCTGGGCTCGTCCTCGACAAGGGCTCGATCGACGCCGACCTGCATCGCCGGCAACAGGGCTACGGTCGCAGCCCGCGCCAGCAGATCGAGCGGGACGAGGTCGAGGTGCTCGCCGGTCTTCGACGCGGACGCACGCTCGGCACGCCGCTCGCTTTGGTCGTCCGCAACAGGGATCACGACAACTGGTCGTGGGGCATGAGCCCGTGGCCGCCGGACGGCGAGCCCGCCGGGAAGGGGACCAAGATCGTCACGCTGCCCCGTCCCGGACATGCCGACCTCGCCGGCACGCTCAAGTACGGGCTCGCCGACATCCGTGATGCGCTCGAGCGCGCGAGCGCCCGCCACACGGCCGTCGTCGTTGCAGCCGGGTCGGTGGCGAAAACGCTGCTCGCGGAGATCGGAGTTCGCGTCCAGGGCGCCGTGCTGACGGAGAACCTCGAGAGCCATGTCGACGAGGCGCGCGCCGAGCGTGACACCATCGGCGGCGTCGTCGAGGTCCGGGCGCACGGCGTCCCTCCCGGGTTGGGGTCGTACGCGACCAAAGAGGAGCGTCTGGACGCGCGACTCGCCGCCTCGCTGATGGGAACGCAGGCCGTCAAGGGAGTGGAGATCGGCGACGGCTTCGCATTGGCGTCGCGCCGCGGGTCGCAAGCGCACGACGAGATCCTCCGCGACGAACGTGGCCTCTACCGTGCGACCAATCGTGCCGGTGGGATCGAAGGCGGAGTGTCGAACGGCGAGGCGATCGTCGTTCGGGCCGCGATGAAGCCGCTGCCGACGCTGATGAGACCGCTGGCGTCGGTCGACCTGGAGAGCGGCGAGCCGTCGCAGGCGCTGGTCGAGCGCAGCGACACCGCGGCGGTCGAGGCACTCGCGGTGGTCGCGGAAGCCTGCGTCGCCTTCGAGCTCGCGCGGGCGGCCCGGGAGAAGTTCGGCGGTGACGCGCTCGCCGACTTCGTCTCGGCGCACGGCGCGTACCTGGGGCGGATCGACTGGTCGCCGAGGTAGGGGCGCTCGGGCGACATCTCGCGCTCGTCGGCTTTATGGGCGCGGGGAAGTCGACGATCGGCGACAAGGTCGGCCGCCTCAGCGGGCGGCCGTTCGTCGACCTCGACCTGGAGATCGAGCGGCGGCACGGGCCGATCACAGAGCTCTTCGAGCACAGCGAGGCCGAGTTCCGGCAGTACGAAGAGCAGCTCGCGGCGGAGGTGCTCTCAGTCTCGGAGCCCGCCGTAATCGCGCTCGGGGCAGGCGCGGTGCTGTCGGAGCGAACTCGCGCGCTGCTGCGCGAGCGCGCGTTCACGGTCTGGGTCGACGTCGACCTCGGCACAGCCTGGGAGCGTGTTCGCGGCGGCGACCGGCCACTGGCCCGCGACGAGTCGTCGTTTCGGCGTCTCTTCGACGGCGAGCGCCGGCCACTGTACGAGACGGTTGCGGACGAGGTCGCTTTGAGCGTCGAGGACGTGCTGCTGGCCGCGTTGCAGATCCGCGTCGCGCGTGGCGCACTGGCGGACCTACGGCCTCCGGCCGAGTCCGCGTTGATTGCCGACGAGTACGTGCTCGAGCTCCATCCGCCCGCATTCGAGCCGACTACGGTTCACCGCGTTCCGCGCGGCGAAGCAGCGAAGACACCCGTGGTGCTCGAACGGCTGTGGCGGGAGCTCGAGCTCGGCCGCAGCGACGCCATCGTTGCCTATGGCGGGGGCTCGACGACCGACGTTGCGGGGCTCGCCGCGGCAACGTATCTCCGCGGCGTCCGTTGGCTCGCCGCGCCGACGACCCTGCTCGGCCAGGTGGATGCCGCGATCGGCGGCAAGACCGCCGTCGACCTGCCGGCAGGGAAGAACCTCGTCGGCGCTTTTCACTATCCCGCTGCGGTCATTGCGGATCCTGACGTCCTTGCGACCCTGAGCGAGTCGCAGCGGCGAGAGGGAATGGCCGAGGTCGTGAAGACAGGGCTGCTCGCGGGGCAGCCGCTCTGGGAGCTCGAGGAGGAGGCAATGATCCGCGCTGCGGCCGCGTTCAAGGCGGGTGTCTGTCTGGGAGATCCATTCGACCGCGGGCGCAGGGCGATCCTGAACCTCGGCCATACGTTCGCGCACGCGCTCGAGGCGGCGGCGGGCTACGAGGGATTGATGCACGGCAGCGCGGTGGCGCTCGGCTTGCTCGCCGCGCTTCGCCTCTCGGGACAGTCGACCGCGGTGGTCGAGGAGCTGCTCGCGCCGAGGTCGGTCGCCGTCGACCGAGATCGCGCGTGGGCGGCGCTCGGCCGCGACAAGAAACACGGGCTCGTCCTCCTTGGAGACGACGGCCCGCAGTGGGACATCCAGCTCCCCGACGCGGAGGTCCGCCGGGCGCTGGACGAGCTGATCGCCAATTAGAGTGCCCCGATGCAGGTCGTCGTCCTGAACGGGGCCAACCTCGACGTGCTGGCTCGTCGCGACGCGGCGACCTACGGCGGCATCTCGCTCTCCGAGCTCGAGACGCGCATCTACGAGTGGGCCTCCGAGCTCGGCTGTCATGTCCGCTGCCGGCAGACGAATCACGAGGGCGAGTACCTCGAGTGGTGCCACGACGCGCTCGACTGGGCGGACGGTGTGATCGTGAATCCCGGCGCGTGGTCGCACTACTCCTACGCGATCCGAGACGCGCTCGAGCTCTTCGAGGTCCCGATCGTCGAGGTACACCTCTCGGACATCGAGCACCGCGAGGACTGGCGACGGTCGTCGGTGATCGCCGACCTGGCTTCGAAGCGGGTAATCGGCAAGGGGCCCGACGGCTATCGCGAGGCGCTCGGCTTCCTCGTCGAGCAGGACGGCGCCGCTCCGTGAACGAACGAGTCAGGCGACTGCAGGAGTCGCTCGAGGAGCCGCTGCTCGTCACCAATCCGACCAACGTCCTCTATCTCGTCGGCTTCAAGAGCTCGAACGCCGCGCTGATCGTCGAGGCAGAGGAGGTGCGGCTGTTCACCGACTTCCGGTACGCGGCGGCGGCGCGCGGAGTCGAGGGAGTTCGATTCGAGGAGACGAAACGGGCGCTCCTCCCGGACCTTGCCGAACGGCTGTCGGGCCGGATCGGGTTCGAGGCTGATTTCGTCTCGTACAGCGGCTACGAGACGCTGCGGGCCGGGGGAATCCAACCGGTCCCGCGTAGGGGCCTGGTCGAGGCGTTCCGAGCTGTCAAGGATTGGAACGAGCTCGCGGCATTGAAGGAGGCGTGCGCGGTCACGGACCGCGTCTTCGAACGGCTGACCGAGGAGCGCTTTGTCGGCCGCGCGGAGCGCGACGTCGCGTGGACGATCGAGCAGTTGTTCCACGAGGAAGGCGCCGAGGGCATGGCCTTCGAGACGCTCGTTGCCTCGGGGCCGAATGCGGCGAGGCCGCACGCGCGCGCAGGAGAGCGTGAGATCGGCCGAGGGGAGACGGTGATCGTCGACACGGGCTGCACCATCCGCCGCTACGTGTCGGACTACACGCGGACGTTCGCCACCGGGCCGCTCGACGAGGAGCTCACGGAGGCGTATGCCGTCGTGCTGGCTGCACAGCGGGCCGGGCTCGACGCCGTCGGAGCGGGGGTGACCGGCTTCGACGCGGATGCCGCGGCGCGGCTGGTGGTCGAGGACAGTCCCTTCGCCGGCCGCTTCGGACACGGCCTCGGCCACGGGATCGGCCTCCAGGTGCACGAGGCGCCGCGGCTCTCGGCCGAGTCGACGGACACCCTTGCGGCGGGCAACGTGACCACGGTCGAGCCCGGCGTCTACCTCGAAGGCAAGGGCGGCATCCGGATCGAGGACGACGTCGTCGTCACCGGGTCGGGAATCGACAACTACACGGGTTTCCGGAAGGACCTGATCGTCGTCGACTAGCCTGTAGCCCCGATGGCCGAGACCGTCAACACCAATCAGTTCAAGAACGGGATGCACATCGAGCTCGACGGTTCTGTCTGGCGCATCGTCGAGTTCCAGCACGTCAAGCCCGGGAAGGGCGGAGCGTTCGTGCGCACGAAGCTGAAGGGTCTCGACAGCGGCGC
>JBKPEC010000128.1:0-2469 GCA_046728195.1 Actinomycetota bacterium
CGCGCCGCGTCTTGCCGCCGGACTTGATCGTCCCGGCCGACGCGTCGGCGCCGCGCATGAACGACACCGGACCGGAGGCGTAGCCGCCCTTCGAGAGCTGCTCTTTCGAGGAGCGCAGCTTCGAGAGGTTGACGCCCGAGCACGACCCGCCGCGGAAGATGACGCCCTCGCGCCGGATCCAGTCGAGGATCGACTCCATCGAGTCGTCGATCGAGAGGATAAAGCACGCACTACATTGCGGCCGCTCCTCGAAGCCGACGTTGAACCAGACCGGGGAGTTGAAGCTCGCAAGCTGGTTGACGAGGATCGCCTTCAGTTCGGCCTCGAAGGTGTCGGCCTCCTCCTCGGTGGCGAAGTAGCCGTCGGTGCGGCCCCAGGCCGAGATCGTGTCGACGACCCGGCCGATCATCTGCTTGACGCTCCGCTCGCGCTCCGGCGAGGTCATGCGGCCGCGGAAGTACTTCTGCGCGACGATGTTCGTCGCCGTCTGCGACCAGAACTTCGGAAACTCGACGTCCTTCTGATCGAAGACCGACTTGTCCTTGCCGGGGATGAAGGCGTTACGCGTCTCCCACTCGATCTCGTCGAACGGGTCGCGGCCGGGGATCGTGAAGTAGCGCTTCACGCCGAGGGTCGCCGTCTCGTCCACGACGGTGTTCTCAGCCGAATTTGCCGGTGCCTGAGTGGCTATGTCCTTGGCGGTCGCCATCCTGTTCCTCCCGAGCCTAGTGCCTGCGGATATGGGTCTCGATCGGTGTGCTGATGCGTCTTCTAGGAGGCGCCGCCGATCGGGATCTGGACCTTAGAAACAGGCTCGGACGTAACCCCAATGGTAGCCGCGAGCGCGCTTCCCAAGCCGCTTTGCGGCCGTTCCAAGGGCCGCAAAATGCGTCCATGGACGACCGCCGTGGGACTAGAAGTTCGGGCGCGGGGGCGGCGGGTCGGTCGCAGCTTTGCGTGCCTGCACGCGTCGTGCGAAGAAGCTGACCGCTGCGGCCAGGATCAGGGTTAACGCCAGACCACCGAGCACGAGCAACGGAATTGGAATGGTGTCCGCCGTGCTCGGCCCGAGCTTGTCTGCGAGCCAGCCGAACAGGCCCCCGCCCCCACCTCCGCCGCCGCCACCGCCGGGAGGAGGAGCGCCGCCGTTCTTGTCGTCGTATCCCGGCACCGGCGTGTTCGCCGTGACGTGCCCGTTGTGCTTTCGGATCGTCGCCTGGAGCGCGCGGTTGAGGTCGTCGCGCAGCGTCCCGTAGATGAGCTGGTCCTCCGGGATGTCCTTCAGCGCCTCGCGGTAACAGTGCACGGGATAGGTCTTGTCGACGCGGCCGTCGACGTACCAGTCGTGGATCAGCGCCTTCGAGCAGGCGCTGCTCGAGCGAGCCTCCGCCTTCCCGACCCCTAGGACTCCGCCGGCAAATGCCATGGCTGCGATCAGGATGAGGGGCTTCAGGAACTTGGGCATGCGAAGGCCGTGCTGCGGCTGAAGTCGCGGACTCTAACGACGATCTTGCCCACCTTGCCGGATGGGAGTGAGGCTCGCATGAGTCAGTTGTAAGCGGTTTGTAAGCGGGAACGGGTCATCGGGTCTGGGTTCCGAACGTCCGGCAGGCTTGCTCGGATGCGGCCTGTGTTCGCCGAGCGACCGTTGGGCCGGCCCGCCGTGCTGTCGCTCGCCGCGGGCGGATTGGCCTTTGCGGCGCTCTTCTTCGGAGGCGGTTCGAGTCAGGGACGCCTCTTCTGGATCGGAGCGGCGGCCGTCGTGGTCGCCGCCGTTGGCTGGGCTACGCGTCCTGTTCGCGTTACCGGGGCCGGACTCCTGTTCTTCGCCGCGCTCGGCGCCTTCGTCATCTGGCAGGGGCTGTCGATCGCCTGGTCGATCCAGCCGAGCCGGTCGTGGGATTACACGAACCGCGGCCTCCTTTACTTCGCGTTCGCGGCGGTCGGTGCGCTCGTCGCGGGCGTGCCGGTCCGGCGCTTCGCCGCGACGGCCGCGGCGCTGCTCGGCGCGCTCTTCGGCTGGGCGCTGGCGGCGAAGGTCGTGCCCGGGCTGTACTCCGATTACGGGCGGCTCGCTCGGCTGCGCTATCCCGTCGACTACTGGAACGAGCTCGCGCTATTAGCCGCAGCGTCGGTGCCGCTCGGTTTGTGGGCGCTGCGGCGCGCGCGAGTTGCCGCTGCCTTGCTGTTGTACGCCGCGCTGGTCGTCGCGGTGTTGACGTACTCGCGTGTCGGCATCGTTCTGATGGTCGTTGCTGCGATTGCGTGGCTCGCGCTCGATCGCTCCCGCCTCGAGGCGGTCGGTCCGCTCGCGGTGGCCTGGATCGTAGGCGCGGTCGTTGCGGGGATCGGGCTGCTTCTGCCCGGTGTGAGCTCCGACGGCCAGCCGCACGACGTGCGCGTGCAGGACGGGCTGCTGTTCGGCGCGGCACTCGTCCTCGGTGGGGTCACGATCTACTTTGCGCTGCG
>JBKPEC010000129.1:0-3485 GCA_046728195.1 Actinomycetota bacterium
CCTTGACCCACTCGGCGGCTCTCCGAGAGGACTCGTCTGTACCGGCCTTGTCTTGGCAGACAGTGACGGTGACGCCGCCCTCGCTGCTCCGAAAGGCAGCGTAGCTCACGAAGCCAGGTACCCCGCCAATGAGGTCCTTGACCTCGCCGTTCCTCTGCTCGAGCTGATCGAAGAGCTCCGAAGCGCCTTGCCCGGAATAGCTTCGAACGACTGCGTACATCTCTGCCTCCTTGGGGGACGTCGGCGGAGACCCTATCCCACCCTCGTCCGAAAAAGACAGTACGGTCCGCTGCGATGCGCCTCGTTGTCGCACGCTGTGAAGTCGTTTACACGGGCCGCCTTACTGCGCGGCTGCCGGAAGCCGTTCGGCTTCTCATGTTAAAGGCCGACGGCTCCTTCCTGGTGCACGACGACGCTGGAGGTTTTCGTCCGCTGAACTGGATGACGCCGCCGACCGTCCTCGAGGAAGCAGGCGACTCGATCGTCGTGCGAAAGCGCGCCGGGAAGACGGAGGACAAGCTCGAGATCCGCATCGCCGAGGTCCTCAGCGACGTCACGCACGACATGGGGGAGTCTGCAGCGCTGCAGAAGGACGGCGTCGAGCGTGACCTCCAGCTCGAGCTCGCGGCGCAGCCGTCGGCGCTGGGCGAGGCCCTCTCGCTCGTTCGCCGCGAATGGTCGACCGACATCGGCCCCGTCGACCTGATGTGCCGCGACGAGGACGGTGGCCGCGTCGCCGTCGAGATCAAGCGCGTGGCGACGATCGAGGCCGTCGAGCAGCTGTCTCGCTACCTGGAACGAATCGACGGCGAGTGCCGCGGCGTGCTCGCGGCTCAGACGATCAAGCCGCAGGCGCGCACGCTGGCCGAGGCCCGTGGAATTCGCTGCGTCGAGGTCGACCTTGCCGTGCTGCGCGGAGAGCGCGAGCCCGAGCTCACCCTCTTTGCGGAACCGGCCTGAACGTCTCGTCTTCGTGTCGCCGCTGCAGTAGAAGCGCCGGCGTCGGGAGCTGTCCTTCTGCCCGGGCGGCGCCCAACGCAGCGCGCGGGAGGTTCCGGAAGCCGTCGAACATGAAGTAGCGCGGCTCCCAGCGCGGGAAGAACTTCGCGTTGAACCGGTAGAGACTCTCGATCTGGAAGAAGCGGTCGCCGAACAGGATCAACCGGCGCGCGACTCGCTGCGCGATCCCGCTCGGTGCATGCACGATCCGCGCGAAGGCGGCGAAGTTCAGCGACACCTCCTCCACGCCGCGCTCGCGCAGGAGCTCGATCGACCGCACGAGGAGGAACTCCGTCATCCCGTTCGGCGTCGTTCGCTCGCGACGCATCGCGGACAGTGACATCGCCGGCCGCCCATACGACGGCACGAACTGCAGGAAGGCTCTTACGAGGCCGCCCGAGTCGCGTCCGATCACCACCAGGGTGTCGGCCTGGTCGGCGCAGCACAGCTCATCGAGCGTCATTGAGAAGCCGCGTTCCGGCTCGCCCCGTCGCCACTCATCGGACACGCGCCTGAGCTCGTCGAGTGTCGCCTCGTCCAGCGTCGACACCTCGCGAAGCTCGACCGCGAAGCCCGCCTTCTCCAGGCGCGAGACCGACTGCCGCACCTTGCGGATCGCCCGCCCTTCGAGCGAGAACGCACCGGTGTCGACGATCGCCTCGTCGCCGATGTACAGCGAGCGCAGGCCGAGCCGCTCGAACAGCGGACGCAGCCGTTCGCTGACGCCGAGCGCGGCGATCGTCAACGCACGTCGCTCGGCGAAGTCGCTGAGCTCGCGCATCAGGGCCGGAAGCGCCGAGTCCGGACCGACTGGATCTCCTGACAACAAGAGCACGCCGTTCTCGATCCGATACCCAACGAAGGCGGAGCGATCGGGCGAGAACAGGTAGTGCTTGTCGCGCCGCAGCTTGAAGTACGCGAGCGTGTCCGAGCCGTGCTTGCGCACAAGCGCCACCGCCAGAGCACGCGTCGCCGGGTCGGGCAGGAGCCGCGGCCCACCCAACGGCCGGAACAGAATCGAGGCGCACGCGAAGAGCGCCATCACACCCAGGATTCCGACGGTCAAGCCGAGCTGTCCGAGCTCGTCACGGAACGCGATCGGCGCGTGCTGCCAGGAGAGCAGGTCGCCGGTGGCACGCAGAGTGGTGCCGATGGAGGTGTGCTGGGGCGCGCCGATCCAGACGGCCGTCGCCGCGACGAGCACCGATCCGATCGCCAGGCCGCCGACGCGTACGATCGCGTCCCGCCCGCGGGCCAGGGGCTCGTGCTCGACGCAAAACGAGCCGCGGCCCAGCCACAGGAGCGCGGCCGCGAGCACGTCGGCGGCCGCCTCCTCGACGTCGAGTCCCTTGAGGATGTTGAGCGCGGCCAGAATGAGGAGCAGGACGATCGCCAGTTGCAGCGCGCGCCGCCGGCGCCGGCCCAGGTAGATGCCCGCGACGAGGAGGACCCAGGCGACCGGGATCGCCAGCGCATGTGAAACGCGCATTGCGGACAACGGCTCGAGCTGTAGAAGCGCGTGGCCTCGCCACCCCACGTTTGGGGTGAGCGCCGACACGAGGTTGATGATCGCGACCGCGATCGCGCCGAGAGCAGCGAGCATCGGTAGTGGATCCGCCCGGCGAAATGTCCGGAGCGGATTGGGACGGCGGTGGAAGCCGAGCTTCCACGCGGCCGTGTCGCGGCGCGAAGGAACCAGGTCGTGCCAGTCCTTCGCGACGAGCCAGATGCCGGCGCAGGCCGCGAGGGTTGCAGTGACGCTGTCGTCGACCCGGCCGAAGACCAGACCGGCGGCCAGGCCCAGCAAGATCGCGGTCCCGAGGTGCCACTCGTGCACCCGGAATCCGGCCACGTGAAGGCGCGCTCCGAGCGGATGCCGCTCGACGCGGACCAGGTGGCGGGGACGCTTGGTCAGACCGGTTTCCACGGAGACCTCATCGGCAGGGCCGGCCAGCATGCTTGAGATGAATCCGGAATGACGTGTTAAGCCTGACCCGTGAAGATGACAGAACGATGAAGCGCAGATTGAGTCCCGGTTAAGAGGGTGAGCGTTCTCATCTTGCACTCATAGTCGGGTATTCCCACTGAAGAGATGCGCAACCGCGGCATCCAGGGTAACGCCAGGCGGACTTGGAGCCGATCTGCGCTACGGCATGCTAGGGCTTGACCTCGTCGGCTGGGCTCAATCTGGTCATTGCCGTGCTGACGGCCGCCGGGCCCTGGCTCCACTTCTCTGACTAGCGTTCGCACTGATGCGGGTCACCTACGAGCTCGATCCACCCGAAGCGGCGCAGGTGCTCGCGCTGGTCGAGTCCGTCGGCCGGGCGGATGGGCCGGAGCACTCGCGGGGTCGCGTCGTCTCGCAGGACGGCGACCGGGCCGTCCTCGAGTTTCCTGACGCGAACTGGGATGGGGATGTCACGCTGCTGGTTTCGTCGTTTCTTGCCGGGGAGTGGGCCGATAGCGCGGCCCTTTTGCGCTGCCGC
>JBKPEC010000130.1:0-4074 GCA_046728195.1 Actinomycetota bacterium
GTGAAGCTGATCACGTTCACCGGCTCGAGCGAGGTCGGGTGGAAGCTGAAGGAGCGCGCGGCAAAGAAGCGCGTCAACCTCGAGCTCGGGAACGCGACGCCACTGATCGTCACGGCCGACGCCGACCTCGAGGCGGCGGCGGCGAAGGTATCGCAGAACGCATTCTCCTTCGCCGGACAGAGCTGTATCTCGATCCAGCGCGTCTACGTCGAACGCGATGCCTACGACGAGTTCGTGAAGCGCCTCGTCCCACTCGTCGAGATGCTCAAGATCGGGGACCCGTCCGACGAGGACACGGATGTCGGGCCGGTGATCGACGAAGGCGCCCGCGAACGCATCCTCGAGTGGATCAAGGCGACGAGCGGAGACGTCCTGACAGGAGGCGAGCTGAACGGCGAGCTGATCCGTCCGACGGTGATCGCCAATCCCGGTCGCGACGACGAGGTCTCCTGCCAGGAGGTGTTCGGCCCCGTCTGCACCGTGACGGCGGTCGACTCGCTCGCAGAGGCGATCGAGCTCGCGAACGGAACCCGCTACGGCCTTCAGGCAGGGATCTTCACCTCCAGCCTCGACAGCGCGTTGCGCGCGGCCCAGGAGCTGGAGTTCGGCGGCGTGACGGTCAACGAGGCGCCGACCTTCCGCTCCGACCAGATGCCCTACGGCGGCGTCAAGGACTCGGGCAACACCCGCGAGGGACCCCACTACGCGGTCCGGGAGATGACGGAGGAGCGGTTGGTCGTCGTCGAGCTGCCGTAGTTTCGCCCCGGCCTCGACGGGAACCCCTGGTCATGATCGGAGTCGTGCTCGCTCTCGCGGTCATTGCAATCGTGATCTCCCTCTTTGGCGGATGGATCTTCGGGATCGCAATCGGCGCCGTGGCCATCATCCTGTTCGTGCTGTTCCTCGCCGGGGTCGGGCGTCGCGCAGCGTCGTCCCGCCAGCCTTAAGAAGTCACACCTCGCTGTTAGATTGAGCCGCGTGGCGCGGCCTTCGCTGCTTGCACGTTTTCGCCGCAAGGAGGAGCGGAGGGCTTCGGAGGTGCGTCCGACCGGTCCGCGACGGCGTTCGCTGCCGCATCCGGGCCAGCTGCGCAAGGAGCGCCGTGCGCTGCTGCGGGTCCGCGAGGAGAGGCTGCGCGATCTCGGCGGCCTCATGCTGGAGATGTTCCGCCGCGATCAGTTTCGACAGGACCTGCTCGTCGAACGCTGCGACGAGTTGCTCGCGCTCGACGAACGGTTGCAGGAGGTCGACACGCTGCTGGCTGCAGCGGTGTCGGTGCGGCGCGCGGCTCCGGCAGCACGCTGCGCCTGCGGAGCCCCGCTTGTGTGGGGCTCGCACTTCTGCGCCAACTGCGGTCGACCTGTGGCCGCGACGCCCCCGGTCGTCAGCTGTGCTCAGTGCGGAAGTGCGGTGCCGGCAGACGCGAAGTTCTGCGCCCTGTGCGGTCATGCGGTAACGGCTGAGCAGCAGGCCGTGGCCGCAGGGGCCGAGCCTTCGTCCGAGCTTCTCGAGGCGCTGCCGGCGTCGGCGCCGGATCCCTGGGAGCAGTGAGCGCCCCGGAGCAGGAGCCGCTCTGTCCTCGCTGTGGTGCGCCGCACCGTCCCGATCAGGAGTACTGCCTGGAGTGCGGCCAGCGGCTGCAGCCGGAGTCGGGTGGATTCGGCCGGCTCTCCTCGGCCTGGCAGCAGCGCTTCGGTTGGTACCCGGCTGACTGGGTCTGGCCCGTGCTGCTCGGGTTCCTCATCGCAGTTGCGGGCGCGACCGCGGCGATCGTGCTCGCGGACGCGGGGGCCCGGAACAAGCCCATCGTGGCGACCCAGGGCGGCCCGGCCCACGCTCCGACGACGGCCCCTCCGACGGCGACCGTCGCCCTGCCCAGCGTTCCGATCGCCACGGCGGCCGGCCCGCCGGCGACGCCGAGCGCTCCTCCTCCGGCGACGACCACGGCGCCAGGGCCCGGCGTCCTGACGCCCTGGCCCGCCGGCCAGAACGGCTACACCGTCGTCATCGAGTCGATCCCAGCCGGCGGTACGGGGCGGGCGCTGGCGGTGGCCCGGGCTCGCTCGGCCTCGAGTGCCGGGTTGCCGTCGGTGGGCATCCTGGACTCGCGCCGGTTCTCCAGCCTCCACCCGGGTTACTTCGTGGTGTTCAGCGGGGTCTACGCCAGCGAATCCCAGGCGGAGGGGGCCCGGGCGAGTGCCGCCGCCAAGGGATTCCAGGCCGCCTATGTGCGGCAAATCACGCGCTAACCGTTCTCAGCCAAGGCAACACCGGGCCAGACTTTGTAACAGGGGCTGGGACCCTATAGACTCCGCCCGGAAGCCAGACCGCCCGTCGACGGTTTACCGCGGCTTAACAAAGCTTTGCGGGGGATTAATGGGAGCCAGAGATACTGTGATTGAGGAGCACACCGCCCAGCTTCAGGCCTGCATGTATCAATACTCAAGAGCCATCTATAGGTCGATTAAGGACCTGATTGACCCGTATGTGACTCCCGATCTTCAGCTCGAGTATCGACGCGCGGTGCTCGAGCAGTGCGAGCAGACGATGGAGCGACTGGCGCGCGATCCGCTCTACTTCGCGAGGCCCGGCCAGGCGCTCTTCCAGGACATCCGGCGGTACTTCCCCATCACTGCGCAGGCGCAGGTCGCCTGGGCGGTGAAGGAGGGCGTGGCTGCGGCGATGGCCTTCATCGAGGAGCAGATCGAGTCGGGCGTCCTCGACGGCGGGGTCGCCCGCTGTCGCGCCACGACGCGCAAGGGCAAGCCGTGCCAGCGCACCCCGCTGCCGGACCGGGACTACTGCCCGTCCCACCAGCACCTCGAGCGCTCCAAGGTCGCAGCCTAGTCCCAAACCGACAGGCCCTCCGGGCCTTGGCCCCTCCTCCCACGTCTCGTGCCTGGCACGTGACGCGGCCGCGCCGGACGTGTGCCGGAAGGCTCGCGCGGCGGGACAACCGCTTCCGCGGCGGCTACGTTCGCGGAATGGGACGGCCGCACCGAGTCATCGTCGCCGGCGCCTACTACCACGTGGTGACCCGCGGGAACAACCACATGCCGATCGTGCGCGACGACGAGGACCGGATGGTCTTCTTGCACATCCTGCGGAGGATCGAGCGTCGCTACCGCTGGCGGATGCACGTCCGCTGCCTGATGGGGAACCACTACCACCTTCTGGTCGAGACGCCCTGCGCCAACATCGACCAGGGCATGCGGGACCTGAACGGGGGCTACGCCCGGGCCTTCAACGGGCGACACGGCCGCGAGGACCACCTCTTCGGCCGGCGCTACTGGTCGGAGGTGATCGAGTCCGAGGAGCACTACGACGCAGCCGTCGAGTACATCGTCAATAACCCGGTCCATCACGGCTTCGTCCGCCGCCCCGAGGATTGGCGCTGGACATCCGGCCTCGCGGTTCGTCCGATAGATTCGGGCGGTGTCCCACGACACCGACAAGCTCATCCGCCAGCTGTCGCTCGTCGCCTTCCTCATGGCCGAGCGTCGCCTGCTCACCGCTCGGGACGTCAAGTCCAACGTCGAGGGCTACTCGGAGATGTCCGACGAGGCCTTCGCCCGCCGTTACTACTCCGACCGCGCCGAGCTCCTTGCGCTCGGCGTGCCCCTCCAGTCGCAGCGTGACGAGTTTACGGGGGAGGAGCTGTACACCCTCCGCTCTGAGAACTACTTCCTGGATCAGCTCGAGCTGGACGACGACGAGCTGGCCGCCCTCCAGACCGCGTTCTATCTGCTCGAAGGACAATTCGCCTACGCCGAGCCGCTGAGGCTCGCGCTCCAGAACCTGGCGCTCGGGCGGCCCGGCTTCGAGGAGCCGACGACCCAGACCGCCGTCCGGGTCGAGGTCCTCGACCCCGACTATTCGCCGGAGATGCCGGGGAGGCTGGGGAAGCTCGAGGGCGCGATCTCGAAGCAGCGCACGATCAAGTTCCCGTACTACTCGATCTCGCGGAACCGTCAGGGAGAGCGGACGGTCAATCCGTACGGACTGCTCTCCGACAACGGCAGCTGGTACCTGATCGGACAGGACCTCGACCGCAAGGACATCCGCACCTTCCGC
>JBKPEC010000131.1:0-8740 GCA_046728195.1 Actinomycetota bacterium
CGGGTCGAGGTCGAGCTCACGCGCGACCAGGTCGACCGCCCGCTCGACGACGTAGGTCGCCTCGGGCCGGCCGGCGCCGCGGTAGGCGTCGACCATGCCTGTGTTCGTGTAGACGCCGAGCACCTGGCAGTGGATGTTCGGAATCCGGTAGCTGCCCGAGAGCATCCGTCCGTAGAGCGTCGTCGGAATCCCTGGCGCGATCGTCGAGAGGACGCCGCCCAGGTTCGCGTACGTCTTCGCGTCGAGCGCGGTGATCGTCCCGTCGCGCTTCGCGCCCACCCTGAGATACGTGACGTGGTCACGTCCGTGCGTCGTCGCCACGTAGTTCTCACGGCGGCTCTCGACCCACTTCACGGGGCGTCCCATCTTCTCCGCGAGCGCGGCCATCAGGACGTACTCGGGATAGAGGTAGATCTTGGTGCCGAACCCCCCGCCGATCCGCGGAGTGACGCACCGGATCTTCGTCTCGGGAATCCCGAACACGAACGCCGTCATCAGCAGCCGCATGATGTGGGGACACTGCGAGGTCATCCAGACCGTGTACTCGCCCGTCGCCGGCTCGTAGGTCGCAGCCGCCCCGCGCACGTCCATCGGCGTGGGCAGCAGTCGTTGGTTGATGAGGCGCTGCTCGACGACGACCTCGGCCTCCTCGAGCGCCTTGGCAGTTGCGTCTGCGTCGCCGCAGTGCCAGTCCATGACGATGTTCCGCTCGGCCACCTCGTGCAGCTGCGGCGCGTCCTCCTTCACGGCGTCCTCGGCGTCGACGACGACCTCGAGCGGCTCCCAGTCGACCTCGATGAGTGCGAGCGCATCCTCGGCCGCGATCTTTGTCTCGGCGACCACGGCGGCGACGCCTGCGCCGGTGAAGGTGACGCGATCGAGCTCGAGGGCGCGCGGCGTCGCGACGAAGTTCTCGGTGCCGGTCGCCTGCCACGCGCACGGAAGCGGCGGCAGGTGCTCGAAATCCTTGCCCGTATAGACAGCGACGACACCGGGATGCGCCTCGGCCTTCGCGGTGTCGATGCCTTTGATGCGCGCGTGTGCATACGGCGAGCGCAGGATCGCAACGTGTGCCATCCCGGGCAGCCTCAGATCGTCGATGTACTTCGCGGTCCCGGTGATCATGCCGGGGTCCTCGACGCGCTTCATGCGCGCGCCCATCAGGCTGGTCGTCGTCTCTTCGACCTGGGTCGCCATGACGTCACCTCACCGCCGCTTCGTGGATTGCCTCGACGATGTGCTGGTAGCCCGTACAGCGGCAGAGGTTGCCCTCGAGCCCGCGCCGGATTGCCGGATCGGTCAGCCGGTCGCCGTTCGTGCCGAGCAGCTCGACGGCGGCCATGATCATGCCGGGCGTGCAGAACCCGCACTGGAGTGCATGCCGCTCCCAGAACGCCTCCTGCAGCGGGTGCAGCTCGCCGTCCTGGGCCAGGCCCTCGATGGTCGTCACCTCACAGCCGTCGGCCTGGACCGCCAGCACCGTGCAGGACTTCACCGCATGGCCGTCGAGATGGATCGTGCAGGAACCGCACACAGATGTGTCGCAGCCGATCTTCGTCCCGGTGAGCCCGAGCTCCTCGCGGAGGTAGTCGACGAGCAGCGTACGCGGCTCGACCTCCGCCTCATGCCGGACGCCGTTGACGGTGAGCGCAATGGGTATCAACGCGTGCCTCCTTTCAGACGAGCGCCGCCTCGAACTTCAGACGACAGTGAGCACTGCAGAAGTAGTAGGTCGTTCCGTCGTGCTCGAGCATGTCCTCGGCGCCGACGACCGCGACGGTCATGCCGCAGACCGGATCGGTTGCGTATTCGGTGAGGACGTCCTTCGTCCGCGTGTGCCGCCACGCCACCAGCTCGGCCAGGATGGCCACGGCGATCTCCTCCTGCGACGACGGGCCGAGATCGAGTCCCGCGGGCGAACGAACGCGGGCGCGGGCGTCCTCGTCGAGGCCGAGCTCCTCCAGCACCGCGGAGGCGCGCTTCGCGCTCGCGACGAGCCCGATGTAGTCGGCTTTTCCCGCAAGCGCACTCTCGAGCGCCGCCTCGTCGTCTCGCCCCATTGAGGCGACCACGATCGCGTCGGCGCCCGCGATCTCGTTGGTCACGCGCCAGCCGAGCACGCCGGCGAGCTCACGCAGCGTCCGCGCCGCCGGCGCGTCGCCGACGACCGCAAGCCGAAGCGCAGGCTGCTGCGGCTCGATCAAGACCTCGACCGCACCCTCGGACGCGCAGCGGCTCTCGATCCGCTCGCGTCGCACGTCGCCGTTCGCCAGCGCCGCAAGTGCGAGGCGCACGACCTCCGGCTCGGTGCACGCGCCGCCGACCCAGCCGCGCAGCTCACCGTCGGCCGTGACGACGGCGCGGTCGCCCACGCGTGCCGAGGAGGGCCGCTCGACGCCCACGACAGTCGCGAGCGCAAACGGTGTCCCCTCCGCCACCAGGCGACCGGCCTCGACGAGCACGTTCACTCAGTTAGGCCCACCTCGTTCAGCGCACCCCAGACCTTGTCGGGCGTGAGCGGCATGTCGATGTTCCGTACGCCGGCGTGCGCCAGCGCGTCGATGACCGCGTTCACGTACGCGGCCGGCGAGCCGACGGTCGCGGATTCCCCGACACCCTTGGCGCCGATCGGATGGTGCGGCGACGGCGTCACCGTCTCGCCCAGCTCGAACGACGGGGTCTCCCACGATCCGGGAAGCAGGTAGTCGGTGAAGTTGGAGCCGATGCAGTTGCCGTCCTCGTCGAACGTGATCAGCTCCATCGCGGCCGTGCCATAGCCCTCGGTGAGGCCGCCCATGATCTGGCCCTCGACGATCATCGGGTTGATGCGCGTGCCGCAGTCGTCGACGGCGACGACCTTCTTCACGTCCCACTCGCCCGTGCCGCGGTCGACCTCGATCACGACCGCATACGTCCCGAACGGATAGGTCATGTTCGGCGGGTCGTAGTAGTTCGTCGCCTCGAGCCCCGCCTCCATCCCCTCGGGATGATCGGTGTAGGCGGCGAAGGCGATCTCCTGGATCGTCTTCGCGCGCTCGGGCGCGCCCCTGACGGCGAAGCCGGCGCCCGACCATTCGAGGTCGTCCTCCGCCGCCTCGAGCAGGTGCGCAGCGAGCTTGCGCGCCTTTTCGCGCACCTTGCGCGCGGCGACAGCGGTGGCGGCACCCGCGACTGGCGTCGAACGCGACGCGTACGTGCCGAGCCCGTACGGCGTGTTGTCGGTGTCGCCCTCCTGGACGGCGATGTCCTCAGGCGGGATTCCGAGCTCCTCGGCGACGATCTGCGCGAACGTCGTCTCGTGCCCCTGCCCCTGCGACTTCACCCCGAGCTTCAGGATCGCCTTCCCCGTCGGGTGCACGCGCAGCTCGGCGGAGTCGAACATCTTGATGCCGAGGATGTCGTAGTGCCGGCTCGGGCCGGCGCCGACGACCTCGGTGAACGAGGCGAGACCGATGCCGAGCAGCCGGCCCTCGTCGCGCGCACGCTTCTGCTCCTCCCGCAGCTCCTTGTAGCCGACGCGGTCGAGAGCCTGGTCGAGCGCCGGCTCGTAGTTGCCCGAGTCGTACTCGAACCCGGTGGCGGACGTGTACGGGAACTTGTCCGGCGGGATGAAGTTCTTCCGCCGCAGCTCGGCCGGATCCATCCCCAGCTCGTACGCGGCGGTCTGCACGAGCCGCTCGATGAAGTACGACGCCTCGGTGACGCGGAACGAGCAGCGGTAGGCGACACCACCGGGCGCTTTGTTCGTGTACGCGCCCTCGGTGACCACGTGTGCGGCCGGGATGTCGTAGGAACCGGTGACGATGTGGAAGAGGCCGGCCTTGAACTTCGACGGCTGCGCGTCGGCGTAGGCGTAGCCCTGGTCGGACAGCATCTTCACCCGCAGCCCGATCATCGTCCCGTCGTCCTTCATTGCTAGCTCGCCATCCATGTAGAAGTCCCGTGCGAAGCCGGTCGAGATCAGGTTGCCCGTACGGTCCTCGATCCACTTCACGGGCCGGCCGAGGAGGAGCGACGCTGCGGTCGCGACGACGTAGCCCGGGTACACCGGCACCTTGTTGCCGAAGCCACCGCCGATGTCCGGCGAGATGATCTGGATGTTCTGCTCCGGCAAGCCTGCGACGAGCGCGAATACCGTGCGGTGTGCGTGCGGCGCCTGCGAGGTCATGTAGATCGTCGCCTTACCGGTCGCCGGGTTGACGTCGGCGACACAGCCGCAGCACTCGAGGGGAGCGGGATGGCAGCGCGGGTAGTGCGTCACGAGCCGGACGACGTTGTCCGCCTCGGCAAACGCCTTCTCCGTCGCCTCTGCGTCGCCCGCCTCCCAGTGGTAGACGTGGTTATCGGCCTGACCCTCCTTGTCGTCGCGGATGACCGGGGCGCCCTCTTCCAGCGCCGCCTGGGGTGTCGTCACGACGGGAAGCGGCTCGTAGTCGACGTCGATCAGCTCGAGCGCGTCGTTCGCGACGTACGGATCCTCCGCGATCACGCAGGCGACCTCTTGCCCCTGCATGCGTACCTTGTCGGTCGCGAGCACCGCCTGGGTGTCACCTGAGAGGGTCGGCATCCACGCGAGCTTGTGCTGCGCAAGGACGTCTCCGGTGACGACGACGACCACGCCCGGCAGCTCGCTCGCGCGCGACGTGTCGATCGAATTGATCTTCGCGTGGGCGAATGGACTACGCAGGATTGCCATGTGAAGCATCCCGGGCAGCTTGATGTCCTCGATGTAGTTGCCCCGGCCGACGATGAAGCGAGCATCCTCCTTGCGCTTGACGCTCCGCCCTAGCCAGCCCTTGTGCTCGGTGTCCACCGCCGTCATGACGCGGTCTCCTTCAGCTTGTTCGCGGCCCACTGCACCGACTTGACGATGTTCTGGTAGCCCGTGCAGCGGCAGATGTTTCCGGAGAGCGCCCAGCGGATCTCGTCCTCCGTCGGGCTCGGGTTCTCCTCGAGGAGGGCGGCGCTCACGAGCATCATCCCGGGCGTGCAGAACCCGCACTGCAGGCCGTGCTCCTCGTGGAAGCCCTGCTGAATCGGATGCAGCTGCCCGCCTTCGGCGAGCCCCTCGACCGTCTTTACCTCGCGCCCGTCGACCTGGACGGCGAAGTGCGTGCACGACTTGACCGGCACACCGTCGACGAGCACCGTGCAGGCGCCGCAGCTGGAGGTGTCGCAGCCCACGTGCGTGCCGGTCAAGCCGAGCCGCTCGCGCAGGAAGTGCACGAGCAGGAGCCGCGGCTCGACCTCGTGGGAGTGCTCCTGCCCGTTGACCGTGACGGTGATCTCGCGCGTCGTAGGTTTCGTCTCTGTGATCACGATGCGATCGTCTCCTTCGCCTTCCGCAGGCCGCGTGCCGTGAAGATCCGGACGACGTTGCGTTTGTACTCATCAGTGCCGCGGATGTCGGTGCGCGGCTGGGCTGCGCCTGCGGCGAGCCGCGCGGCTTCCTCGATCGCCTCGTCGTCGAGCGCATGCGCGGTGAGCGCTTCCTCCGCCTCGGCGGCACGGATGTTGGTCGGCCCCACGCCGGTAAGTGCAATTCCCGCCTGCTCGACGGTGCCGTTCGACATCGCGACGTGAACGGCGACGCCGACGGTGGCGAAGTCGCCGATCTTGCGCTCGAGCTTGAGGTAGGTCCCGCCCGCGCGGGCTGCTGCGGGCACACGTACCTCGGTGATGAGCTCGTTGGGCTGCAGCGAAGTCGTGAAGGGTCCCACGAAGAGCTCGTCGATCGGGATCCTGCGCTCCCCGTCCGCGCTGCGCGCGACGACGTCGGCACCTACCGCGAGCATGACGGAGCCCCAGTCGCCCTGCGGGTCGGCGTGCGCGAGCGACCCGGCGACGGTGCCGAGGTTGCGCACGACCGGATCGGAGATCTGCGGCGCAGCGTCGCCTAGCGCACCGTACTTGAGCTTTAACAGGTCGGAGCGCTCGCACCTCTTGTGGCGCACGAGCGCACCGATGCGTAGCTTGCCGCCCTCCTCCGCGAGCATGTCCAGCCCGTCGATGCGGTTGATGTCCACCAGCGCCGTCGGTGCGGCAAAGCGGAGCTTCATCAGCGGGATGAGGCTCATGCCGCCGGCCAGCACCTTCGCCTCCCCGTCGTCGTAGCGCGCGAGCAGCTCGAGCGCCTCGTCGACGGTCGTGGGCGCGAAATACTCGAACCTTCCGGGATACACGGATGAACCGCCTCCCCTCTCTCGCCCCAGTTGCGGTCCCGCGGGCGAGGATACGCCTCGCCCGGGGCCATTGCACGTCCTACGATGGCCACGTGGCATTCGGATCGGTCGAGGAAGTCGAGCAGGCCCTCGCGGGCGAGTCCTACCTCCCCGACCGCGGGCTGGCAACCGCGATCTACCTGGCGGTTGCCATGCAGCGACCGCTGCTGCTGGAGGGCGAGGCCGGGGTCGGCAAGACCGAGGTCGGCAAGACGCTCGCGCGGATCCTCGGCGCGGAGCTCATCCGGCTGCAGTGCTACGAGGGCATCGACTCGGCGCAGGCGCTGTACGAGTGGGACTACGCGCGGCAGCTGCTGTACGCCCGCGCGCTGCAGGCTGGCGAGGTCCGCGAGCACGTGGCGGAGCTATACGGGCCGGAGTTCCTGATCGAGCGGCCCCTGCTGCGCGCGTTGCGCGCGGGGTCGCGCGCGGCGCTGCTGATCGACGAGGTCGACCGAGCCGACGACGAGTTCGAGGCGTTCCTGCTCGAGGTGTTGTCGGACTTCACCGTGACGGTGCCCGAGCTCGGGACGATCGCCGTCGCCGAGCCGCCCGTGGTCGTCGTCACGTCGAACCGCACTCGCGAGCTGCACGACGCGCTCAAGCGACGCTGCCTCTATCACTGGATCGACTTCCCCTCGCTCGAGCGCGAGGTCGAGATCGTGCGCCTGCGCGCCCCCGAGGTGCCGGACGCCCTCGCCCGGTCCGTTGCGGACTCGGTCGCGCGCCTGCGCGCGCTCGACCTGGCCAAGCCGCCGGGCATCGCGGAAGCGATTGACTGGGCGCGCGCACTGGCCCTGCTCGGCGCCGAAGGAGCCGACGGCCAGGCTGGACGGGAGACGCTCGGCTGGGCGCTGAAGAACCACGAGGATCTCGAGCGCGCCAAGGCTGAGCTTCTCGGTGGCTGACGAGCTCGAGCGGCTCGTCGCGTTTGCGCGTGCTCGGCGTGGCGTAGGCCTGGCCGTCGGGGCCGGCCGTACGCGCGAGTTCTGCCGCGCCGCCGCCGAACTTTCCCCCGAGGGCCTGTACTGGGCCGGCCGGTTGACGCTGGTCGCGCGCCCGGAGGAGATCCCGGTCTATGACCGTCTCTTCCGCGGCGTCTTGGAAGAGGAGCCGCCGGTCCAATCGGTCACGGTCGTGGAGGAGGAGGTCGCGCTCGCCAGCCGAGAGGAGCTGTTGCGCACGAAGAGCTTCGCCGAACTGACAGGCGAGGAGCTGATCGAGGTCGCGGAGCTGATGCGGCGCCTGCGCCTGAATGTCCCGAGCCGCCGCACCCGCCGCCGCGAACCCGCGCGGCGCGACGATCCCGACCTGCGCCGGACACTGCGGCGTTCCTTCCGAACCGGCGGTGAGCCCGTGGAACGTGCGTGGCGAACGCGCCGCCGGCGACGCCGCCGGCTCGTGCTGCTGCTCGACGTCTCCGGCTCGATGGCGGACTACTCGCGCGCGCTCGTCCTGTTCGCCCGCGCCGCGCTGCAGGCCGACGCGCGCTGGGAGGCGTTCTGCTTCGGCACGCGGCTGACGCGCGTCACCCGAGCGTTGGCCGCCGCGGATCCGAAAGAGGCGCTACGTCGGGCGGCGGAGGAGGTGGTCGACTGGAACGGCGGCACGCGCATCGGCGACGCCGTGCGCGCGCTCACGCGCACGAACGTCGTGCGCGGCTCGGTGGTGGTGATCTGCTCGGACGGCCTCGACG
Source organism: Actinomycetota bacterium (assembly GCA_046728195.1). GTDB lineage: Bacteria > Actinomycetota > Thermoleophilia > Gaiellales > Gaiellaceae > 3-1-20CM-4-69-9. Next base: position 7,918 of record JBKPEC010000131.1, read on the forward strand.
TCGGTGACCCAGGCGTGCTGGGGGCCGAGATGGCGCGCCTGGCGCGGCTCGCGCACCGCGTCGTCTGGCTCAACCCCTTGAAGGAAGACCCCGCATACGAACCGCTCGCACGCGGGATGCACGCCGCACTCCCCTACGTCGACGTATTTGTCAGCGGGCACAATCTGGCCAGCCTCGAGGTTGTAGGCGGAGCGCTCTAGCTGCTTCGGTCTGTTCCACGGGGGTCACCTCGAGGGCCTCTGGGCAATCGGGCGCCTTTTGAGGGGATTCGGACTGCCGCTCGGTCGGGCAGAATGAGGCTGTGAAGACGATCTGGACGGGGCGGATGGCTCAGGCTGCGGGCAAGTACGGCGAGCACGCTCCGATGGCAGCTGTCTGCTGCAACGCCTGCCGAACGTGCGTGACGACGAACGTCCTCGGGATCGCCATGGCGACGGCCGCAACCGGCGGCGTCGCGGTAGCCGGGCTTGTGAAGCGCCTTGGAAAGCGCTTGTAACGCGTCCAAGCGACTCCGCAACCTCATTCTGCTCGACTTGCGCTGACCATCGCCCTGCGTTCCGCGCATCGCCAACTGCCGTAGGTCCTCGTCGGCGCTCTCGCGCGGCGCGAGCGGGTCAACCCGGCTTCCGAGTGGAGGGTGGTGCTTCGATCTACCGAAGGCGGGTCGCGCAAGGCCTCAGTGAGCTCCCGGGATGCGATCATCACGCATGCGCTTCAGCTACCAGCTTCTGCCGGAGCAGCCGCTCGACGAACTTCTCGACGTCATTCAGCTCATCGACGAGCTCGGCTTCTGGGCCTGCTACAGCGCCGACGAGACCTACCA
>JBKPEC010000132.1:0-6083 GCA_046728195.1 Actinomycetota bacterium
GCGACCGAGGTGGGAACCGAGGGCCGCCTGGGGGGCCAGGCCGAGGTCGAAGACGTCTCGGGCACGTGGCGCCAGCTGACGCAGAGCGTGAACGGGATGGCGTCCAATCTCACCGGTCAGGTGCGCAACATCGCCGACGTCACGACTGCGGTCGCGAACGGCGACCTGTCGAAGAAGATCACCGTCGAGGCGCGGGGCGAGATCCTCGAGCTCAAGAACACGATCAACACCATGGTCGACCAGCTCTCCTCCTTCGCCGACGAGGTCACGCGCGTTGCGCGCGAGGTCGGCACACAAGGGAAGCTGGGCGGTCAGGCCCAGGTCACCGGCGTGTCGGGGACGTGGAAGGACCTGACGGACAACGTGAACACGCTGGCCGGCAACCTCACGAGCCAGGTCCGCAACATCGCCGACGTAACGACCGCCGTCGCGAACGGCGATCTGACGAAGAAGATCACGGTCGACGTCAAGGGCGAGATTCTCGAGCTCAAGAACACGATCAACACCATGGTCGACCAGCTCTCCTCCTTCGCCGACGAGGTCACCCGCGTTGCCCGCGAGGTGGGAACCGAGGGACGACTCGGCGGTCAGGCCAAGGTCAAGGGCGTGTCGGGAACATGGAAGGACCTGACGGACAACGTCAACGCGATGGCGGACAACCTGACCGACCAGGTTCGGAACATCGCGGACGTCACCACAGCAGTGGCGACGGGCGACCTGTCGAAGAAGATCACCGTCGACGCGCGCGGCGAGGTGCTCGAGCTGAAGGAGACCATCAACACGATGGTCGACCAGCTGCGGTCGTTCGCCGCCGAGGTGACACGCGTGGCCAAGGAGGTCGGCACCGAGGGGCGACTTGGCGGCCAGGCGAACGTCGAGGGCGTCTCGGGCACGTGGAAGGACCTGACGGACAACGTCAACACGCTCGCCGACAACCTCACCAACCAGGTGCGGAACATCGCCGAGGTGACGACCGCGGTCGCGACGGGCGACCTGACCAAGAAGATCACCGTCGACGTCAAGGGCGAGATCCTCCAGCTGAAGAACACGATCAACACCATGGTCGACCAGCTCTCCTCCTTCGCCGACGAGGTCACCCGTGTCGCCCGCGAGGTGGGAACCGAGGGACGACTCGGCGGCCAGGCCAAGGTCAAGGGCGTGTCGGGAACATGGAAGGACCTGACGGACAACGTCAACACGCTCGCCGACAACCTCACCAACCAGGTGCGGAACATCGCCGAGGTCACGACGGCCGTCGCGAAGGGTGATCTCTCGAAGCAGATCACCGTCGATGCGCGGGGCGAGATCCTCCGGCTCAAGAACACGATCAACACGATGGTCGACCAGCTGTCGACCTTCGCCGCGGAGGTCACGCGTGTCGCCAGGGAGGTGGGCACGGAGGGGAAGCTCGGCGTCCAGGCGCAGGTGGAGGGCGTCTCTGGTGTGTGGAAGGGCCTCACCGACAACGTGAACCAGCTGGCCGGCACGCTCACCACGCAGTTGCGCGCCATCTCCGAGGTGTCACAGGCGGTGACGAAGGGCGACCTGACCCGGTCGATCGCCGTCGAGGCGGAGGGAGAGGTCGCAGAGCTGAAGGACACGATCAACCAGATGATCGAGAACCTCGCCGAGACCACGCGCATCAACTCCGAGCAGGACTGGTTGAACTCGAACCTGGCGCGCTTCACGGGGATGCTGCAAGGCGAGCGCGACCTCGAGACGGTCTCGCGCCTGATCATGTCCGAGCTGACGCCGCTCGTCGGCGCTCAACACGGTGCCTTCTTCGTCATGGAGTCCCCCGGCGGGGAGGGTGACGACTTCGAGCTGCGCCTGATCGCGTCATACGGCTACAAGCAGCGCAAGAACGTGCCGACTCACTTCAAGATCGGCGAGGCGCTGGTGGGCCAGGCGGCCCTCGAGCTCAAGCCGATCGTGATCACCCAGGCTCCGGAGGACTACGTCCGCATCACCTCCGGACTCGGCGAGGGCAACCCGGTCAACGTCATCGTCCTCCCCGTCCTCTTCGAGGACCAGGTGATGGCGGTGATCGAGCTCGCCTCGTTCCAGCGGTTCTCCAACGTGCAGCAGACCTTCCTCGAGCAGCTGTCCGAATCGATCGGCGTCGTGCTCAACACGATCCAGGCGAACATGCGGACGGAGGAGCTGCTCGGGCAGTCGCAGCAGCTGACGCTCGAGCTCCAGAGCCAATCCGAGGAGCTGCAGGCGCAGCAAGAAGAGCTCCAGCAGACGAACAAGGAGCTCGAGGAGCAGGCGGCCTCGTTGAAGGCCTCTGAGGAGCTCCTGCAGACGCAGCAGGAAGAGCTGCAACAGACGAACCAGGAGCTGGAGGAGAAGGCCGAGCAGCTCGAGGAGCAGAACCGCCGGATCGAGATCAAGAACCGCGAGATCGAGCTCGCTCGCGCTGCGCTCGAGGAGAAGGCGGAGCAGCTGTCGCTGTCCTCCCGCTACAAGTCGGAGTTCCTCGCGAACATGTCGCACGAGCTGCGAACGCCGCTCAACTCCCTCCTCATCCTGGCGAAGCTGCTCGGCGAGAACACCGACCAGAACCTGAACGAGAAGCAGATCGAGTTCGCGAACACGATCTACAGTGCCGGCTCCGACCTGCTCGACCTGATCAACGACATCCTCGACCTCTCCAAGGTCGAGGCGGGCCGCATGGACGTGAACATCGGCGACGTCAGGCTCTCCGACCTCCGCGACTTCGTCGACCGCTCGTTCCGGCCGGTGGCAGAGGACAAGGACCTGAGCTTCGAGATCGAGGTTCACGGCGCCAATGTCCCCCCGACGATCGAGACCGACGAGCAGCGGCTTCAGCAGATCCTCAAGAACCTGCTGTCGAACGCCTGCAAGTTCACCGAGGTCGGCGGCTTCAAGCTGCGCATCGGGCTCGCAGAAGGGCGGCAGTTCGCCAGCGAGGCGCTATCCCGCGCCGAGTCCGTGATCGAGTTCGCCGTCGAGGACACCGGAGTCGGGATTCCGCAGGACAAGCTGCGCCTGATCTTCGAGGCCTTCCAGCAAGCGGACGGAACGACGAGCCGCCGCTACGGCGGAACGGGACTGGGGCTCTCCATCAGCCGGGAGATCGCGCGCCTGCTTGGCGGCGAGATCCACGTCGAGAGCTCACTCGGAGAGGGCAGCACGTTCACGCTGTTCCTGCCTTCGACCTTCCGGCACGTCGAGCACGCCGGACCGGCGGAAACGGTGCGGAAGCAGGTGGTGTTCGCCGCCGAGACGGGCGACGGAGGCGCGACGACTCCGGCCGCGCCGCAGCCGGAGCTCGACCCCGCCCTTCTGCTCCCGAGCGACGTCCGGGACGACCGTGACGAGATCCAGGAGGGTGACCGTGTCGTCCTGATCGTCGAGGACGACGTCGACCTGGCTCGCACCGAGCTTGAAGTCGCGCGGGAGCGAGGGTTCAAGGGCATCGTCGCGCAGCGCGGCGACTCGGCCCTCGCGCTCGCCCACGAGTTCAAGCCCGACGCGATCATCCTCGACATGAAGCTGCCGGTGATGGACGGCTGGACCGTGCTAGACCACCTGAAGCATCACCCGGACACGCGACACATCCCGGTGCACATCGTCTCCGCCGGCGACGGGCGCCAGAACGCACTGAGGGCGGGCGCCGTCGCCTTCGTCGAGAAGCCGATCTCCAAGGAGAGCCTCGAGGAGACGTTCGGCGAGATCCGCACCTTCATCGACCGAGACCTCAAGCGCCTGCTCGTGGTCGAGGACGACGAGACGCAGCGAACTGCCGTCGTCGACTTGATCGGAAGCGGTGAGGACGTCGAGGTCGTCGCGGTGGGCTCCGGCGAGGAAGCGCTCGAGGCGCTCGAGCGGCAGCGCTTCGACTGCATGGTCCTCGATCTGAAGCTGCCCGAGATGGGCGGCTTCGCACTGCTCGAGAAGCTCAAGGAGGACGATCGCCACGCGTCGGTCCCCGTCATCGTCTACACCGGCAAGGAGCTGACGCGCCGCGAGGAGACGAAGCTGAAGAAGTTCTCCGATGCGATCGTCGTCAAGGATGCGAGCTCTCCCGAGCGGCTTCTCGACGAGACGTCGCTCTTCCTCCACCGCGTGGAACGAAAGCTTCCGCGCGAGAAGCGCCGCATGCTCGAGCAGCTGCACTCGGCGGAGGACGTCTTCAAGGACCGGAAGATCCTGATCGTCGATGACGACGTGCGAAACGTCTTCGCCCTCACGAGCGTTCTAGAGGCACACGGCATGGAGGTTTTGTACGCAGAGAACGGCCAAGAGGGACTCGACCTTCTTCGGCGAGAGCCGGCGATCGATCTCGTGCTGATGGACATCATGATGCCGGGCATGGACGGCTACGAGGCGATGCGTGCCATCCGGAGCGAGGAGCCGTTCAAGCAGTTGCCGATCATCTCGCTGACCGCGAAGGCGATGAAGGGAGATCGGGAGAAGTCGATTGCCTCCGGCGCGTCCGATTACATCACCAAGCCTGTCGACACCGACCAGCTCCTCTCGCTGATGCGGGTCTGGCTGTACAGGTAGTGCCCGTGGCGTCGTCGGTCGGCGCATCGAACGAGCCGACGGGCAGGGAAGAGCGCCCGCCGGCGCGCGACGACCTCGAAGAGATCGAGCTTTCGCTGCTCCTGGAGGGCGTCTACCGGCAGTACGGGTTCGACTTCAGGGAGTACGCCCCCGCCTCGCTGCGGCGCAGGGTCTGGCGCCGGATCCACGCCGAAGGCCTGACGACGGTCTCGGCCCTGCAAGACAAGCTCCTGCACGACCCGGCCTGCATGGAACGGCTATTGCTCGACCTGTCGATCAACGTCACCGCCATGTTCCGCGACCCGAGCTTCTACGTCGCGTTCCGCAGGAAGGTCGTACCGGCCCTTCGCACATATCCCTTCACGCGGATCTGGGTGGCAGGCTGCTCCACGGGCGAGGAGGTGTACTCGCTCGCGATCCTCCTGCAGGAGGAGAAGCTCTACCACCGTACGAGGATCTATGCGACGGACATCAACGAGGCCGTGGTGGATCGCGCGCGGCGCGGCGTGTTCCCGCTCGACAAGATGCGGGAGTACACCCGGAACTACATCAAGGCCGGTGGGACGAACGCTTTCTCGGAGTACTACCTGGCCAAGTACGACGGAGCTCAGTTTCAGCGCTCGCTGACGGAAAACGTCGTCTTCGCGCAGCACAACCTCGTCTCCGACCGCTCGTTCAACGAATTCAACGTGATCATCTGTCGCAATGTGATGATCTACTTCGACCGGACCCTCCAGGATCGCGTGCACCGGCTCTTCTACGATAGCCTGGTCAACTTCGGAGTGCTCGGGCTCGGACACAAGGAATCGATCCGCTTCAGCCCGTACGAGCCCCGGTACGAAGAGCTCGACCCGTACGAGAAGCTGTACCGGAGGATCGACTAGTGCCCCTACCGGCAATAGTCGTCGTCGGCTCGTCCTGGGGCGGCCTGCAGGCGCTGAGCCGGCTCCTCTCTGATCTCCCTCAGGACTTCGGGCCACCTGTCGTGATCGCTCAGCATCGCCACCCCGACTCGCAGCAAGGGACGCTTCAACAGCTGCTCCAGGGACAGATCGATCGGCCGGTCCTCGAAGCCGAGGACAAGCTGGCAATCGAGCCGCGGCACGTCTACATCGCACCCACCGACTACCACCTGCTCGTCGAACGAGGCTCCTTCGCGCTCTCAGTCGACGATCGCGTCAGCTTTGCGAGGCCCTCGATCGACGTGCTCTTCGAGTCGGCGGCGGACGCGTACACGGACAGGGTCATCGGGATCATCCTCACCGGCGCAAACGACGACGGCGCCCGGGGACTCGCCAGGATCAAGGAGCTCGGCGGCGTCGCCGTGATCCAGGACCCGTCGGGAGCGGCCAAACGCACGATGCCCGACGCCGCCATCGCGACCACTGCGGCCGACGCGATCCTGCCTCTCGAGGAGATCGGCGCCTACGTCCATGCCCTCTGTGTGTGGTCAGCGAGCGCACCCGAGACGGTGTGATGGCCAATGTTCTGCTAGTAGACGATCGGCGGCGAAGCCGCCCGCCCGCGCGAGCGGACCAGTGGAGGGG
>JBKPEC010000133.1:0-10357 GCA_046728195.1 Actinomycetota bacterium
GGGGCGTCCCTGCGTGCTCGACCGCCCAGTTCAGCGCGTAATCCGCGATCTCCTCCCAGCCGTCGAGCCCCGCCATGAAGTGCGGGCGTCCCGGATACTCCTTCAGCTCCGTCGCCGACGGCGCTCGACTCTGGAGCTTCAGGATCGATCTGTTCACGGCGATCGGGCTGATGTGATCGACGCCCCCGGCGATGAGCAGGAGCGGCGGTCGCGACGGGTTTCGGAAGGCGACCTTCGCGGGCGAGCTCGGAAAGAGGTTGGCGAACGCATCTTCGAAGAACGCCCGGTTCGTCCCAGGGATGTACTGCTCGTCATAGATCCGATCGGAGTCGGCCTGACTCTCGGTGTTCGTGAAGCGATACCGGAACTGGTCCTTCGTCAGCGGCGCGAGACCGTCGCGATCGAGCGGATTCTTCAGTCCCGGAAGCGCTGATCGCAGCGTCGAGGAGGGCAATACGAGCACGCCCTTGGGCGGAGCAGTTCCAATGGCGACGCCGGCGGCTCCGAGGCCACGGTCGAGCAGAAGCTGCGTCGTGAGGCCGCCGAACGAGTGCCCGATGATGATCGGCGGCCGGTCGAGCTCGCGGATGATGGCGTCGTAGTGATCGACGATCTTCTTGAGCCCGAGGCCCTTCAGCGCCGAGGGGTCTCGGCGAGTTTCCTCTGGATCCTTCACGCCGGGCCAGCCCGGCGCGATCGCTCGATAGCCTCGGTCGGCGTAGTGGTCGACCCAGTTGTCCCAGCTTCGCGGCGTCATCCACATGCCGTGGATCAGAACTACGGTCTGCGAGTCAGCGGCCATGAACCCTCCCCGGTTCGTCGTGTGACCCCGGTCCGAGGCATTCGTAACACAGCACTGAGCGCGAGGCAGACCGGCGGCGTAACCGCCGCACGCGCCTGTACGCTCGCTGCATGAAGGTCGAGATCTACTACTGCCCCGTCTGAGACGGCTACGACCGACGGGCTGCGAGTCTCGCGGCCGAGCTGAACGAACGAACGCCACACGAGGCGAACGCTATCTCCGGGGCGAAGAGCCAGTTCGACGTCGTTGCCGACGGCAGGCTCGTGTTCTCGAAGCAGGACGAAGGGCGCTTCCCCGAGGCGGAGGAGATCATTCGGGCACTGGGGTGAGCGCCGGCGGCGCGAGCCTGGGGTAACTCGCCGTGAGCAGCAACAGATAGGCCTCTGCCTCGAGCTGGTAGCGAAGGCAGAACCTCCCCAGCTCTTGAAGCCCAGCCGTCGTGCGGCCGAGAGCGAGCGCCGCGAACCAGGAAGCGACCGCCACCAGCGTGAGCACGACGCCGAGGACACTCCAGAGCACGATCGCCGGGAGAGCCAGAGGAAGCCGGAAGAGCGTGACGAGCCGGGGGTGTCTGGGCCGGTCGGGCAACTCGATCGCGAACGGGTGCTCGAGCGTGTGCAACGGATCGGGATACCGGTCGGAGAGGAGGTAGAACCACGCCGTGACCTGTCCGCGATAACGCAGGAAGGCGGAGAGGAAGCGGATGAGCCACTGAGGCACGCGGCCGTCGATCAACGCGGCGAGCCAGGCAATCGCCGCGGCGGCGGGGATGAGCACGCTCCAGATGCCAACCACGACCTGCTGGGGCACGGCGAGCACCATGCGCAGGAATGCGGTGAGCCGTCGGCGACGCAGAGGCTCCTGGTCGTGCACGACAAGCCGGCCTGACATGCGCGATACCGTAGTGAGCGTGCGGCGCGCGCTTCTCCTCGTACCTGTCGTCGCGCTCGTCGCCGGCTGCGGCGAGAAGAGCTACGCCGCGAAAGCCGACGCGATCTGCAAGAAGTACACGAAGCAGACGACCGCCCTCGGGAGGCCGAAGAGCATCGCTGAGCTGGCCGTCGTCGCCGACAAGACCCTCCCGCTTCTGGACCGCGCCGGAAAGGAGCTGGCCGCTCTCGATCCGCCGCCTGACAAACGGGCAGCCGCCAAGGAGTGGCTGGCCCAGTTCGACGTTCTTCGTGCCGACGTGCGCGAGATTCGGGACAAGGCGAGAGCCGGCGACCGCGCGAGCGTCACGGCGATCGCCTTGCACGCGCAGCAGGACAACGCGAAGGCGAACCAGCTCGGCACCAGGCTGGGCTTCAAGGTCTGCAACAGGAACTGAGTCTCAGCTGCCGTGGAACTCGGGCGCGCGCTTCTCGAGGAATGCGGCAACGCCTTCGCGAAAGTCTTTGGTCTGCGTGGCGCGCGTCTGCAGGTCGGCCTCGCGCTCCAGCTGCTCCTCGAGAGACGCCGTCACTGCGCGGTCGATCAGCTCCTTCGTCATAGCGATGCCGAGCGTCGGACGTGCAGCCCACTCCGAGGCGAGCTCATCGGCGCGACCTGCCAGTCGGCCATCCTCGACCACCTCGGAGACGAGCCCCGAGGTCAGAGCGTCAGCGGCGGTGAGCCTCCGGCCCGACGCGAGCCACTCGAACGCCCGCGCGGGCCCGAGGATCCGGGTGACGAAGTGGGTGGCCCCTGAGTCCGGGACAAGACCGATGTTGATGAAGGCCGGGACGAAGCTCGCCGATTCGGCCGCGATGCGCAGGTCGCACGCACACGCAAACGAGAGCCCGGCTCCGGCGGCCGCGCCGTTGACCGCGGCGATCACCGGCTTCTCGAGCGCCCGGATGGCAAGCACGTTCGGGTGATAGCTACCCCGCAGCCGCGCACCGATGTCCCCGGGCGCCTCGCGGAACTCGGTCAGGTCCTGTCCGACGCAGAATCCGCGTCCCGCACCGGTCAGCACGACGGCCCGAACCTCGGGCGCGCGCGCCTCCTGGAGGGCCACGGCGAGAGCTCGGTGCATGTCCTCGTTGAAGGCGTTCAGAACGTCGGGGCGATTCAATCTGATCGTGAGGACCGCGCCTTCGCGGCTGGTTTCCACCTCGGCCATGGGCGTCGAAACTCTCTCAGATTGCGTGACCGACCCGGCGCCGACCCAGGGCGGACGGCCGGTGCTAGCTTGGCCGAAGTGGAGCTGACCTTCATCTCGTCCCCGCCGGCCGAGGTCTCCGAGGAGGAGGCACTCGACGCCTACTCACGTGCCGTCATCGCCGTCGCCGAGCGTCTGTCGCCTTCCGTAGCGAACCTGCGCGTGGCTCGCCGCGTCCGCGGCGGCCGGATCCTCGACGGCGGCGGCAGCGCGGTCGTGATCACGCCCGACGGCTTCACGCTGACGTCCGCACACGTCGTCGCACGCACCGAGGGGCGCGGACGTGCATCGTTCGTCGACGGCCGCGAGCTCGACTTCGAGGTGGTCGGTAGCGATCCGCTCTCGGACCTCGCAGTCCTCCGCGTCGACGCACGCGACCTCGTTCCGGCGGAGCTGGGCGATGCGGAACGTCTTCGGGTCGGCCAGCTCGTGGTTGCGATCGGCAATCCGCACGGCTTCACGGGATCGGTCACGGCCGGCGTCGTGTCGGCGCTCGGCCGCTCGCTGCCGACGCGCTCGGGCGCGAACGTTCGCGTCGTCGACAACGTCATTCAGACCGACGCCGCGCTGAACCCGGGCAACTCGGGCGGCGCGCTCGCGGACGGGACGGGCCGGGTCATCGGGATCAACACGGCAGTCGCGGGAGTCGGGCTCGGCCTGGCGGTGCCGATCAACACGGCGACGCGCCAGATCGTCGCGGCCCTGATGACCGAAGGCCGCTTCCGGCGCGCCTACCTCGGCATTGCAGGCGGGCCGAGACCGCTTCCGCCCAGGCTGGCTCGCAGCCTGGGCCGCACGAGCGGCGTCGAGGTGGTGCAGGTGGTCGAGGGCGGGCCCGCAGATCGCGCGGGACTGCGCCCCGAGGACCTGATCGTCGAGCTCGATCGGGCGGCAATCGAGGGCATGGACGACCTGCAACGCGTCGTAGTCAACGAGCTGATCGGGCGCAGCGTACCCGTGACGATCGTGCGCGAAGGTCGCGAGGTGGAGCTGCAGCTCGTCCCGGCAGAGCTCGAGTAGCTAGATCTCGGCTTTCTGCGCGTGCCCCTCGTGGCGCGCCAGCTCGTACGCGACCTGGGCAGCGAGCGCAGCGGCGAGCACGGCGAGGGTGGCGAGCGGCGACAGGTCGAGTGGCACGAGCACCAACGCCAGGACGAGAGTCGCGACGCGCAGCCAGAAGTCCTCGTCGACAAGTCCAGGGCCCGAGACGAGCTGGATCGCTGCGAGCCCCAGCATCGTCATGGCCAGGCCGGCACAGGGCACCCACGCCGTGCCGTCATACCGGGTGTCGCCTCCCGCTGCGAGGATCGCGATCTTGACCCCGGCACCGAGAGCGGCGAGCCCCACGACCACGAAGTAGTGCATGTAGACGTACACCAACCCTCCAGGAATCCCTCGCCGGCTGACGGCTGCCTCGTCCACGAAGTCGAAGTAGATCCACCAGAGGCACGCGGCCACGACGAAGCCTGCCAGGGCGGCGGTCGCCGAGGGCAGGTCCCAGCTGACCCGGGAAACACCGACGACGACGCCGAATACCGATTCCCCGAGGACGATCAGGGTGAGCAGACCGAACCGCTCCGGGATGTGACGCGGATGGATCGGTGCGTTCGGCAGCTGCCGCCACGCAAGCAGCGGCGCGCTGAGCTCGACCAGCAGGGCGCAGCCCCAGAGCACGTAGATCCAGGGTCGCGGCGGTACAAGCGACAGCAGCCAGAGGACGTTGGCAAAGCCGAACGCGAGCAGGAACGTCCGCGCGAGCGGCCGCGCCTCAGGTACGTGGCGCCGCGCTCGCTCGTACAGGACGAGCAGCACGGACCGCACGCCGACGTAGGCCAGCACGAATCCGGTCGTCGCGCCCTCGAAGACCCCGTGGACGGTGGTCGCGAGCACCGCCACGCCGAACATCGCGAGCAGCGTCAGCAGCCGGTAGGGCAGATCGTCGGTGTCGAAACGGTTGGCGTAGAACGTGTACCCCATCCAGGTCCACCACACCGGCACGAAGACACCGAGGAACTCGAAGAAGCGCGTCGGCGTCGGGTGGGAGCTCAGCGCCGCGGCCAGTTGGCCGACCGCAGCGACGAAGACGAGATCGAAGAACAGCTCCAGCCAGGTCGCGCGGCGGTCATCCTGCTCGTCGCGGGCCAGCGTCCGCAGACGCGGCGGCTCGAGGAGGCGCGAGAGCGCGCCCACCTACTTGCCGCGAAATTCAGGCTTGCGCTTCTCGATGAACGCGGAGAGTCCCTCGTGCGCGTCCTCGGACGCGCGGGCGAGATAGAACGACCGTCGCTCGAAGTCGATCCCCGCCGAGAGGGGCGTCTCAAAGGCCTCGTCGACCGCCTCCTTCGCCAGCCGCACGGAGACCGGACTCTTCGATGCGATCTCCTGCGCGACCTGCTTGGCTGAATCGAGCCACGTGTCCTGCGGCACAACCCGGGCCACGAGCCCGAGCTGTCGCGCTTCTTCGGCGCCGAGCATGCGCCCGGTCAGGATCATGTCCATCGCGATCGCCTTGCCAACGGCGCGCGTCAGACGCTGCGTGCCACCCGCTCCCGGCATGACGCCGAGGTTGATCTCGGGCTGCCCGAACTTCGCGAACTCCGACGCGACGATCAGATCGCACGCCATCGCGAGCTCGCAGCCACCACCGAGGCAGAACCCGGAGACGGCCGCGACGAGCGGCGTGCGCACGCTCCGGATGGCATCCCAGCGGTCGATCCGCCGTTCCTGGTACAGCGAAATGGCCGTACCCGCAGTCAGCTCCGCGACGTCGGCTCCGGCGGCAAACGCGCGCTCGTTTCCGCCGAGCACGATGCAGCGGGCGGCGTCGTCCGCGTCGAGCTCCTGCAACGCGGCGACCAGCTCCTCCATCAGGGGACTCGAGAGCGCGTTGAGCTGCTGAGGACGATTCAGCAGGACGGTCGCGATCGGTTCGTCGCGCTCTACGAGGACGAGCGAGTCAGAAATGCCTTCACCGCCTCCTGTGCTTCGTCACCGAGCATCGAGAGCGCAAGCCAGTCTCGCGCATGGTTCACCGTTTCATGCCAGGACAGGTCGCGCCAGAAGTTGAGCTGCTGCTTTGCATAGCGCGTCGTCTGCGGGAGCTTCGTCGCCAGCTTCCCGGCGTAGTCATCGACAGCGGCGTCCAGCTCGGCTTCGGGGACGACCCGGTTCACGAGCCCCCACTCTTCCGCCTTGCGGGCCGGAATCTCCTCGCAGAGCATGATGATCTCCCGAGCACGCCGGTCACCGACGAACACCGGCAGCCATTGCGTCGCGCCTCCCGCCGGTACGGAGCCGTGCTCGAGTCCGACGTGCCTGATGAACGCATCTTCGACCATGACCGCCAGGTCGCAGGCCATCTGCAGTTCGTTTCCCCCGCCGACCGCTATGCCGTTGATGCGCGCGATCGTCGGCTTGCCGATCTCCCTCAAGCGGTCGTGGGCATCCTTGAACGCGCCGAACCACTTCCAGTACTCCTTCGGGTTGCCGAGGTAGTCCGCGGACCACGACTTGAGGTCGGCGCCGACGCAGAACGCGCGGCCCGCCCCGGTGACGACGACGACGCGGATCTCGTCGTCCCATGACGCGTCCTCGCACGCGCGCGCGAGCTCCCTCAGCATCCGGAAGTCGAAGGCGTTGAGCACCTCGGGCCGGTTGAGCGTGATCGTCGCCCGCGGCGCGCCCTTCTCGTAGAGGATCGACTCGAAGCCGAGCTCCTCGGGCGCGCGGGGACGCGGGTGAGTCGGCTCAGTCAAGCTCGGCGAACATGACGGTGAAGCGGCCGCCCATCTGCATGGCGTCCTTCCCCGTCATACGGAACTCGTCGCTGCGCGCTGCCGACTCGAAGGACTCCCGATCGGGCCACTGCCACTCGGCGTAGTAGCGGTACGGCGGTTCGCCCATCGGCGCGCCGAACACCGGACCGTGGTGGAAGCTTGCAGCCGGCACGTTGCGACAGAGCTCGGCGTGTTCCTCGTAGCGAGCTGCATCAGGTTCCTCGTCGTACAGCACGATCGCGCGAACCATCCGTTCCCCCTCGTCGTAGTTGCGTGAGCGTATAGCTTCATGCCGAAAGGAGGTTGGGATGGGGAAGAAGGTCGTTCACGTGGAGTTTCCAGCGCAGGACGTGCCACGCGCGCGGGAGTTCTGGGAGGCGGTCGGAGGCTGGGGGATCGAGGACGCAGGCATGCCCGGCATCCAGTACCTGATGTGGCAGGAGGGCGACCAGGGCGGGGCCGTCTACGCAATGCAGGAGCAGACCGGGACAACGATCTACCTCGGCAGCGACGACATCGAGGCCGATCTCGCCAAGGTGCGGGAGCGCGGCGGCGAGGCGGAGGACAAGCAGCCGATCCCGCACGTGGGCTGGTTCGCGCGCTGCAAGGACACCGAGGGAAATGCCTTCAGCCTGTTTCAGAGCGACGAGTCGGTGCCGATGCCGGAGGGAGCGCCGGGGGCGTAAGCGAAAGGCTGGGGTCAGACCCCTTGGGTCTGACCCCAGCAGTTCGGTTTAAAGCCCGAGGATGTCGTCGGGCTTCACCGGGACGCGGGTGAGCTCGCGTCCCGTCGCGGCGCGGAGCGCCGAGACGATCGCGGCTGTCGACACGACCGTCGGCGGCTCGCCGACGCCTTTGACCCCATAGGGCGCGTCGGGCTCGGCCTCTTCGATCAGCTCGGACACGACCGGTGGCATGTCGAGCGTCGTCGGAATCAAGTAGTCGGTAAAGCTCGCGTTCGTGATCACGCCGTCGCGCGTCTGGATCTCCTCCATCAGGGCGAGCCCCAGCCCCTGCGCCGTTCCACCCTCGATCTGTCCGGTGACGGCCTGCGGGTTGACCGCCTTCCCGACGTCCTGCGCGGTCCCGATCCAGACGACCCGGGTCAACCCCAGCTCGACGTCCACCTCCGCGACGACGCGCATCGCCGCGCACGCGTAGGCGACGTGGGCGCGCTCGCCTGTGACCTGTCCTGTCTCGGGGTCGAGCGCCGTCGTGCGCGGGTGGCGATAGACCCGCTCGACATCGACCTCGCCGCCGGCCTTCCGCCGGCGCTCCTCGAGAGCGGCCCGGCAGGCGTCTCGCACCGCACCCGAGGCCATCCACGTCATGCGCGACGCCGACGCCGAGCCCGCGGAGTCGACCGACGCCGTCGTATGCGGAGCCAGCGTCACGTCTTCGGTCCCAAGCTCCGTGCGTGCGACCTGCAGGATCACGTTGGCCACGCCCTGTCCGACCTCCGCAGCTGCGCAGTGCACCTCGGCGGTGCCGTCCTCGTCGATGCGGACACGGGCGGCGGTGTAGTCGTCGAACCCTTCCGAGTAGCCGATGTTCTTGAAGCCGACGGCGAAGCCGACACCGCGCTTCACGCCTTCGCCCCTCGTCGTGTTGCCGGACCCGCCGGGCAGACGAAGCGGGTCGCGCGGCAGCTCCTCCGCCTCGGGAACAGGTAACGCCGCGGCACGGCGGATCACCTCGGCGACCGGCAGGGAGCCGGTGATCCGCTGACCGGTCGGCATCGCGTCGCCGGGCTCCAGCGCGTTGAGCAGGCGCAGCTCCACCGGATCGATGTCCAACGCTTCCGCGAGCTTGTCCATTTGCGCCTCGTGCGCGAAACACACCTGCACCGCGCCGAACCCCCGCATCGCGCCGCATGGAGGGTTGTTGGTGTACACGCACGTGCTCTCGATCAGCGCGTTGTCGACCCTGTAGGGACCGCAGGCGAAGGAGGCCGCGTTCGAGGTCACGGCGGTCGAGCTCGAGGCGTACGCGCCGCCGTCGAGCAGGATCCGCATGCGGACGTTGACGAGCTTTCCGTCACGGCTTGCGCGATGCTCGGCCCGGATCAGGGCCGGGTGCCGGTGGATGTGACCGACGAACGACTCCTCGCGGCTGTAGACGACCTTGACCGGCCGGTTGGTGTGGAGAGCGAGCATCGACCCGTGGATCTGCATCGAGAGGTCTTCCCGGCCTCCGAACGCGCCGCCGACTCCCGCCAGGTGGATCCGGACCTGCGAGGGCTCCAGGTTCAAGCACGGCGCGACCTGGTCGCGGTCGACGTGCAACCACTGGGTCGCGACGTAGATATCCACTCCACCCTCGCCGTCGGGAACGGCAAGTCCGGACTCGGGCCCGAGAAACGCCTGGTCCTGGACGCCGAGCTCGTAGACGCCGGAGACGGAGACGTCGCCTTCGGCTTCTGGATCGCCGTGACGGATGACGAGCGAGCGCACGACGTTCGGCCGCGGATCGTCGCGGTATCCGTGACCCATGGTCGGCCGGTCGGGATGCAGCGGTTCCTGCGCCGTGGC
This sequence comes from Actinomycetota bacterium, assembly GCA_046728195.1. Classification (GTDB taxonomy): domain Bacteria; phylum Actinomycetota; class Thermoleophilia; order Gaiellales; family Gaiellaceae; genus 3-1-20CM-4-69-9. The sequence continues at coordinate 9,250 of JBKPEC010000133.1, forward strand.
GCGCTCGGGATCGACAATCGGCTCCAGCGGTTCGTAGTGGACGCGGATGCGATCAGCCGCGCGACGCGCCTGCTCGGGATGCTCGGCCGCGACCAGGACGATGGGCTCGCCGAAGTAGCGCACGCGGTCGACCGCCAGAACCGGCTGATCCGCGAACTCCAACCCGTAGTGCTTCGCGCCGGGAACGTCCTCGTGCGTCAACACCGCGTGGACGCCGGGCATTCCTACCGCTCCCGACACGTCGATCGAGACGATGCGTGCATGCGCACGGGTGCTGCGCACTGTGTAGCCCCAGAGCATTCCCGCCGCCTGAAGGTCGCTCGAGTACGCGAACTGGCCGGTGACTTTCGGGATGCCGTCCACACGCGCGACGATCTCGCCGACTCGCCCGAGCTCGAGCTTGGGAGCCGCCGTCTCGCTCACGACGCAGCGAGCCGGACGGCGTCGAAAATCTTGGCGTAGCCGGTGCAGCGGCAGAGGTTCCCGGACAGAGCTTCGCGAATCTCGTCTTCCGACGGATCACCGTTGTGCTCGAGGAGATCCGCCGTCGCGACGACGAGCCCGGGTGTGCAGAAGCCGCACTGGACGGCACCGGCCGCAACGAACGCGTCCTGCACGCGGTGCAGGCGGCCGTCCTCGCCGAGGCCCTCCACCGTCACCACCTCGTGCCCTTGGGCCTGCGCCGCGAGGACCAGGCATGAACAGACGAGCTTGCCGTCGAGCAGGACGGAGCACGAGCCGCACTCGCCTTGCTCGCAGGCGTTCTTCGAACCGGGGAAGCCGAGGCGCTCACGCAAGGCGAACAGGAGGCTGTCGCCCTCCCACATATCGGCCTCGCACCGATCGCCGTTGACAGTCAGCTCGATCCTCATACGAGACATCGGTCGAGCGCGCGCTTTGTGAGGATGCGCAGCGCGTGACGGCGGTACGACGCGGTGCCGCGCACATCGTCGATGGGGCTCGCCGCCTCGGCAACCTTGATGGGAAATGAGTCGACCTCGCCGAGGTGAGCGCGTACGAGCGTCGGGACCGGGCCCGCCGACCCGAACGCCGCGCGTAGGTCGCCGTCGACGCGCAGCGCGAGCGACACGACGGAGATGACCATCGC
>JBKPEC010000134.1:0-14154 GCA_046728195.1 Actinomycetota bacterium
CAACGACAAGCGGCACCGGATCGCCGGAATGGATCACGTTCGGGAACGCCGGCGTCGCATGGTCCCCTGTCACGCAAACGATCGCACGGTCGGTCGGCAGATCCGCGAGCGCGGCATCGAGCAACTCCAAGGTCTCCCGCTTGACGTTGGGGTCCTTGGTGTGTCCTGCCTCGTCGACGCGCTTGTCATGGACATAGACGAACGTATCGCCGGCATCGAGCCGCTCGTTCACAAGCTCGACGTTCAGGTGCAGGTTTTCGACCGGAGTCAGGCCGACGCAGCGCCCAAGCCCGCGCAGGAAAGCCGACTCAGCGGCGAACGTACCGGTCACGCCGTGACGCTCGAGAAAGGACGGCACTGCCTTCGGACGCCCGAACCACTTCAGCGTGATGGCGTTGAAGCGCCCGCCCTCGAGCCGCCGCATCACTTCGCGTGTCCATTCTTCGCACGCGCGCGCAGTGCGTTCGGCGGCGGCTACGAGCGGTTGCGGTCGCAGCATCGGATACCACGCGCGGAAGAAGGAATCGCTGTCCGTGACGCGATCGTCCGCGCCGCCGGAGATGCGGAGCACCGCTTCGCCGCGCCACACGTGCGTGAGCGAGAACGTCAGCCCGTCGATCGTGATCCCGTCGCACGCGTCGACGAGGTGCTCCGCCTCCTCCGCGTCGCGCTCTGGATCCGGCCGTCCCGTCAGCCACCAGCCGTCGTCGCGACGCTCCGCGGGACGCAGCGCCGCATAGGCGAAGACGTCCTCGCTGCTGACTTCCTGGCCTCGGCCGAGCGCCTCGAAGACGGCGCGCCCGGGAAACTCGTCCGGACGGTAGCCGAGCATCGACCAGTGCGCGACCTCACTCGAGGGCGCGCGACCGGGACCCACGGCGAACAGCACGCCGCACGACCCGGAGGCACAGAGCCGGTCGAGGTTAGGGGTACGGGCCGCCTCGACCGCGGTTCGGCCGCCGAGCGAATCGTGTGCGCGGTCGGCGAGCCCGTCCAGCAGGAAGAGGACGATTGCATGCACCTAGACGGCGACTTTGTCAAGCGAACGGATCACACGCGCGACACCGGGCGGTACGAGCGACTCCCAGCCCTCCCCCGCGCGCATCGCGGCTCGCACCTCGGCGCCGGAGATGTGTTTCTGCGCGCCCTCGTCCAGGACGACCACGTCATAGCCCGCCTCGCGCATTCGCTCGAGCTTGGTGCCGCCCCACTCCGAGAAGAGCCTCAGGTACTGCGTCACTCCCGGTGGAACGTACGCAGGCCACAACTCCGGCTCGTTGACGGGGAACGGAATGACATGCGCGCGAATATCCTCGTCGTGCGCGACCTCACTGACCATGAGCAGCCGTTCCACATAGGTGAATGGGTTCGACTCCGGCAGGTGGCGCAACGGATCGCTCGGCTCTTGCCGGATGCGCTGCGGATCGGGATTCGTGATCCCAATGAAGACGACGTCCGACCGCGTCGCCGCCCCGCGCAGGTACTCGAGATGTCCATTGTGGAACGGCTGAAACCGTCCGTGAATCATGCCCGAGTTCACTCGATGTAGACGCCGCCGCCCTCCTCGACGCGTCCGATCCTGCGAAGGAAGAGACGGCGCGCGGCGAACTCGGCCTCGAGTGCGGCACCGCGCTCCGCAGGTAGGAAGAGAAGTAGGCCGCCTGCCGTCTGCGGGTCGTAGCCGAGCACGTCGAGCGTGTCGGGCAGGCCATCGGTCGTGACGTGTGCGGCGGCAAACTCGCGGTTGCGCGGATCGCCGCTCGTTCGCACGCCGCCCCGCGCGACGTCGAGTGCGCCGTCGATTGCCGGAAAGCGCTCGGACTCGAGTCGCAGGGCGACGCCGCTCCGTTCAGCGACCTCGTACGCATGGCCGAAGAGACCGAAGCCGGTCACGTCGGTGACCGCATTGGGTTCGAAGGCGCGCAACACCTCGGCCGCGTCCTTGTTCAGCGTCCTCATCCAGCGGATCGCACGCTCCAGTTGCATGTCGCCGGCGCGCCCCTTCTTGTAGCCGGTCATGATCAGACCCGTTCCCAACGGCTTCGTGAGGAAGATCGCGTCGCCGGGACGCGCGCCGTTCTTCGGCCAGATGCCGTCGGGACGAACGGTGCCGACGACTGCGAGGCCGTACTTCGGCTCCGCGTCGCGGATCGTGTGGCCGCCGGCCAGCAAGCCTCCGGCCAGGCGAACCTGTGTGTCCGCCGCCGCGAAGATCTCGGCCAGCATCTCGATCGGAAGCTCTTCCGGGAACGCGGCGATGGAAAGGGCGAGCAGCGGCACACCGCCCATCGCGAAGACGTCGTTGAGCGCGTTGGTCGCGGCGATAGCCCCGTAGTCGCCTGGGTCGTCGACCACCGGCGGAAAGAAGTCGAGCGTGAAGATCAGGGCGCGTTCGTCGTCGAGCCGGTACACAGCAGCGTCGTCGGCGGGGGCAAGCCCGACGAGCAGGTTCTCCGCCTCCGCCGGAACGAAGCCGGCGAGCAACTGCTCGAGGCGGGCCGCGGAGTACTTGGCGGCACAGCCTCCGCAGGCGGCGAGATCTGTCAGCTTGACGCGCCCGGTACCGATGTCCAAAGGGAGCCCTCCCGAAGGGTTGAACCGCGAAATGTAGGGGTCGTTACGTCTTTCGTCTACAGACTGCCGTCGGTTCACCTTGTTACGACGTGGTCACCGCTTCTATTCCTGCGAAACCCGGGGGAGACGCACCGGGGGAACCAGGCGGTTCCCCCGGGCGTTCAGGGGAGAGGAGGAGCCTTTCGGTTCCCCCGCGCAGAGTTCTCCACCGAGAGCGACCGACCTTCCGACTTGCAAGGATGGCCCGTGGACAAAGCCGCCCTCGTCACCGGCGGTTCTTCGGGAATCGGGCTCGCAATCGCGACCATGCTGCGAGAGGAAGGATTCGCCCTCACGCTCGCGGCCAGAACGCAGGCGAAGGTCGAGGTCGCGGCCGACGCGCTCCGCGCCCACCCCGTCGCAGCCGACGTCGCACGCGAGGAGGATTGCCGCCGTATCGTCGACGAGCACCGGGAAAGACACGGCAGGCTCGACGTCCTCGTCAACTCGGCCGGCGTCGGGATCGCAGGCCTCGTGGACGAGCTCGACACGAAGCACATCGATCTCCAGCTCGACGTCAACCTGCGCGCCACGATTCTGGTCACTGCCGCGGCCCTCCCGCTCCTGCGGGAGACACGCGGGCTGATCGTGAACCTCGCGTCGATCGCCGGCGCGAGCCCGTCGCCGCGCCTCCCGGTCTACGGCGCAGCAAAGGCCGGGATCATCAACTTCACCAGCTCTCTCAATCGGGCCGAGGAGGAGCACGGCATTCGTGCAACCGCTCTGAGCCCCGGTTTCGTGGACACACCGATGACCGATTGGGCTCCCGTTCCGAAAGACCGGATGATCCGGCCCGAAGACTGCGCAGAAGTCGTGCGCACGCTGCTACGTCTGAGCCCGTACGCACGGCTTCCGCATCTTGTCATCGAGCGGGTGAGCTTCGGCTCGGGCTAGCTCCCCTTCTCGATCGGCACGTCCACGAGATTCCCCCACTCCGTCCACGAGCCGTCGTAGTTGCGGACGTTCTCGTAGCCGAGCAATTCACGCAATACGAACCACGTGTGGGCGCTTCGCTCGCCGATGCGGCAGTACGCGGTCACCGCCTTGTCACCGGTCACACCCTTCGAACCGTAGAGGTCGCGCAGCTCGTCGGCGCTCTTGAAGGTGCCGTCATCGCGGACGGCAGAGGCCCACGGAATCGAGGCCGCGGTCGGAATGTGGCCGGCCCGCTGCGCGCCTTCCTGCTCGTATCCGGGCGGAGCGATCAGATCGCCCGCGAACTCCTGAGGGCTGCGGACGTCGACCAGCGCGTGGCTCTCGTCGCCGATCGTCTCACGGACGGCGTCACGGTACGCGCGGATCGACTCGTCGCGCTCTCGCGCGGTGTAGCTCGTGGGCTTGGGCTGCGGCGCTTCGGTGGTCAGCTCACGGCCCTCGTCGATCCACTTCTGTCGGCCGCCGTCGAGGATGCGCACGTCCTCATGGCCGTAGATCTTCAGATACCAGTACGCGAAGGCGGCGAACCAGTTGTTCTTGTCGCCGTAGAGGACGAGCGTCGTGTTGTTACCAATGCCGCGGCTGCCCATGAGACGCTCGAACGCGTCCCTCTCGACCAGGTCGCGTTCGACCGGGTCTTGGAGATCGTCGCGCCAGTGGAGCTTGATTGCTCCTGCGATGTGGCCCTCGTCGTAGAGGTCGGGATTCTCGTCGACCTCGGCCACCACGACGCCCGGGTCATCAAGATGGTCGGCGAGCCAACCGGTGTCGACCAGCACCGGCTTCGCGTAGCCGTTCTCAGCCATGGCCTCCTCCTATTACTTTCCCTTTTGAAGTGTGAGAGCCCCAGTATCGCACAGCCGTTCCGGGCTGGACAACTTCGGGGTTCGTCCGTTCGACCGGGCGCGTGTCTTGGTCGCCCGAGGCGGCCGGAGTTCACCTGGGCCGGGGCGTGTCTGTCCCTGCCGTCAGGCTTGGAAACGCGTGGGCTTCACGCGCTGATGGGCAAGAAAGCGATCGACGGCCTCGCGATGAACGCGCAGCACGCGGCCAACCCGCACGGCATCGAGCCGTCCGTCGTGAATCAGGCGCCGGATCGTCTCCGGATGGACGCCCAGCTGGTCCGCCACTTCACGAACACTGACGAGGGCCGAATCTCCACCTGCTGAAGACACGGCTTGCAAGCCTAGTGCAGGTCGGCCCGGACTGCCTGCGCAAGCTCGCGAACGGAGACCGCTCCGTCGAACTTCGCTTTGATCCGTCCGTCTCGGCCGACGAGAAAGGTCCACGGCTCGGAGGGCAGATGCCACTCCTTGACCCAGCGGTTCCGGCCGTTGCGCGGATCATTGCCGGCATAGATCTCGACGTGGATGAAGCGAATGCCGCTACGGGCGAAGCGGTGTCGCACATTGTCGACGACGTCCACAACCGGTCCGCAGATACGGCTCGTGCAATAGCGCGGCGTCGCAAAGGTGACCACGAACGGCGCGCGTGCCCGCAGCGAGCCGGCGATCGAATAACGCAGCAGGGCGCGATCGTGCGGGATACGGTGGTGACCTTCGCCAGGTCACCACGGGTGCGAGTCGGCGCGCACGAACAGGTCTCGAATGCCGCCGATCCGACGGGCTCCCTCCGGCCGCGCGAGGATGTAGTAGGTACCTGGCCGCGGGATCCGCACGGATGCGACGTAGATCGTCTTGGCGTCGGCGTCCTCAGGAACGCTGGGCACCCCGACTCGCTCGAGATCGGCGATTGTCCGGCTGAACGGGCGGGAACTCATGGACCGGGCCATCCAGACCCGCGCGGTCGGCGGTGCGACCACGCGGCCCCGATTGTCGACGACGAGGAAGGAGACCCGGACGACACCGGAGAGTAATCCGAGGTACCTGGAATCAGGGCGACGGCTTCCCCCGACTGCCGCCAGAGGGCTTCGAGCGATCCCGGCCTGGGCGCGCCTCGCTCCCAACGGTTCCCCGAAGAACCACAACCTACCGTCAGCGCAGCGAGCGCGAGGACGGCGAGCAAAGCGCGCACCGCGACACTCTAGAAGCCCGAACCGTCATGCATGCCGTACGGCGTGAGGGCGGCCGGGAGCATTGCGAGCAGAGCAGTCGCAACGAGGATCGCGAAGATCGCGAGATAGGTCAGGTGGGCTTTGGACACTTGGTCACCTCCTTTCGGAAGGAGTTAGAAGCGGACGTCTTGCAGAGCGTCGGCAGCCTGGCGATACAACCGGGCAGCGGTCCGGTCGTCTCCGCGGCGAGCAGCCAGGTCACCCTGCGCGACCCAGGCTGAGGCGCGATGGCTGCCAGAGGAGAACTGGTCGTAGGCGCGTTCGCCGGCGGCGAGGGCAACTTCCGCCTCGTCGAGCCGGTCCTGTTCGATCAGCGCGCGACCAAGGACGATCTGTGCGTTTCCGATCTCTCCGAGCTCGTCGACGCGGTCGCCGAGCAGCTCGAGCGCGTGCCTCGCGTGCTCTTCGGCCCGCACCGGATCACCGGTGCGAAGGTGCACCTGGGCGATGCCGTTGACCGCGTATGCGGCTTCCACGTCGTCTCCGACCTCGAGGGCGATCCGAACCGCATCCTTCAGGAGCTCCACGGCCTCCTCCGGATGGCCGAGGAGGAAGTTGAGCCCGCCGAGGTTGTTCAGCAGGCGGCCGAGGTTGCCGCGATCGGAGAGCTCCTCGTAGGCGGCCTTGGCCCGCTCGGCGTAGGACCGGGCCAGGACCCAATGCCCCTCACGGTCGGCGATGATCGACGCCTGGAAGTAGACGTCGGCGGCCGTGCGCTTGTCGTTCAGGCTCTCGGCCAGCTCGAGCGCCCGCTCGACGTCCTCGCGGGCGGCCTCGAGGTCCCGGCGGCGCCGATAGCAGCGGGACCGCCAGGCGAGGATGTTCGAACGCAACTGATCGGACCGGATCTCCGAGCGTTCGGCCAGCTTCAGAGCCTCGTCGAACAGGCCGATCGCGGTCTGGATGCTGTTCAGCTTGTAGCGCGCGACCCCCAACCGGAAGAGCACGTCGGCACGCTCGACATCCGAAAAGGACGCCCCTTCGCTCAGATCCCGGGCCCGCTCGAGGAGCGCGATCGCCTCACGCACTTCTCCGCTTCGGATCCGAACCGTAGCCTCGGCCGAGAGCGCGCGAGTCTCGAGCTCGGCAAGCCCGGTCGCCAGCACCGCCGAACGGATCCGCTCGAGCTCCTCGAGCGCCTCGTCGTTCCGCCTCGCCTCGAGCAGCGCGTCCGTGCGAGCGAGTGCGGCGTCGACCCGCCCACGCTCGTCTGCCGAGACACCGTTGGCCAGATACCCCGCATCGACTCCGAGCCGGTCGGCAAGCCAGCGAATCGTCTCGCCGGTGGGCTTCGTCTTGCCCCGCTCGATCTGGCTCACGTACTCCTTCGAGAAGCGATCCCCGGCCAGCTCCGTCTGGGTCATTCCCCCCGCGACCCGCAGCTGGCGCAGACGCTCACCGAGACGAAGTCCCGCCTGCGCGGCCGACGCCCGCTGCTGCTTCTGACGGATAGCGGACGAGTCAGACATATGCGGCGTAGTAGACGACATGCTTCACCAAACTTCAACCCGTCCTTTAGGGCATCCCCCAAAAAGGGCATGTTCTGGGCGGAAACCAGTCAAGCAAGCCTATCCAAAATCACTTGACCGAGCTACTTGACAGGTCCGGATAAGCCCCCTAGAGTGAGGCCATCTTGCAACCGAGCCAGACGCCAGGGTCGGCTGCAGGAGGCGCTTCACCAAGGCGGGAACCGAACGGGGCGTGGCTGGGCCGCAGAGCCAAGTCCCGGGGAAACCGCCGTACAGGGCGGAGTCGCCTAGCAGGAATCGACCCCCGGAGCCGCAGCCGGGGGTCTTCCTCGTTCTAGGCCTCGGTTACGGGCTCGGGCTCTGCAGCGCGGCGGGGCTCGCGCGCCACGTTACGGATCGTCGTGACCGCGACGACGGCTCCGACGATCAGGATCGCCGCACCAACCTCCAGCGCGCGGTGGTAGCCGCTAACGAACTCCGCCGGGTACCTCGGGCTGAAGGGATTCACCGTGACGGCGGTCGCGACGAGCGCTCCCATAATGGCGATTCCCAGCGAGCCACCGACCTGCCGCATGCTGTTGATCACCGCGGAGCCGACGCCGGCCTTGTCCACCGGGACGGCCGACATCGCGGTCGCAGTCGTCGGCGCCATGACGGTGGCCAAGCCGAGCCCACCGACGATCAAGCCCGGCAGGATGTCCCACCAGGACGAGTTCTCGTTGAGCGTCGCAAACAGCAGCAGTGAGCCCGTGAGCAGCACCATCCCGCCGCCCATCAGCCAGCGTGGCCCAATACGGTCTGCGAGCCTCCCGGCCACGGGTGCAACGAAGATGATCAGCAAGGTCATCGGCAGGAACGTCGCCCCCGTCTTGATCGCGCCATAGCCGAGCACCCGCTGCAGGAAGAGCGAGTTGTAGAAGAAGATCCCGAACATCGCGAGGCCGACCAGGAACATGACGGTGTTCGCTCCCGAGAACGTCGGGTTGCGGAAGAGCGTCAGATCGAGCATCGGGATCCGCTGATGCAGCTCGAGCACGACGAAGGCCGCGAGCGAGACGAGCGCGATGGCGAAGAGTCCAAGAACGCGCGTCGAGCCCCATGAGTGGTCGTTCGTCTCGATCAGGCCGAAGGTCAGGGCGAACAGGCCGATTGCCGAGCTCAAGAGGCCGGGCAGGTCGAGCCTCTGCTCGCGTGAGGTGTCCTTCGTCTCGTCGATGAACAACCGCGCCGCGATCACACCGCCGACGCCGACCGGAATGTTGATGAAGAAGATCCAGCTCCAGTGGATGTCCTGCGTGAGCAGCCCGCCGACCAGAGGACCGATCGCCAGTGCGAGGGCCGAGACTCCTGCCCAGATGCCGATTGCCGTCCCGCGCTGCCGCGGAGGAAAGGTCGCCGTGATGATCGAGAGCGTCGCCGGGTTCATCAGCGCTGCGCCGATGCCCTGGACCGTGCGTGCGGTGATCAACGACCCCGCACTGCCGGCGAACCCGCACCAGAGGGACGCGCCGGTGAAGATGACGAGCCCCGCGATGAAAATGCGGCGGCGGCCGAGCATGTCCGCGAGCTTTCCGCCCGTTAAGAGCAGCACCCCGAAGGTGAGTGCGTATGCGTTCACGACCCACTCGAGCTCGGAGATACTGATGCCGAGGTCCTTCTGGATCGACGGCAACGCGACGTTCACGACCGTGTTGTCGAGCATGATCATGAACAGGCCGACGGCGACCGCCACCAGCGTCCACCACTTGCGGTTCTCGGCTGTGAACAGGCGCGCGCGCATCTCCAGAGGTTAGAGAACGCGTCCCTGCCAACGCGTCGACGACGGGTTACGCCGTACGCTTCCCAGGTGTCCGAGTTCATCTGGAGCCCGAGCAGCGAGCAGGTCGACAGCGCAAACGTGACCCGCCTGGCGCGCCGTCTCGGGGTCGAGCGCTACCACGACCTGCACCGCATCTCGATCGACGAGCCGGAGCGCTTCTGGCCCGCCGTCGTCGAGGACCTTGGGCTCGAGTTCTCCGAGCCCTGGAAGCGGGTCCTCGACACCTCGCGCGGGGCGGAATGGGCGACCTGGTTCACGGGCGGGAAGCTCAACGTGGCCTGGAACTGCGTGCACCGCTGGGCGGCCGGCGAGCTCGCAGAAGAGGAGGCGGCGGTCTGGCAGGGCGAGGACGGCACGCCGCTCTCGCTGACATGGCGGGAGCTCTCGGACGAGGTCTTCGCGCTGGCCGAAGGGCTGGCGTCGATCGGGATCGGCGCAGGCGATGCCGTGGGGATCTTCCTCCCGATGTCGCCGCAGGTCGCAATCGCCTCGCACGCCTGCGCGCATCTCGGTGCAGTGCAGGTGCCGATCTTCTCCGGCTTCGCACCTCCGGCGATCGCAGCACGCCTCGCGGATGCGAAGGCGAAGGCCGTGATCACCGCGGACGGCTCCCTTCGACGCGGCCAGGTCGTGCCGATGAAGCAGATCCTCGACGATGCGCTGCAGAGCGCGCCGACTGTCACTCACACGGTCGTCTGGCGCCGGCTCGGCACGGACGACGTGCCGATGGCGGTCGGTCGCGATCGCTTCTGGGACGAATTGGTCGACAAGACGTCGGGTGATCTCCCTCCGCGACCCCTCGACGCGGAGCATCCGTACCTGCTCGCGTATACGTCGGGCACGACCGGAAGGCCGAAGGGAGCCCTTCATGTTCAGGCCGGCTTCCTCGTCTCGATCGCGCGCGAGGTCGCGTACCAGACGGACGTCAAGCCGGGTGACCGGATCCACTTCGCCACCGACATGGGCTGGATCATGGGACCGTGGACGGTGGTCGGAGGCGGGGCCTGCGGCGCGACCGTCGTCTACGCGGAGGGCGCGCCCGATTTTCCCGCCGACCGCATCTGGAAGCTCGTCGAAGCGGAGCGGGTGACGATGCTGGGGATCTCGCCGACCCTGGTGCGCGCGCTGATCCCGAAAGGCGATCCAGTCACGGACCTGTCGTCGCTCAACGCCATCTGCACCACCGGCGAACCGTGGAACCGTGATCCATACCGGTGGCTCTTCGACAAGGTCGGGGGCGGGCGCACGCCGATCGTCAACTGCTCGGGCGGCACGGAGGTCGGCGCGTGCTTCCTCGCCACGTGCGTGACAGAGCCGATCAAGGCCGTGGCGCTCGGGTTTCCTGCGCTCGGCCAGGACATGGACGTCTTCGGGCCGGACGGACAGCCCGTGCGCGGCGAGGTGGGCGAGCTCGTCTGCAAACGACCCTGGCCGGGCATGACGCGCGGGATCTGGGGCGATGACGACCGCTATCTCGAGACGTACTGGCGACGCTTCCCCGGAGTGTGGACGCACGGCGATTGGGCGTCGATCGACGAAGACGGCTACTGGTTCCTGCACGGCCGCTCCGACGACACGCTGAACATCGCGGGCAAGCGAATCGGTCCCGCCGAGTTGGAGTCCGCGGCCGTCGCTTACGACGCGGTCGCCGAAGCAGCGGCGATCGGGGTCCCGCACGATGTCAAGGGCGAGGTGGCGTGGCTCTTCTGCGTGCTCAAGCCCGGCTACGAGCCGACGCCGGCGTGTGCTCTCGAGATCTCCAACGCCGTGACTGACGAGCTGGGCAAGGCCTTCAAGCCTGAACGCATCGTGTTCGTGTCGGCGCTTCCCAAGACGCGCAGCGCAAAGATCGTGCGACGTGCAGTGCGTGCACGTGTGCTCGGCAAGGAGCCGGGTGATCTTTCGTCACTCGAGAACCCTGAGGCATTGGACGAGATCGCGAGCGCCGTCTCGCAGCACTAGCTTCAGGTTCGCAAGTTATACACATACGAAAAGAGAACCTGAATGTAAATTTCTGCGCAGGAATGCACAGGATCGGGCCAGAACGGGCATGTAGTTCGGAGTCCAGGCATGGTGCTCGCCGGCCCCCTCACCGCGCTCCTGCTTGCACTGGCTGCTCCATCGGGCCAGGTCTCCGATGCCTCTGCGCTGCAAGCGGTTGCATCGTCGTGTAACGGCGCCACGACTGCGCAAGGCGATCCGCACGGAGAGCTCGAATCCATGTACTGCGGCATCAACGTCGTACGGCACCTGTATCGACTCGGTCCGGTCCGCGGCAACGGACCGCTGAACCGGTCCTCGTTGCTCAAAGCGGATGCAGTACGACGCTGTGGCTTTTCGCACACGCCGTGCGGAATGTCGTTCACGCGAACGTTCCAGCGCGCGGGTTACTTGCCTGCGCGCGCGTTCGGCGAGAACCTCGCGTGGGGGCAAGCAGATCTCGGTTCGCCGCTCAACACGCTCTCGATGTGGTTGCACTCGCCGCCGCATCGCGCGAACCTGCTCGGGCGCGGTTGGCGCGATCTCGGCATCGCCTACGAACACGGGCGCATCTTCGGTCGCGACGGCGTGTCGCTCTGGGTCATGCAGTTCGGTCGACGAAGGTAAGTCATCCGAGCTGGGGGAACCCCCCGGTTCCCCCAGACCCCCTCCACCAGTCCGCTTCGCGGACGAGCGGCTTCGCCGCTGGGTCATGCAGTTCGGGCGGCGAAGGTAGGAAACCGAACGGCTGGGGTCAGACCCCTTTGGGGTCAGACCCCGGTTTTCGCCTCCGAGTCGCAAACAGCTAGACTGAAGGCGTGCGGCTCGCACTGGCCCAGATCAACCCCATTGTCGGCGACCTCGACGGCAACCGCGAGCTGATCCTCGAGCGACTGGCCGAAGCGCGGTCGAACTCGGCCGACCTGGTGCTCTTCCCTGAGCTCGCAGTGACCGGCTACCCGCCCGAGGACCTCTTGCTCCGGCCTGGCTTCGTCCGCGCGGCAGAGGAGTCCGTCGAGAAGATCGCCCGCGAGTCGCGCGGTGTGACGGTTCTGGTCGGCGGCCCTCACTTCGAACGCGATCTCTACAACGCCTGTTACGTGTGCGCAGGCGGCGAGATCAGGGCCGTGTACCGCAAGCGCTTCCTGCCGAACTACGGTGTCTTCGACGAGGACCGCTATTTCGCGCCGGGGCGCGACCTGATCCTGCTCGAGCACGGCAAGACGCTCGTCGGTCCAACCGTCTGCGAAGACATGTGGCAGCCTGGTCCGCCCGCAACCGATCTCGCGCTCGCCGGTGCGGAGCTGCTCGTCAACATCTCTGCCTCGCCTTTCTATGTCGGCCGCGACCGCGAGCGCGAGGAGATGTTCGTCACGCGTGCACGCGACAACTTCTGCTTCGTCGCCTTCTGCAATTCGGTCGGCGGGCAGGACGAGCTGATCTTCGACGGCCACTCCTGCGTCATCGACGACGAGGGAACGATCCTCGCACGCGCACCGGGCTTCGAGGAAGCGCTCCTGGTCGTCGACGTGGAGCCCAAGGAGGTCATCGGCCGGCGGCTGCGCGATGTTCGCAGGCGTGCGCTTGCCCGCGAACGGGACGAAACCCCGCCGGTGGAGATCATCCACGTCGGGTCGCCCGGACCGTCCGGCAACGGGCGGAAGGCTGCGGGCGACGTCCTCCCATTCGTGGAGGAGTTGGAGCAGATGCGGCTCGCCCTGGAGCTGGGGTTGAAGGACTACGTCCGCAAGAACGGCTTCCAGGAGGTTGTCGTCGGCGTGTCGGGCGGGATCGACTCCGCCGTCACCGCCGCACTCGCCGCGGAGACGCTCGGGCCGGAGCGAGTCCACTGCGTCTCCATGCCTTCGCGCTACTCCTCGGAAGCGACAAGGCAAGACGCCCGGCGACTGGCGGAGAACCTCGGCTGCCCCTTCCTCGAGATGCCGATCGACGCGATCGTCGACGCCTTCGGCCGGGCACTGGCAGACGTGTTCGCCGGCCGCGAGCCAGACCTCGCCGAGGAGAACGTGCAGGCACGCGCACGCGGCGTGGTGCTGATGGCGCTTTCGAACAAGTTCGGCTGGATGCTCGTCGCCACGGGTAACAAGTCCGAGCTGTCGGTCGGCTACGCGACGCTCTACGGCGACATGGCGGGAGGCTTCGCGCTGCTCAAGGACGTCTACAAGACGGACGTCTTCCGTCTGGCCCGACACCTGAACGAACGGGCCGGGCGGGAGCTGATCCCGCAATCGATCATCGAGCGCGCGCCGAGTGCCGAGCTACGCGACAACCAGCTCGACGAGGATTCCCTGCCGCCCTACCCGCAGCTGGACGAGGTGCTCGAACAGTACGTGGAGCATGACCGGACGCTGGAGGACCTTTCGAGCGACGGCTTCGACCGCGACGTCGTCGAACGTGCGGTGTCCATGATCGACCGCGCCGAGTACAAGCGCCGCCAAGCGCCGCCCGGGGTGAAGCTGCGGCCGAAGGCATTCGGCCGCGACCGCCGCACGCCGATAACGAACCGCTGGCGCGGTTAGACCGACAGCCGCTCGAGCTTCTCGAACCAGAGCAGCCGCTCGTCCCACGGTACGCCCGCGTTCGCCGGCGAGGTCGAGGGGAGCACGAAGAGTCTCGTCTCGCCGAGCTTCCGCTCCTGCTCGCCGAGTTGAGGACGCTCGCCGAACGAGCCGCGGTAGGCCTCCTTCCCGACGAAGCCGATCCAGGCGGGCGCCAGCGACCTCGCGAGCTCGTCCAGACGCCCGGCCGCGCCGGCGAAGTCGCGCTTGCGCAGATCTCCCGAGCCTCGTGTCGTACGCAGGGCCGCATTCGTCACACCGATGCCGTACTGGAGCAACTCGAACTGCTGGGCGGGCTCGAGCAAACGCGGCGTGAATCGGGCGGCATGCAGCAAGCGCCAGAAGTCGTTGCGCGGATTCGCGAAGTGGGCGCCGGCCGCCGCCGACACGCGGCCGGGGTTGATGCCGCAGAAGAGCACCCGCAGGTGCGGGCCGAGCACATCTGGAACTGCCGACCGCGGCGCCCTCTTGCGGTGCCGCCTTAAAGGCTGGGCGGGCTCTGCCCGGCCAGCCGTCTTACCCCGCTTATGGGTCACGAACAGAACTCTCAGCGTCTCGGACGCGCGACTTAAGCGGCTTCGGGCTCGGCGAGCGCCTCGGGGTCACGGGCGTCGAGGAACTCCTCGAACCGCCGGCGCAACGCTTCCCCTTCGAGGATCACCCCCGGCTGCGGGCGCGGCTCCA
>JBKPEC010000135.1:0-3850 GCA_046728195.1 Actinomycetota bacterium
ATTCCGAGCTGTCGATCGCGGGTTACCGCGAGCAGCTCGAGAACGCGCTGGCCGGCCGCGGCGAGCTCGTGTTCGTCGACAGCTGGCACGACGAGTCCGGCTTCGTCGAGCTGCTGGCCGACCGCGTGCGTGGCGCTGACGACCACGTCGTCTTCACCGCGCACTCCCTGCCGGCGCGCGCCGCGCCGGTCTACAAGGAGCAGCTGCTCGAGACGTCTCGCCTCGTCGCAGAGCGCGCCGACCTCACCGACTGGTCCTTCTCGTTCCAGAGCGAGTCTGCGACCGGCGAGCCCTGGCTCGGGCCGGACATCCTCGACCACCTTGCAGAGCTGCAGTCCCAGGGCGTGCGAAACGTGCTCGTCTGTCCGGTCGGCTTCGTCGCCGATCACCTCGAGATCCGCTGGGATCTGGATCGCGAGGCGACGGAGAAGGCGGAAGAGCTCGGTCTGGGCTTTGGTCGGATCGAGATGCCGAACGCGGACCCCGCGTTCGTGCGTGTGCTTGCCGGGCTCGTTCGACGGGCCCTGGCGCTACCCTCGAAGGCATGATTCGACCGGGCGAGATTGTCGCCGACCGAGCGTCGCGGCAGTTCAAGGTCTATCCGCGCGAGGCTCGGCGGCTCAAGGACGCGATCGTTGCGCGCGGACGATCGCGCCCGTCGTTGGTCGAGGCGTTGCGCGATGTCTCCTTCCGCATCGAGCCCGGCAGCGCGGTCGGACTTGTCGGACGCAACGGCTCAGGCAAGACGACGCTGCTCCGACTGCTCTCAGGAATCATCAAGCCCACCTCGGGCGGCGTCGACGTCGGCGGACGAGTCGGCTCGCTCCTCGAGCTCGGCGCCGGCTTCCATCCGGACCTCTCCGGCCGTGAGAACGTGTTCCTCAACGGCTCGATCCACGGGCTGAAGCGCGCGTACGTCCGCGAGCAACTCGACGAGATCGTCGCGTTTGCAGGTCTCGAGGAGTTCATCGACCTGCCTGTGCGCACCTACTCGTCTGGCATGTACATGCGGCTCGGGTTCGCGATCGCGGCGCACATCGATGCCGACATCCTGCTGCTCGACGAGGTGTTCGCCGTCGGTGACGAGCAGTTCCAGCGCAAGTGCTTCGGGAAGATCTTCGAGTTCAAGCAGCGTGGCGGGACGATCGTCTTCGTCTCCCATGATGCCGCTGCGGTGGAGCGCCTCTGCGACCGCGCGATCCTGCTCCAGGCGGGCCGCGTGCAGTTCGACGGTCCGACGCACGATGCGGTCGTGCGCTACCGGCAGCTGCTCGCAGGCGACCGCGACCCGGCCGAACGCGACGCCGGCCTGAAGGAGTGGGGAACTGGCGAGGCGCGGATCGAGGCGGTCGAGCTGCTTGGCCCCGACGGCGCGGCGCGCATGCAGTTCCTCGCCGGCGAGCCCATGAGCCTCCGCGTACAGATCGCCGCGGCCGGCTCGCTCCCGCCGCCGCGGCTCTCGCTCGAACTGCGCGACTCGTCCGGGCTGCTTGTGACCGGCTCCGGCCACTCGACCGCGGACCTCGGCTGGGAGCAGGGAACGCAGATGCTCACGGCACGCTTCGAGGTCGACCAGCTGCCGCTTGCAGACGGGCGGTTCCACGTCCGCCTCGGGCTGACCGACGAGGTCGGTGACCGGCTCTATCACTGGCTCGACGACGCGCTCACCTTCGTCGTCTATCCGGCGGGAGACGAGCGCGGGGTCGTCCGGCTCGAGGGCCGATGGACGGGGGAGGAAGTCGGTCGACCGGCCGTAAAGGTCACAACCACATGAGCTCGCGCACCTGTCCCGACTGGCCGAAGCTGATGGAGTTCGCGCCGGACCTGCAGTTCAAGCACTACACGGTTGCCGAGGCGCACCTTCCGGCCGAGGCGTTGATGAACATTCCGGACGTGCCGCTCGGTGCGGTGGCGATCTGCTGTGACCTCGACCGTCACGTCTACAACGCCGCGCATACCGACCCCAAGGTCGCGCAAGCGTTGCGAGATACGCACTGGTACGAGCTCGCCGAGTGGACGTCGACCGGTCCGGGCGCAGCGTTCGCCTAGCCCAAGACCACGGGCGTCAGCAACGGATCTCCTCGCTCGAAGGCGAGCACGTTGTCCACCGCCAGCCGGGTCATGGCCTCGCGCGTCTGACGAGTCGCGCTGCCGAGATGCGGCGTCAGCACGACGTTCGAAAGCGAGAGCAAGCCTTCCGGTACGTGCGGCTCGTTGGCGAACACGTCGAGACCTGCGCGGAGGCGTCCCGAGACGAGCTCTGCGACCAGCGCCGGCTCGTCGACGATCTCGCCACGCGATGTGTTGACGAAGCTCGCCCCGTCGCGGAGGAGGGCAAGCCGCCGCGCGTCGATCAGCCCGCGCGTCTCGGGCGTCAGCGGCGCGTGGATCGTGACCATGTCGGAGTCGGCGAGGAGCTCGTCCAGCTCGCGGTACTCACCGAGGTCTGTGTCCACCCGTGTCCGCTGCGTGTAGAGGACGCGTAGCTCGAAACCCTCCGCGCGTCGCGCCACCGCTTGACCGATGCGTCCGAGCCCGACGATGCCGAGCGTCGACCCGCTCAGCTCCTCGGCGAGGAAGCCGTCGGCCCAGGAGCCCGCCCACTTGCCGGCCCGAACGGCCCGGTCTCCTTCGACGAGGCGCCGGCGCACGGCCAGAATCAGCGCGAACGTGAGGTCGGCGGTCGCGGCGGACAGGACGCCGGGCGTGTTCGTCACGGCGATGCCGGCATGTGCCAGTCGCGCCACATCGAGCCTGTCGTAGCCGACGCCGAAGTTCGCGACGAGCCGAAGTCCGGGAAAGAGTTCGAGGGGCACCGTTTCGTTCGCGACGAGGAGCGCTTCCACATCGGGACGAGGCGAGCGAAGCTCGGAAGGCGACGCGACCTCGACGTCCGCCAGTTCCTCGAAGGCGGGGCCCGGATAGCGGCGCGTCGCCAGGACCTTCAAGGCACGAGTCTCCCATGCCGACACCAGAGACGATGCGGGTACGGCTGGCGGCATTCCTGGGCGCGACGTTCGTGGCGTCCGTCATGACTCCGAGCGCGGATTCGTTCCGGCTCGAGGGTGGACGCTGGCCGACGGCAACGATCACCTACTACAACGAGGTGCCCGCCTATTCCTGGGCCGTCGACACCGCGGCGTACGCGTGGAACACGAGCGGCGCGCGCGTGAAGTTCCTCAAGGCGTCACGGCGTGATGCCAAGGTGCTGGTCGGGATCCGCTGGTTCAAGGCCGCCGGCGACGCGCACGTGCAGCGTGCGAACGGGCGTTTCACGAGTGCGAAGGTCGGCATCCAGAGTGGCCAGGACCGCTACACGATGGCGCTGGTCGTCGCACACGAGTTCGGCCACGTCCTGGGCCTCGACCACGAGGACCGGACCTGCGCGACGATGAACAGCTACCTCGACGGCAACCATCCCGAGCACTGTCCGGCCCCGCCGCCGGGCGAGTGGGTCTGTCGTCTCCTGCGCGCCGACGACGTGCGCGGTGCGGTGAGCCTCTACGGCGGGCACGTGCGGCCGATTCGCGGGCCCGAATTCTGCAGCGCCTAGGCACGCCGCGCGAGCACATCCGCGAGTGGCCGCGCATTGACGACGTCCGCCGCGCGTGCCCACCCACGGCGGGCGGTGTGCACCGCGAGCCGCATGTTCCCGAGCCCGCGTACCGAATGCGCGTCGGTCGATACGACAATCGGAACTCCTACCTCGATCGCCCGCCGGATCTCCGGGCCCGAGAGGTCGAGCCGGTCTGGCAGCCCGTTCGTCTCGAGTGCGACTCCGGTCTCCAGGGCGACCTCGAACGTACGCTCGAGGTCGAGTGCGTTGGGCGGCCGGTGGTTGATGATCCGG
>JBKPEC010000136.1:0-5149 GCA_046728195.1 Actinomycetota bacterium
GGCGCGTAACGCGTCGTCCCCCACGCTGGCTAGGCGATTCCCCGTAGGTCCCGGGGACGCGCCTCTACCCGCTGGTACCTCCACTGCCCGTACTGGAAATCTCCACTCTCGGACCACCTCCTTTCCGCGGTTAGCCCCAGAATATCAGGCGTCCTCTAGGATGCCGTCCCCCGTCAGGACCACCGAGAGCTCGAGGCCGCGGTCGAGGGGAAGGGTCACCGACTCGAGGGTGGGATCGGCCTGTCTCGCCTGGACGTAGCCGCTGAGCACTTCGCCGTGCGACAGCACGTTGTCGGCCACCACGAGCGCACCAGGCTCGACCTTGGTGCGCGCGGCCTGGAAGAGCCGTTCGTAGTCCTCCTTCTCCGCGTCGAGGAAGACGATGTCGAAGACGTCCTCGATGGTCGGGATCGTCTCGGCCGCGTCGCCCTCGATCAGGTCGACCCAATCCTCGAGCCCTGCCTCCGCGATGTTCGCCCGCCAGGCCTCGATCTTGCCCGCGTCATGCTCCAGCGAGGTGAGGTGACCGCCCAGATAGCGGACCCCCGCCGCGAGCCACAGGCTCGAGTACCCGCGTGAGGCGCCGACCTCCAGAACCTCACAGTCCCACTGCGGTACGACCAACGCGAACAGAAACTGGCCGGTCGTGCGGGCAACTGCCCGTGAGCGCTCCGCGGGAGGAAGCCCTCGCTCCCGTTCGTCGGCGTCCTCATGCTCGAGCCGCGCGAGCACGGAGCGGACGCGATCGTCCAGCATCAGCGGAGCTTACGCATTGCAGCGTCGATGTCTCGTTGGACCTCTGCACGCACGAAGCAGCGTGCGATGTGGTCGTTGACGACGCCGCAGGCCTGCATCGACGCGTAGACCGTGGTTGGGCCGACGAAGCGAAAGCCGGCACGCTTCAGTTCCCTGGAGAGGGCATCCGACTCGGGTGTCGTCGCGGGCAGGTCGTAGATGCTCGCGACCGGCTTGCGCATCCTGGGCCGGTGTCTCCAGAAGACGTCCTCGAGCGGAGTGCCGGCTTCGCGGAGCGCGAGCGTCCCGCGCGCGTTGGCGATCGCCGCTTCGATCTTCCCGCGGTGCCGCACGATCCCGGCATCCTGGAGGAGGCGCTGCACGTCCCGTTCGCCGAAGCGGGCGACTCGCTCAGGATCGAAGCCGGCGAACGCCTTGCGGAAGTTGTCCCGCTTTCGCAGGATCGTCAGCCAGGAAAGTCCCGACTGGAAGCCCTCGAGGCAGAGCCGCTCGAGCACGCCCCGCTCGTCCGTGACGGGACGGCCCCACTCCTGGTCGTGGTAGGCGTTGTACGCGGGGTCCTTCGAGGTCCAGCAGCGGATTGGATCATCTACCGACAATTTCGACCTTGATCCAGCCGTCGCGCACGTGGACCGGAAAAGTCTGCACAGGCTCCACTGCAGGCAAGGTCAGCGCGCGGCCCGTTCGGATGTCGATGTTCGCGCCGTGCCGCGGGCAAATCGCGACACCTTCGTCGCAGTCGAACTCGCCTTCGGCCAGCGGTCCGTCGTCGTGTGAGCACCGGTCCTCGATCGCGTAGTACTCGCCGTTCAGGTTGTAGACGCCCAGCGCCAGCGCTCCGGCGTAGACGATCTTGACCGAGCAGGGAGGTAGCTCCTCCACCGGGCAGACGTCGAGCTCCGCCACGAGCTACTTGAGCTCGAGGTCGCTCGATGCGCCGGCCCACTCCTCGGGGAGCGGCGTTCCCTTCGCCTTGTGCAGCGCGAGCTTCAGCGTCGAGAGGCCGAGGAGCGCACACTTGATCCGGACCGGCGTCAGCGGGATGCCGATCTCGTCCAGCAGCTCGTCCCGGGGAAGCGAGGCGACCTCGGCGGCGCTCCGGCCCTTGACCATCTCCGTCAGCATCGACGTCGCGGCCTGCGAGATCGCACAGCCGCGCCCAGAGAACTTCACCTCGTCGATCGTGTCACCGTCCTCGGCGAAGGCGACATAGATCGACACCTCGTCCCCGCAGAGCGGGTTCTGACCCTCGGCCTCCGCGTCCGCGTGCTCGATCAACCCGTGCCCGCGCGGGTTCTTGTAGTGGTCGAGGATCACCTCGCGGTACATCTGGTCAAACTCACTCATGCTTCACCGAGCGTAGCGAAGGTCTTCCCATCAGCTCGTAGAAAGTGCGCAGCACTTTCTACGACAGAAGCTTATGGGCCTTGTGCAGGCCTGTGACGAGGCGGTCGATCTCCTCGGGGATCGTGTACAGGTAGAAGCTCGCCCGGTTCGTCGCGGCCACGCCGAGCCTCGCCATCAGCGGCTGGCAGCAATGGTGGCCGGCACGAATCGCGACGCCCTCCATATCGAGGACCTGGGCGACGTCGTGGGGGTGCACGGCATCGAGGTTGAAGGAGACGATGCCGGCGCGCCGCTCGGGCGAGGGCCCGTACGTCACGATCCCCGGCACTTCCGCCATGCGCTCCAGCGCGTAGACGAGCAGCTCACGCTCGTGGTCCTCGATCGCGTCGAGTCCGACATCCGTCAGATAATCGACGGCCGCACCGAACCCGACCGCCTCGGCAATCGGCTGCGTCCCGGCCTCGAACTTGTACGGCAACTGTCCCCAGGTCGTCTCCTCGAGCTTCACCGACCGGATCATGTGGCCGCCGAGGTTGAACGGCGCCATCTGCTCGAGCAGCTCGGCGCGTCCCCACAGCGCTCCGACGCTCGTCGGACCGCACATCTTGTGGGCCGAGAAGGCGAGGAAGTCACAGTCGAGTTGCTGGACGTCGATCGCGTGATGCGGAGCCGCCTGCGCGGCGTCCACAACCATGATCGCGCCCTGCTCGTGCGCCCAGGCCGCGAGCCGCTCGACCGGGTTGATCGTGCCCAGCGCGTTCGAGACGAGGTTGTTCGCGACGACCTTGACGTTGCCCGAGCGTGCGATCTCGTCCAGCGTGTCGAGCCGGAGCTCGCCGTGGTCGTCGAGCGGGATCGCCGTGAAGGCCGCGCCGGTTCGCTTGGCGATGTACTGCCAGGGGACGAAGTTCGAGTGGTGCTCGAGCTCGGTGACCACGACCACGTCGCCCGGCCCGAGATTGTCCAGGCCCCAGGCGTAGGCGACGAGATTGATGCTCTCCGTCGCGCCGTGGGTGAAGATCACCTCGCGCGTCTCCGGTGCGTTGATGAACCGCGCGACCTTGTCGCGCGCGCTCTCGTATTCAGCGGTGGCTCGCTCCGAGAGCGTGTAGACGCCGCGATGCACGTTTGCGTACGAGGTCTCGTAGAACGTGCGTAGCTTGTCGAGGACCTGCCGCGGCTTGTGGGCGCTGACGGCTGAATCCAGATAGGCCAGTGGCTTGCCGCGAATCTCCTGCTCGAAGATCGGAAAGTCGGCGCGCAGCTTGCGCGCATCGAGCCTCTTCTCCGCCGTTACGGCCACAGGCTCATCGTACCCGGGCGCCTCCGGCATGAGCGGCAGCCGTCAGGCCTGGGGGATCCGCGCCTCGAGGGCGGCTGCAAGCGACTCGCGAACCGCTTCGAACTCGATTCGGTCGAGAATGTCCTGGAAGAAGCCCCGCACGATCAGCCGCTCGGCGTCGCCCCGTGAGAGTCCCCTCGCCATGGCATAGAAGAGCTCCTCGCGGTCGACGCGGCTGACGGTGGCGCCGTGTGTGCAGCGCACGTCGTTCGCCAGGATCTCGAGACCCGGGATCGGGACTGCATGCGTCGTCGGAGAGAGCATCAGATTGCGGTCTTCCTGGTACGCGTTCGTCTTCTGTGCGTCCTTCTCCACCCGGATCATTCCGCGCCACACCGCGGTCGAGGTATCGCGCAGCGCTCCCTTGAAGGCGAAATCGGAGGTCGTGTTCGGCGCAATGTGCTCCTGGAAGGTGTCGTAGTCGAGGTGCTGCTCGCCGTCCGTGAAGTACGCGCCCGTCACTCGAGAGGTCGCCCCTTCGCCGGCAAGGTCGTTCTGGATCCGCACCTTGCCCTTCTTCGAGCCGAAGCCGCCGGCCACCCAGTCCAGCTCCGCGTCGCGCTCGACCCGCGCGTGGTGCGTGGCGAAGTGCCACGTCTCGCGCGAGAGGTTCTGGATCGAGACGTATTCGAACTTCGAGCCCTGCTCGAGAAAGAACTCCTGCGCAGTGTTCGTGTAGGAGCGGAGGTCTGGCGCCGCGGAGACGACCTCCTCCACCAGTGTGAAGCGTGCGCCTTCCTCGGCGACGACGAGCAGACGCCAGAAGAGCGATCCGCCGTCTTGCGTGTTCGTCACCCGCACGTACAGCGGCTTGTCGAGCTCGACGCCGGCCGGTACCACCACCAGCAGGCCGTGCTGCCAGACCGCGGCGTTGTGCGCCGCGAACTTCTCGTCCCAGCCGACGAGCGAGTAGAGCCGCTCGTGGTCTTCCGGCAGCGGTCCGAACGTCACGCCCTCGGGGGCACGCTCGATCGTCGTCCCGCTCTCGCTGATCGTGGCCAACCCCGCGACGTCGAGGTCGAGCATGCCTTTCTGCGCGACTGCTCGAGAGGTTGACCCATCGCCGGCGGTAAATGCGTCAGGGTCGAAGCCCCTGAGGTCGGTGAAACGCCAGTGCTCCTCGGTCGTGTCCGGAAGCGGGAGTGCTCGGTAGGCGGCGAGCGCGTCAGCGTGGGACACGAGCTGCGTACCTCCGGTGGAGGATGATCACGTTGCCGTCGGGATCCCGGACGAAGCCCATGTGGCAGACACCTGTGTCCTCGATCCCCATCACGTCCGCCCCGCTTGCCTTTGCCTCTTCGACGGCGGCCTGAACGTCCTCGACGCGGAGGGCGAAGCCGCTCTCGTTCGGCGCAAAGGGGAGGCCGTCGTCCTCCGGTCGCCAGAACGACAGGGTCACGTTCGCCGTCTCGACCTCACCCTCCGTGAAGGCGCTCTCTGCGAGCCCGAGCACGTCGCGGTACCAGGCGACGGCACGAGCGACATCCCGTGTTGGAACCGACACAAAGTCGACCTGCTCGACCTGCATCAGGGCATCGTCCCGTCGGAGTAGGCCGCATACCGATGGTGGAGCATGAGACTGTTGCCGTCGGGATCGCTGAAGAACGCCATGTGGCAGACGCCCGAGTCGTAGACCTCGGGCAACGCGAACGCCACGCCCGCGCCGACAAGGCGATCCATGGTCTGCTGCTGTCTCTTATACAC
>JBKPEC010000137.1:0-3203 GCA_046728195.1 Actinomycetota bacterium
AGCAGGTGCACTCGGCGACCGTGAACAGGGCGGAGCCAGGCCTGCGTGCGAAGGACGGCGACGGCCTGTGGACGGGCGAGTCGGGGCTGCCCATGCTGAAGCTCACCGCCGACTGTCTCCCGATCGCGCTCGCCCGGGTGACTGGCGCTCCGGCGCTGGCGCTCCTGCACGCGGGCCGGCGTGGCTTGCTCGAGGGGATCGTCGAGGCCGGAGTTGCGGCACTCGGCGGGAAGGTCGCCGCGGCAGTCGGTCCGGGAATAGGACCGTGCTGCTACGAGGTCGGAGACGACATCGCCGCCGACCATCGCGAGCGCTTCGGCGCCGTTGCAGTCCGGGGACGGAAGCTCGACCTGTGGGCGGTTGCGGAGCAGGTCCTGCGCGACGCAGGCGTCGAGTCGGTCGAGCGCCTCGATCTCTGCACCGCCTGCAACCCGGCCGAGTTCTTCTCGCACCGGCGCGACGGGCCCATCACGGGACGGCAGGGAGTGATCGGCTACGTCGCCTGAGGTCGTCCGCCGGAACTACGAGCGCATCCGCGGCGAGGTCGGAGACGGAGTT
The DNA here is from genome assembly GCA_046728195.1 of Actinomycetota bacterium. GTDB lineage: Bacteria > Actinomycetota > Thermoleophilia > Gaiellales > Gaiellaceae > 3-1-20CM-4-69-9. The sequence goes on from JBKPEC010000137.1 coordinate 559, forward strand.
ACGATCGTCGCAGCGACGAAGTACGTCTCACTGCCCGACATGGCCGTTCTCGCCGAGGCGGGTGTTCCCGTCGTCGGCGAGAACCGCGCGCAGGACCTACAGCGCAAGCACGCGGAGTACGGCGACGCGTTCCGCTGGCACTTCATCGGCCGCGTCCAGTCGAACAAGGCGAAGATCCTCAATCGGATCTGCGAGCTCGTGCACTCGCTCGACTCGGAGTCGGCGGCGCGCAAGCTCAAGGTGCCTGCGCTGGTCGAGGTGAACCTCGCAGGCGAGTCTTCGAAGGCAGGGATCGCACCTGAGGATCTGCCTCGCTTCCTCGAGCTCTACGGCGGGGTCCGTGGGTTGATGACGATGCCGCCCGAGACCCCCGATCCTGAGGCGTCACGTCCGTATTTCCGCAGCCTGCGCGAGCTCGCCGAGGTGCACGGGCTGTCCGAGCTGTCGATGGGCACCAGCCAGGATTACCGCGTCGCCGCGGAGGAGGGAGCGACCTTCGTTCGCGTCGGGTCGGTCCTGTACGGGGAGTAACATTTCGCGCGAGATGGGCTTCGCCGACGTCTGGAACAAGACCCTCGTGTACTTCGGCATCGCCGAGGAGGAGGACTGGGACGAGGACTCTTACGTGACGGACGAGGACTTGCAGCGCAGCTACGCGGAGCGCCCGAACGTCCGCCGGCTCGCTCCTCGGCGTCGCGAGCGAGAGTTCGACGACTGGACCGACCCCGAGCCGGTGGCCAACGACAAGCCCGCGGTGATACGGCCGAGGGTCGCGGCAGTTCCGTCGCCGGCATCCGTGCGCGTCCACCTAGTCGTGCCGCGCAGCTTCAACGACGCCCAGCAGATCGCGGACAAGTTCAAGGAGTCGATCCCCGTCATCCTCAACCTCCAGAGCTCCGACCAGGATCTCTCGAAGCGCCTCATCGACTTCGCCAGCGGTCTCACGTACGCGCTCGACGGCGGGATGCAGCGTGTCGCCGACAAGGTGTTCCTGCTGACGCCGCGTAACGTCGAGGTCTCAGCGGAGGAGCGCGCGCGCCTACTCGAGCGCGGCGGCTTCTTCAACCAGGCGTAGAGGGTCGCGGCGTAGGAAGACGACGCCCGTCGCCGAAATGAGCTGAATGGCCGGCGGCGCCATGCTCGGCTTGCTCTACGACGTGGTCGACAACGTCGTGAGCTTCGTGCGCGTCTTCATCTACGTCTACTCGCTTCTGATCCTCGCCTACATCATCACGTCGTGGGTGCGGCTGCCCTATTCGACGTGGTTGAACCGAATTCAGCGCTTCCTCTACGACGTGTGCGATCCGTACCTGCGGTTGTGGCGCCGGGTCCTGCCGTCCTTCGGCCCGCTCGACCTCTCGCCGGTGGTCGGCGTGGCCTTTCTCTACATCCTCCTGGCGGTCATCACGAGCATCGCCAATCACGTGCACTGAAAGGGGAGACCATGACGCTCACTCCCGTCGAAATCAGACACCTCAAACCGGGCAAGACCCTGTTCGGCGGCTACAGCAGGGCGGGTATCGACGCGCTGCTCGAAGAGATAGCCCTGAGCTTCGAGGACGTCTGGCGAGAGCGTGCCGATCTCGCCGACAAGCTCGAGCAGCTCGAGGCCGATCTGGTTCGCTACCGCGAGCTCGAGGGCCTTCTGCGCACGACCCTTGTCTCCGCGGAGAAGGCTGCGGTCACGCTCAAGGAGCAGGCGCGGAAAGAAGGCGATCTGATCCTCGAAGAGGCGCGTAACGAGGCGCGTGCGATCACCCGCAACGCACGGGCCGAGCACGACCGGCTACTGACGGAGATGCGGCGGCTCCGCGCTCTGCTCAAGGCCGCTCTCGCGCTCGTCGACGAAGAGCCGCCCGCCGAGGCCGAGGCTGCGTAGACGGGGCGGGCCCATGGACGGGCCCGCCCCTCATCCGACTTAGTGGCTCTGAGCCACTAACTCAGCCGGCTGTGATCGTTCCGAACAGGCCGTGTGACTCGCCGTCCGGGCCGGCCGTGAAGAAAAGCGTGTTGGTCGGGCCGTTGTTCGCAAGTGCGCCCTTACCGAACTGGAGCGCCCAGAGTCCGTCGATGGTCAGGACCTGGTGATCGCTCCCGCGCAGCTGGCCGACGAGCTCGAAGCTTCCGTCGGACTGCGGTTCGAACGCGCTGATCTGTCCGTCGCCGAAGTTGCCGATCAGCAGGTCGCCGCTGAAGCGGCCGAAGTCCGAAGGCGCCATCGCGATGCCCCAGGGTGAGTTGAGCTGTCCGTGCGTCGCCACGCGTCGCAAGAAGGCGCCGCTCGTGCTGAACATGTCGACGAAGCCGTGGCCTTGCCCGGCGACGTCGTCATGCGCGTCGGCATCCTGCTTCGCGTAGGTGACGACGATCGTCCCGTTGACGTTCTGGATCCCGAAGGGCGCATAGCCGGCGGGAATTCCGGGATCGATGAATGCCCCAGGCGTGTTGACCGGTTGGAAGCTGCCGTCGAAGACGTCGACCCGTCCGTGGTGGAAGTCGGTTGCGTAGAGACGGTTGCCCGCGATTGCGAGCCCCTTGTAGACCGCATCCGGAGTTGCGACCTCTTGCATCGCTGTACTACCCGAGACGGTCGCCCCCGCCCACGCGAGAATCTGGCCGTTCTCTGTCGAGAAGATGAACGCCGC
>JBKPEC010000138.1:0-29490 GCA_046728195.1 Actinomycetota bacterium
AGACGTCGCGCCCGACGTGCACATCTTCACGCGGTCGAAGTTGGGCTGGGTCACGCTCCCGGACTCGGTGCCGGCCTTCGACGTCTACTACGACTCGAAAGCCTTGTGGCCGGCGGAGAGCCTCGATCGGCTCCAAGCCGCCTTTTCGTAACCGTCGTTAGGTTGCCGGTGTGCAGTTCGACACGAAGATCGCGGTTGTTCTTCTCGACGATCTCACCGGCTGGCAGAAGACGAACGTCACCGCCTTTCTCGTCAGTGGGATTGCCGGAACGGTGCCGGGTGTCGTCGGTGAGCCGTACCGGGATGCGTCGGGAAACGAGTACCTGCCGATGTTCGTCCAGCCCGTCCTGGTGTACGAGGCCGATGCGCCGGGCTTACGGCGCGCTTACGACCGCGCAATGAGTCGTGGGGTGACGCCCTCCCTGTACACGCGCGACCTCTTCGCGACGAACCACGACGAGGCAAACCGAGCGGCGGTCGCCGCTGTTCCCGCAGAGGATCTCGAGCTGGCCGGGATCGCCTTTCGCGCCGAGCGCAAAACGGTCGATAAGGTCGTCGACCGCCTCCGGCTGCATCCCTGAATGGCTCGCGCCCCGCTCGAGGAGCCGGAGGGGCTCGTCTACAGGCCCGAGCTCATCTCCGTGGACGAGGAACAAAAGCTGGTCGGACACATCGCGTCGCTCCGCTTCGACCCGATCGTCCTGCACGGGCGGGCCGCGCGCCGTACGGCGCGGCACTACGGCCTCGGCTACGACTACGAGGCCCGCACGCCGCAACCGGGCGAACCGATCCCCGACTGGCTCGACGCCGCCAGACAACGGGCGGCAGATCTCGCCGGTCTTCGGCCGGACGACTTCGTCGAGGGGCTCGTTCAGCGGTATCCGATCGGTTCCACCATCGGCTGGCACCGCGACGCCCCGGCCTTCGCCACCGTTGCGGGAATCTCGCTCGGAGGTGCCGCCCGGCTTCGCTTCCAACGGGGGAAAGGAGAGGCCCGGCGCGTGTGGGAGGTGGAGCTCGAACCGCGGTCGGGGTACGTGCTCGCGGGCGAGGCGCGATCCTCGTGGCAGCACTCGATCCCGCAGACGAAGGAGCTTCGGTACTCGATCACGTTTCGAACGCTGCGCCGCCGTGCTCTGGCCGGGCCGTAACGCCTGGGGCCTGACCCGAGCCCTTCACCCGCGCGGCACGACGACCTGTCGTAGCGCTAGTACTCGTCGTGGCGTCGGAGCGGGAAGTCGGTATCCCGTCCTGCGGGCACTTGATCGAGGAGTTGCTCGTAGTACGCCGACAACATGAAGCGGTCAGGCGCGGTGCGCGAATACGTGTGATGCACGACACCATCCTCGAGCTTGAAGACGTTCCAGCCCGGCGACTCGGCCATCCCCGCGGCAAGGTCGGTTCCCACGTTGTCGGCCCAGTCCTTGAGCCAGTCGGGTGCCTCGGCGACCTGCGTTGCCAATTCGCCTGTCGCCATCTGCTCGGGGGTGAACGCCATGTCGAAGTCGAAGCTGAAGTCACTTGCAAACGACGAAGCCCAGGGGAACTTCCAGCCCATTCGCTCCTTGTAGGCCGTTAGCTTCTCGATCGGCGCTCGCGAGACGCACATCAGCGTTACGTCACGGTTGTTCAGATGGACGAGCGCAGCGTCGAAGTGATCCGCGAGTCCGGTGCAGCCAGGACAGGCCGCCTCGTACGTCGGACCGAACATGAGGTGGTAGATGAGGAGTTGCGACCGGCCGTCGAACAGCTCCGGAAGCGTCTTCTTTCCCTCCTCGGTGTCGAACGTGTACTCCTTCTCGACCCGAACCCAGGGCAATTCCTGTCGTTGCCTCGCGAGCTCCTCGTCGAGGGTGCCGAGCTCCTGTTCGCGCTCGTGCAGTTTCTTGACCGCGGCGGCCCATTCCTCGCGCGTTCCGACGGCATGAGACGGCATGGCGTTCGCCTCCTTTGACGTGTCTCGCGTTATAGACGGCTTCGAGGCTCGGAAATCAGCGTTCCGTCGGCCGAGTTCGCTCTCGATGCTCTAGTCGGAGAGCCACCCTTTGCGAAAGCCCGTCGGCTTGCGTCGTGTCAGGCCCGCGTAGGCCTGCTCCGGATCGGTCGTCTCCTCCTCGACACCGGCACCATGGCGTAGCGCGGTCTCGTCGACCGGGTACCCGCCCCAGTCCGGTTCCCTCGTGAGGATCCGGGCGCCGACTGCGAGGACGAGGCACGTCGTCTCGCCGGCTCCGACGATCACATGATTCGTGTTGGCGGGGCAGTGGACGAAGTCCCATTGCCGGAGCGGGCGCTCCTCGCCCTCGACGATCAAGAGAGCCTCGCCCGAGAGCACCAGAAAGTTCTCCTGATCTGCCTCCCAGTGATACATCGCCATCGGCTCGCCGGGCCCGAGGGCAACGAGGTGGATCCCGATCTGCGGAAACTCTTGCTCGCCCTCGAAGACGCTGTAGGCGCCCCGGCCGTCCGCGTAACGCCAGCGGGCGTCGCGTGCGTTGAGGACGAACCAGCCGTCGCTCTCGGGAACCACCCCGTGCTCTGTTGCTCTCAATTCGGCCTCTGGAACCACCGCCGGGAGCCTACTGCACGGCCGAGCGGCTGAAGACGCGGATCGACACCATCGTCAGCGCGGCAGCGAAGGCCGCAACGACAAGCAGGCTCAGCGACGCCATCGCGGTTGCGTCGTGCAGCTTCCAGATGTTGTGCAGCCCTGTGCTGTCTCCGAGAAGTCCGTAGCGCACGAGTGCGAGGCCGTGCGTGAGTGGCAGGAACTTCGCGAACCACGACAGGAAGCCGGGCAGCGCGCTGATCGGGAAGAGGGACCCGGCGAGAAACCACGGCACGATCGCGATCGCGGGAACGCGGGCGATGTACTCCTCGGCCGTCGGCACGCGACTGGCGAGGGTCTCCGCCGCTCCGTACATCCCGATCGTGAACAGGCTCGCGGCCGCGACGAACCAGACGATCCCGGTGACGCTGGCGTTGAAGTGAATCCCCCTCGCGACCGCAACCGCAATGAGAACGGCGACCTGCAGGCCCGTGATCGCGAACGCGACCGCGAGGTTCCCGAGAACGAGCAAGCCGCGCGGGATAGGCGCGGCGAGCAGCTCGCGCTGAGCGCCGCTGTCGCGGTCGACGATCACGCCGAGGCCCGCGAACATGGTGTTCAGCGGAATGAGCAGGCCGACCGTGCCGGTGGCGACGAACGCCTCGTACGTCGCTCCCGTGTGGAGTGCCTCCTTGAGTGCGGGGGCGATCACGAGGGCGAACATGATCGGCGTGAGGAGCGGCACGAGCAGCTCACGGGGCGTGCGGGTGCTCAGCTGGAAGCGCCGTGCAGCCAGCGTCGCAAGCGGGGCAAACGGGTTCCTCATCGCTCGCGGACGGGGCAGGACGGCTTCGGGACTGATGGCTGTCATCTCTGGTCTCCTTTCGAGTCTGAGCTCAGGCGGCCTCGGCGAGGCGTGCGCCGGTGAGCTGCAGGTAGACGTCGTCGAGGGTCGGTTGCCTGGTGCTGATCGAGCTGGCCGCGAGCTCCGACTCGTGGATCTCGGCCATCGCGTGTGCGGCCGCGCGATCGTGAAGCGGAACAGTGAGGGTCGAGCCGATCGTGAAGGCGTCGTCGCCGGCGATCCCTCGAGCGCGCAGTGACGCAAGTGCGGTCGAGGCGTCGCCGTCGATGCGGAGCTCCACGAGCTCGCGGCCCAGACCGGCCAGCAGAGCGTGAGGCGTGTCGAGCGCCACGATCCGTCCGGAATGGATGATCGCGATCCGGTCGCAGAGCCGTTCGGCCTCGTCGAGGTAGTGAGTCGTCAGCAGGATCGTGATTTCGTTGCGGTCGCGCAGACGTGCGATCACGTCGAGCAGCTCATGCCGGATTCGCGGATCCAGGCCGACGGTCGGCTCGTCCAGGAAGAGGACCTGCGGCCTCGACACGAGCGCGCGGGCGATCTCGAGGCGACGGCGCTCGCCGCCGCTGTAGCTCGAGACCGGCCGGTCGAGCAGCTCGGACAGGCCGAGCGTGCCCGCGAGCTCGTCGATGCGCCGACGCGCCGTGTCGGACTCGACGGCCCAGAGCCGGGCGTGAACGTCGAGATTGCGGCGACCGCTGAGACCACGGTCGACAACCGCCTCCTGGAAAACAACGCTGCTCGCGCTGCGGGCCGCGAGCGGCTCGGTCGCGACGTCGTAGCCCGCCACGAGGGCACGGCCGTTCGTCGGGACGATCGTCGTGGTCAGCATTCCGACGGTGGTGGACTTGCCGGCGCCGTTTGGCCCGAGGAGCCCGAACACCTCCCCGGCAGTGACATCGAAGTCGATGCCCTTCACGGCTTCGACGCCGCTGGCATACGTCTTGCGCAGCTCCTGCACTGCGATGGGTGGCTGCTTGTCCTTCATGAGGGTCTCCTTGTCACATCGGTCGAGTGCGGTTCGTCACTGCTATGACGGAACTCGACGGGAGGATGTGACCGTGAACGAGCAGGAGTGGCAGTTGGAGCAATTCGAGCGGTACCGGCCGCACCTGCAGGCGGTGGCCTACCGGATGCTCGGTTCGGTAAGCGAGGCTGAGGATGCCCTGCAGGAGGCATGGCTGCGCTTGAGCCGGACGGACACCGAGGACGTGACGAATCTCGGCGGCTGGCTCACCACGGTCGTCGGCCGTGTGTGTCTCGACCTGCTCCGCGCCCGCCGCTCGCGGCACGAGGACTCTGTCGGGAGCTGGCTACCCGAGCCCATCGTCAGCACCGACGACGAGACGAATCCCGAGCAGGAGGCGTTGCTTGCGGACTCGGTCGGCCTTGCCCTCCTCGTCATCCTCGAGACCCTGACGCCTGCTGAGCGGCTTGCGTTTGTGCTCCACGACATGTTCGGCGTGTCGTTCGACGAGATCGCTCCGATCGTCGACCGGTCGCCCGCTGCGGCGCGGCAGCTCGCGAGCCGGGGACGGCGTCGGGTCCGGGGCGCCGCCCCGCAGCCGGATTCCGATCTCCGCCGTCAGCGCGAAATCGTCGACGCCTTCCTCGCGGCCTCGCGCTCCGGCGACTTCGAAGGCTTGCTGTCTGTGCTCGACCCCGACGTCGTCTTCCGGATCGACGCCGGCAAGATGAGTGCGCTCGCTCGACCGCCGGTGGTCGGTGCGCAGGCTGTGGCAGAGCAGATCGTTTCCCGTGGCACGCGCTTCGCCCCGCACGCCCGGCCGGCGATCGTCAACGGAGCCGCCGGGGCAGTCGTCGGGCGCGACGAGAGACCGTTTGCAGTGGTCGGCTTCACCGTCGCCGGCGGTCGGATCACTGCGATCGACCTGATCATCGACCCGGAGAAGCTGATGCGAGTCGCCCCAATAAGGTAGGAAAGGGGTCGTGGACACCGCTGCCGCCATCCTCGTCAGCGTCTTTCTCCTCCTCATCATTCTGGTCGTGCTCGGTCTGTTCGTCTGGGCGGCGAAGAAAGACGGCGAGAAGGACGAGGCCGTGCAGCGACGTCTCGGCATTCGTCGCAAGACGCGCCTCGGCCGCTAGGGACATGGAGTTGGTGGCACACGACGACGTTCAGTCGTTCCTCGACGCTGCGGAACCGGTTCTGCTGCGCGACGAGGCGCGGCACAACCTGGTGTACGGCATCTGCTCGACGCTGATCGAGACGCCCGATGCCTTTCCGGCGTTCCATCTCTGGACGGTTGTCTCCCACGGCGAGCCCGTACTCGCGATGCTGATCACCCCGCCGTACAACCTCCTGGTGGGGACACCTGCCGATCCCTCGGCGGTGCCTTTCGCGGCGAAGACGTTGATGGATCACGGTGTCGACCTCCCGGGGGTGACCGGTGCACTGCCGGAGGTGGATTCGTTCGCCGACGAGTGGGAGCGCCTCACCGGTGGGGGTCGGCGCCTGAGGATGGGGCAGGGCGTCTACGCAGTGCGATCGGTTCGACCTCCTCGGTCTGTTGGAGGCGAGATGCGGCCCGCCGTCCCTGACGATCGTGACCTGCTCATTGACTGGTTCGACGCCTTCGCTGCCGAGTCCGTGCCCGAGGACGCTCGACACCAGGAGGGCGAGACGTTCGTCGACCGGCGTTTCGCGTCGAGCGGGGGCTTCGTGCTCTGGGAAGAAGGCGAGGTCGTCTCGATGTCGGGCTACGGCGGCGAGACGCCGCACGGCATTCGGATCGGTCCCGTGTACACGCCCCCGCGGTTCCGCCGCCGCGGCTATGCGAGCGCGTTGGTGGCGGAGCTCAGCCGGCGACTGCTCGACGACGGCCGCGACTACTGCTTCCTCTACACCGATCTCGCGAACCCGACGTCGAACCGCATCTACATGGACGTCGGCTACGAGCTCGTCTGCGAGTCCGCCGACTACGCCTTCACGTAGCGGCGAGCGGTCCCGGGCTCGTCGCAGCGTGGGGAGGAGCACGTACGATGGACCGCCGTGCAGGACTCGTCCATGAAGGTCAAGCCCGACGCGAGCGAGCTGGACGCGCAGTTCGAGCAGCATCGCGGCGAGCTCAAGGCGTACTGCTACCGGATGCTGGGCTCGCCGTTCGATGCCGAGGATGCCGTCCAGGAGACGTTCATCCGCGCCTGGCGCGGGCTCGAGCGCTTCGAGGGCCGGGCCGCGTTGCGATCGTGGCTCTACCGGATCGCGACCAACGTCTCGCTCGACATGCTGAACGGCAGGGAGCGCCGCGCACGGCCGATGGACCTCGGGCCCGCCCGCGAGCCAGTCGAGTCGAACCTGCACGCCCTGCCCGAGGTGACCTGGATCGAGCCGGTGCCCGACGATCTCGTCGTCTCGGGTGAGGGAGATCCCGCGGAGGTCGCGCTGTCGCGCGAGACGCTCCGGCTCGCATTCGTCGCCGCACTTCAGCACCTGCCGCCGCGGCAGCGGGCGGTGCTGATCCTCTGCGAGGTGCTCCGCTGGAAGGCGTCCGAGGTCGCGGAGCTGCTCGACACGAGCGTCGCCTCCGTCAACAGTGCGCTCCAGCGCGCCCGCGCGACGCTCGAGTCCAGCAATGTCACCGCGGCGACGACTTCCGCCTCGGTCGACGCGGCGAATGCCGAGCTCCTCGATCGCTACGTCAAAGCGTTCGAGCAGTACGACATGGAAGCGCTCACCTCGCTGATCCAGGAGGACGCGACGCAGTCGATGCCGCCGTTCGACATGTGGTTGAAGGGGCGCGAGGACATCCTCACGTGGTGGTTCGGTCCGGGGATCGGCTGCCGCGGTTCGCGCGTGATCCCAACGGTCGCGGCGAACGGACGTCCGGCGTTCGGGCAGTACAAGCCGAGTGAGTCCGGAGACGGCTTCGACCCGTGGGCGCTACAGGTGCTCGAGATCGCCGACGACCGGATAGCCGAGTTCACGTTCTTCCTCGACACCGATCGGCTCTTCCCGCTCTTTGGGCTTCCTCCGCACCTCGATTCCTGATCAGGCCGCCAGGACTGCCCGCAGGCCGGCGAAGTCCAGCAGTGCAAGCAGCTCGGTGGACGCGCCCTGCACCCTCGCGTTGCAGCCGTGTCGTCGCGCGGCCAGGTGGACGCGGCCCAGGGCATCGAGGGTCACGGCGTCGGGATCGGCTTCCGCGACGTCGCAGAGGATCACGTTCGCACCGCTCTCCTCGAGCAACGCAGAGACTCGTTTTCCCACGCCCGGCAGATCGGCACGGCCGATCGGGCCGTCGATTGCGAACGCGACCGTCCGCGGCGCTGGGGCTGCCATCGATTCAAGGACCGATCGAGCGGCGCAAATTCATCGGCCGGCGAGCGATGAGTTCCGAGGCGGTCTCCGGTCTAAACGCTTCGTGAGACCGAATCCACCGGAAAGGAACCCGAGATGACCATGACCAGCCGCACTCGCTGGTACGCGCTGATCGTCCTGTGCATGGGCAGCCTGATGATCGTCCTGGACACGACCATCGTGAACGTTGCGCTGCCGTCGATTCGCGCGGATCTGGGTTTCTCTGAGACCTCGCTGGCCTGGGTTGTTAACGCCTACCTGCTCACGTTCGGGGGCTTCTTGCTGCTCGGCGGACGACTCGGCGACCTGTTCGGGCATCGGCGACTGTTCCTGCTCGGGATCTCGCTCTTCACGCTCGCTTCGCTCGTCTGCGGTCTCTCGACCTCGCAGGGAATGCTGATTGCCGCGCGCGCTGTGCAGGGGCTCGGTGGTGCCGTCGCCTCAGCAGTCTCGCTGTCGCTGATGATGACCCTCTTCACCGAGCCCGCGGAACGTGCGAAGGCGATGGGAGTCTTCGGGTTCGTCGCTGCCGGTGGCGGGAGCATCGGGGTCCTGCTCGGCGGCATCCTCACCGACTCGATCAACTGGCACTGGATCTTCCTCGTCAACCTGCCGATCGGCATCGCCGTCATCCTGCTCTCGCAGCGGCTGCTGCCTTCCACGGAGGGGCACGCGACGACGCGTCGCCTCGACGTGGCCGGCGCCGTCACCGTCACGTCAGCCTTGATCCTGGCTGTCTACGCGATCGTGAACGGCAACCGGGCCGGCTGGACGTCGGCCCAGACGCTCGGTCTACTGGGCGGCGCAGTCGTGCTCCTCGTGACCTTCCTCGTGATCGAGTCGCGCGTCGACTCCCCCTTGGTCCCGCTCGGCCTGTTCCGCCTGCGCAACGTCGCCGTCTCCAACGTTGTCGGCGTTCTCTGGGCAGCAGCAATGTTCGCCTGGTTCTTCCTCTCGGCGCTCTACCTGCAACTCGTGCTCGGCTACAGCCCGCTCCAGGTCGGACTTTCGTTCCTGCCGGCGAACCTGATCATGGGCGCGTTCTCGCTCGGGCTGTCGGCGAAGCTCGTGATGCGCTTCGGTCTGCGGAAGCCGCTGGCGACGGGCCTGCTGCTCGCAGCCGCCGGGCTCGTGCTGTTCGCACGAGCGCCGGTCGACGGGAACTTCGTCGTCGACGTGCTTCCGAGCATGATCCTGCTCGGGTTCGGAGCGGGGATGGCGTTCAACCCGGTGCTGCTCGCGGCGATGAGCGACGTCGCTCCCGAGGAGTCCGGTCTCGCCTCGGGCGTCGTGAACACCTCGTTCATGATGGGCGGCGCGCTCGGGCTCGCCGTGCTCGCGAGCCTCGCGGACTCGCGGACTGCGAGCTTGCGTGCGTCCGGGAATGGCCCGCTGGACGCACTCACGGGCGGCTATCACCTTGCGTTCGTCGTCGGCGCGCTGTTTGCGGCGGCCGCTGCGACCATCGGCGCGACACTGTTGCGCGAAGGCCAGCACGCGCCGGCGCACGCGCATGTTGATCCCGAACAGTCCAGCGCGTACGCCAACGCTGAGTAGCGCTACCGCGCCGCCGGCACTGCGAGCCGGGACCAGACCGTCCCGCCCTCGACCGGGGCCGGACACGGCGGCTCCCGGCTCGAGATGCTTGCGACCACGCAGACGTCCGTGAACGCTCTTCCCACCACGACAGCGAGGCGGCGATCGAACACGCCGTCCGCGTCGGGCGCGAGCGACCACTCCGCGAGGTGACGCGCCGGCTGACCTTGTGCGATGCCGTACACGCGCAGCGTCATCGTGCGCGCCGGTCGTTGGGGCAGGTTGCGCGCCTTCAGGCGAAGCAGCAAGCGCGGTACGCGCACGAACGTCTCCCACGTGACCGAGAGCTGTGGTCGTTCCTGTGGGCGTTGGATGTGAACGCGGACGCAGCCCGTCGTGTTTCCTCCGGCCTCGCACGACCTCGGCTTGTCCCCGATCCAGGCCCGCGCCTCGAGGTCGTCGAAGTCACCGGCCGGCAGCGAGACGTCCGCCGTGTGGTCGATCTCACCGGAGTCGTTCGGTCCGAGAGAGGCGCCGTACAGCGGCTCTCCCGGCTTCCACGCAAGACTGCCGTCGCGGGCCCGCACGCGCAGAAGCTGCTGCACCTCGATCACGAGGTGATCGCTGGAACGGAGCCCGATCCCCTTCACCGAGACCGCGACCCTCGAGCCGCTCCTCGGCGTCACCGTGATGCTCGGCTGCGGCCTGTCTCCCCACGTCCTGACTCCCGCGTAGACGGTGAACACGAGTCCCGCGCCGAGCACACCAAGCCCTGCGTAGAGCACGCGTCGCTCTTCGCCCGAGCCCTCACGCAGCGCGAAAGCAGCGACCGCGCCGAGAAAGACGGCGAGGGCGCCGGACCCAAAGGCTCCGAAGCTCGCCCACGGATGGTTGCGCGCCATCCTGCCGACGAGATCTCCGGTGACCGCGAGCGCGGTGAGAACGGCTCCGAGCGCGGGGAGGGCCGCGAGGAGGAAGCGAGCGGCACCTTGGGCGTCCTTACCGACTGGGAGGAACCGCTGCATCAAGGCGTCCTCACCGCCCGGAAGCTACTCCCGATTCGTTACGAAACGGTCAAGCAAACGCAAGCGGGCTGTTCACGCCGCTGCGGTCAAGACGTGCCGAACCCTTTCTTCGCTGCGGCGCGCTTCTCGCTCCGCTTCTCCTTGAGCGTCTTCTGAGGCTGCTTCTTGTGCACTCGCTTGGGCTTCGAGGCGCCTTTCACGTGACCTCCCGGTCGAACCCGACGATCTTATTCTTCTTTACGGGGGCGATGGAATCGCGCCGATCACGTCGTGCGCGAGAGCATCCAGGGCCCGCCTGAGCTCCGGATGCTGGTCGGGATCGAAGCCGGCCAGATGCCGGCGTAACCCTTCTCGTCGCGCCGCGACCAGATGCTCGTGCGTCGTGGCTCCGGCGGGCGTGAGGGTCAGGGGTCGGCCGTCTCCACCTTCGGCGAGGCCGCGCGCCTGCAGGTCGACGACGAGCGGAGAGACCTGGTCTGACGACAGGCCGAGCTGCTCGACCAGCTCGTCTTCCAAGATGGGAACCCGCTCGCCCAGTCTGGCGAAAAGCCACAGCTGCGGCGGTGCGAGCTCGATGCCGGCTCGTTGCGCGAACGCCTCGTAACGCTGCCAGCGGTTCTCGCGCGCGGCGAGGCGGCTCAGCGACGCTTGCACGCTGCGTAGCGCGTCGTCGTCGGTCGCGGGCTCGAGCACGCGACCGGGCTCGGGCGCTCGAGTCGTCGCGCGCAGCGGAACTTCCCGCAGGAACCACGTCAGCCCGAACGCGACCACGGTGATTGCCGCTGCAGTGAGGAACAGCGGTTGCAACGAGAGCGAAACGGCCTCGATGTACACCTGTCTCAACGCGAGCGGCAGGTGCTTCACCAGCTCCGGACTCGCCGTCTTCGGCGGGACCACACCCGGTGGGAGCTTGCCGGCCAGATGGTTCGCGAGCTGATTCGCGAAGATCGCACCGAAGATCGAGACGCCGACCGAACCGCCGATCTGCCGGAACAACGTCGACGACGACGTGGCCACGCCGAGGTACTCGTAGGGGACGGCGTTCTGGGCGGCGAGGACGAGGACCTGCATCACCATCCCGAGGCCGAGGCCGACCACGAGCATGTAGAGACCGACCGTCCAGATCGAGGTGGCAAGGTCGAGCTGCGAAAGCAGGGCAAGCCCGATCGCCGTGACCGCGGTGCCGGCGATCGGAAACGGTCTGTAACGCCCGAACCGGCTGATCAGCTGACCGCTCACGATCGACGTGACGAGCAGGCCTCCCATCATCGGTGTCAGGAGGAGACCGGAGACCGTCGGGCTCTTCCCCTTGACCAGCTGGAGATAGATCGGCAGGTACGTGACCGCGCCGAACAGCGCGAGGCCGATGATGAATCCAACCGCGCTCGTCACAGCGAACACGCGGTTCTTGAAGAGGACGAGCGGAAGGATGGGCTCGGGGACGCGCGACTCGACGAGCAGGAACGCGAGCAGCGAGAGCACGCCCGCCACGAGCAGGCCGATCATGGCCGGCGAGCCCCAGGGGTAGGTCGTGCCGCCGAGGCTTGTGTACAGCACGATGCCCCCCAGCCCTGCGGCGAGCAGCCCGGCGCCGAGGTAGTCGACCGTGTGCTCGCGCCGCTCGGTGTGGGCCTGGAACACGACGCCGATCACCGCGAAGGCGAGAATGCCGATCGGCAGGTTGACGTAGAAGATCCAGCGCCAGCTGAGGTTGTCGACGAAGAAGCCGCCGAGTAGTGGCCCGATGATCGTCGACACCCCGAACACCGCCCCGAAGAAGCCCTGGTACCGGCCGCGCTCGCGCGGAGGCACGACGTCGCCGATGACTGCGAGGGTCGTGACGATCAGCCCACCGCCGCCGAGCCCTTGCAGCGCCCGGAACGCGATCAACTCCGTCATGTTCTGACTGAGGCCGCAGAGTGCGGAGCCGATCAGGAAGAGCGCGATCGCGGTCTGCAGCACGATCTTCCGGCCGTAGATGTCGCCGAGCTTCCCGTACAGCGGGCCCGAGATGGTCGCCGCGAGCAGGTAGGCGGTGACGACCCAGGAGAGGTGCTGGATACCACCGAGATCGCCGACGATCGTCGGCAAGGCCGTCGAGACGATGGTCTGGTCGAGCGAAGCAAGCAGAAGAACGAGGAGCAGCGCGCTGAAGATCACGCGCAGGCGCGGCTGTTCTCGAACGCGCTCAGGTTCCGCGATCACAGCCTCACTTCTAGCGCGCCGAGCTCGATCAACAGCTCGACGAGATCGGTGACTTCGTCCTCCAACTGGTCGAGTTCGTCGTTGGCCAGGCCGAGGCGGTCGGCAGTCGCCTCGAGAACGTCTTCCACCGTCAACTCGCCGTCGAGCGAGGCGATCACCTCCTGCGCGTCGGCCGACGCCTCGGCTGCGAGCTTGATCCCGTCGTCGAGCTCGATCCGGCCCTCCGTGTCCACGACGCGGGACCCCCGCGGCTCGAGCTCTCGATCGAGCCGGAGCGGCATGGCCACCGAAACGCGCGAATTCAAGAGCCGGTCATGAGGGACGAGCTCTGCGAGCGCGCTCCAGCCTGCGAACGCGCGCTGGACCTGATCGCCCGCTTCCTCGAGGTCATCCTCGTCGACAGGATCGAGACGGATCGACTGCCTGCCGTCGCCTTGTCGGTGGAGCAGGACCGCTCCCTCACTGATCCACCGAACACCGAGGCGGTCGAAATACTCCACCCATTCGTCCACCGCTCGGCCAAAGGCCTCGGCGTCACCGGCCAGATGCGAGTTCCACTCGGCCGCATGGTCGAGCGGATCGGAGCCCTGGGTCGGCAGGATCCACCCGGAGCAGCCGGTTGCCTCCACCCAGGCACGGACGCGCTGGTCCGGTTCGTCCTCGTCCTCGGCCAGCCAGCTCACCAGCATCGACGCGTACCCGCCCTCGGCGAGATGCCGAGAGGCGGCTGCGACGACCCGAGCCGACACCTCGTCCTCCTGAAAGCCGCTGTCGCGGTAGGCCCAGCGCCGCTCCGGTGAGACGACGTACGGCGCGTTGCACGTGATCAGGTCGAACGTCTCGCCCGCGACCGGATCGAAGAGGCTGCCCTGCCGACAATCGACATTGGTCAGCCCGTTCAGTGCCGCGTTGAGCTGCGCGTACGCCAGCGCGCGCGGGTTGACATCCGTGGCGATGACATGCCTGGCGTGCCGTGCCGCGAGCAGTGCATGCACGCCGCTGCCGGTCCCGACGTCGAGCGCGCGTTCCACCCGCGGCCTCGGGGTCAGCGTGTCGAGCACCCGCGCGGTCGGGGTGTACGTGGCGACGTAATCCGCGGGGTCGTCGCCGTCCAGCGAGTAGCCGTCCGAGGAGAGCAGGATCGGTCCCACCGGCAGGATGCGCGCGCGCGGATCCACTTCCGTACCGACGGCAGCCAGGCCCGTGGTGGCCAGAGCCTCGACGCCGCGCTCGCCCAGCGCGCGGACGGCGACGCCGCGGGGCACGGGCTGTTGCAGGAAGAGAGCCCGCACGGCGGTTCCGATCGGCGAGTCCGGGAGGCGCCGGGCGTCGACGGGGGCCTGCGCGCGGTCGATCGAATAAGCGTCCTCGCCGAGAAGCTCCTGCAGCGCATCGTCCGAGTAGCCGACGCCGCGAAGCGCGGCGCCGAGCTCGGCTGCAGCAGCTCGATCGGGAACGGGGAACTCGCTCACCGGAGCGAGATCATGCCCGTAACGTCAGGGCGCGAGCGCTGCAAGCGCCGTACCGAGCCCGGCGAGATCCGCGATCACGGCGTCGGCGCGCCCGAGCGCGGCCTCGTCGTACGCCCCCGTCGCGACACCGATGCACAGGCAACCCGCATCGTGCGCGCTCGAGATGTCGAGCGGTGTGTCGCCGACTGCAGCGGTTCGCTCCGCGGGCCAGCCGCCGGCTCGCTCGCGCGCCAGCCCGAAGAGCTCGACGCGACTCTCTCGCTCGCAGCCGAATGCACCTTGGCCGCGCGGGAAGAGCGCAGCCAGCCCGAGTCGCTCCATCCGCGCGTGTGCGATTTCCGGCGGGTTTCCCGTCAAGAGGGCACGTGGCTCGACCGCGGTTACGGCCTCGACCGCGTGTGGCGCACGCTCCCAGTGGGTCGTGTCGGCGTCTGCGAGCAGCCGAACGTAACGCTCCGAGAAGCTTCGACACCATTCCCTGAGCCCTGCAGCGATGTCGCGGTGGCTGAAGCCGGCAGCCCGAAGTGCGCGGCGGACGTGCGCGGTCGCAGTGTCGCCCGGAACGTCTGGTCCCCCGGCGTCCGTGCCGTAGACCTCCTTCGTTGCGCATCGAGCGGCCTCGACGTAGACCTCGTCGTGCGTCAGGAGCAATGTCCCGTCCACATCGAAGAGCACGAGGAAGCTCAGGGCACCACCGCGTCGACAGCCTCGCGCAACGAGCGGACGTACTCGCACAAGGCGCGCGGCCCCTGCGCGGCAACTTCGATGGCACGCGATCCGACGACGATGCCGTCTGCGAGCTCGGCCGCAGCGCGCGCGTGCGAGGGCGTCGAGATCCCGAACCCGGCGAAGAGGGGCACGTCGGTCACTCTGCGCGCGCGCTCGACCAGACCGGCCAGCTCGGGCGAGAGATCCGTGCGCGCGCCCGTGGTTCCCGTCAACGTGACGAGGTAGAGCCACCCGTCGGTGCTTGCAGCCGCGAGTCGCAGGCGCTCGTCGGTCGAGGTCGGCGCCACCAGCTGGATGCGGTGCAGCTCCGGCCGTTCACCTGCCGGCAAATCGGCGACGATCAACGAGCCGGCGCCTGCCGCTCGTGCGTCGTCGGCGAAGCGCTCCCAGCCGTACGCCTCGAGCAGCGCCGAGTAGGTCATCGGAACGAGCGGGACGTCGCCCACGAGCCCGCGCGTGCGGGCCAGGCAGTCGAGACACGCTCGGGTGCGCATACCCTCCGCGAGCGCCCGCTCGGCAGCGTGCCGGATCACCGGCCCGTCGGCGAGCGGGTCGGAGAAGGGAAAGCCGAGCTCGACGAGATCCGCCCCGCCCTCGACCGCGGAGGCGGCGAGCTCCGGAGTCTCGCTACCCGACATGAGGTAGACGACGAGTGTCTTCACTCAGCCGTCGTCGGCGACGAAAGCCCAGAGCGTGGCGTCGACCCGCCTGCCCTCGTGATGCAGGTAGCGCCGTTTGATGCCCTCGCGCTCGAAGCCGAGGCGCTCGAGCACCCGCTCGGAAGGACGGTTCTCGGGGCGGACGTGGGCTTCGACCCGGCAAATCCCGTTCTCCAGCGCGTGCTCGACCATCGCAGCGACGATGCGCGTGGCCACGCCGCGTCCACGCGCCTCCACGAAGAGCCAGTAGCCGACCTCGACGGTGTCGCGCATCGGATCGAGGTGGTGGAAGTTCGTCCCGCCGAGCAGCGACCCGTCGCGCGTGTCTTCGATCACGTACGCCGCCATCAGCCCGCGCTCCCGCATCGCGGGCAGCTGGTCTCGAAGCAGGACCCGGAGGGTGTCCGCATCGACCGGAGGAAGTCCGGCCTCCCCGCCCACCGCAGGGTCGAGAAACGCCGGCGCGACCGTCTCGATGTCGTCTTGACGTGGCCCTCGCAGCAACAGCTCGTCGACGCGAAGCTCCTGCGGAAAGGTGAATGTCGACAGCCGAGCGCTTCTGTGGTCGGCGCGGCTCATTGGGCGAGCTCTGCCCAATGAGCAGGGGAGGGGGCGTGCTGGCCGGGGGAACCGGAAGGTTCCACCGGCCGTAGATCAAAGAAGAGGGCTCGCGGGGGAAGACGCGAAGCGTCTCGTCCGCGAAGCGGACCGGTGGAGGGGGTCTGGGGGAACCGGGAGGTTCCCCCAGCTGGGAACGATGAGTCCCCCGCGAGAGCGAGCCGAAGGCGAGCGACGCTCATTGGGCGAGCACCTCGGCGAGGTCCTTGTCGCCGCGGCCGGACAGGCAGACGAGGACGAGCTCTTCGTCGAGCCGGCGCACTTGCGCGAGCGCGTGCGCGGGCTCGAGCGCGGGAATGATCCCCTCGAGCCGCGTGAGGTCGCGGAAGGCGGCGAGCGCCTCCTCGTCGCTCGCCCGCACGTACTCGGCCCGTCCCGAGTCCCGCAACCAGGCGTGCTCGGGGCCAACGCCCGGGTAGTCCAGACCGGCGGAGATGGAATGGGCGTCCGCGATCTGTCCGTCCTCGTCCGCGAGCACCGACGAGCGCGCGCCGTGCAGGACCGCCGCCCTGCCGGCGCCGAGCGACGCGGCCTCCGCAGCCTCGACGCCGAGCAGCCGCACCTCGTCGTCCTCGATGAACCCCGCGAACATGCCAATGGCGTTCGAGCCGCCGCCGACGCACGCGACCACCACTTCGGGGAGCCGGCCCTCGGCGGCCATCAGCTGCTCGCGCGACTCTCGTCCGATCACCGCTTGCAGCTCGTGCACGATCTCCGGGTAGGGCGCCGGCCCGACGCACGAGCCGATCAGATAGTGCGTGGTCGAGACGTTCGTGATCCAATCCCGAATCGCTTCGCTCGTCGCCTCCTTGAGCGTGCGCGTGCCGAAGTCCACCGGCCGCACCTCTGCGCCGAGCAGCTCCATGCGCTCGACGTTGGGGCGCTGCCTGCGCATGTCCTCCTCGCCCATGTAGACGACGCACTCGAGGCCGAAGCGCGCGCAGACCGTGGCGGTGGCGACGCCGTGCTGGCCCGCACCCGTCTCCGCGACGATGCGTCGCTTGTCCAGGCGTTGCGCCAGCACCGCCTGCCCGAGCGCGTTGTTCAGCTTGTGCGCGCCCGTATGGAGGAGGTCCTCGCGCTTCAGGTAGAGCCGTTTGCCAGGCGCGAACCGGTCGGCCCTCGTCAGCGGCGTGGGCCGCCCGCCGAACTCGCGACCCAGTTTGTCGAGCTCGGCCCGAAACGAGTCGTCGGCCTGCGCCTCGCGCCAGCCGGCCTCGAGCTCGTCGAGCGCCGGGATCAACGTCTCCGGGACGTAGCGGCCGCCGTACGTTCCGTAGAGGCCGGCGGACGTCATCTCGCCCCGGCGACGAACGCGCGCACCTTGCCGTGGTCCTTGATCCCCGGCTTGCGCTCGAGCTTCGAGGCGGCGTCGACCGCCCACGGTCGTACGGCACGCACGGCCTCGCGAACATTGTCTGGGCCGAGACGGCCCGCCAGCATCACTCGACCGTCCGCCGCCGCTGCCCGCTGGAGGTGGAGGGGATCGTCTTCGTCCCACGGGAGATCGAGGACCTGCGCGACGACGCGGTCTCCGCGGAGCAGCACTCCATCGCGTCCACGCACACGTCCGTCCTGGCGTTCGTAGAGCTGGACGAGATCGCTGCCGGCGTGCTCCTGCTCGCCGACGAAGACGGCGACGCTGAGTCGGTCCAGCGGAACCGTGAGGACTTCCGGCGCTCGCCGCGGACTCTCCTGCACGAGGATGAAGCCCAGCAGGTCCGCCCCGGCAGCGACCGCTGCGTCGACGTCGTCCTGTCTGGTCAGGCCGCAGATCTTGACGAGCGGGCGCGAGAGGAGCTCGCGCAGTCGTGCCGCAGGATTCTCTGCGCGCATCAGGGCGGAGCCGACCAGGATCGCGTCCGCGCCCGCGAGCTCGGCCGCGGCTCCCTGCGCGCGGGAGCTCACGCCGCTCTCGGCGACGATGACGACATCATGGTCACGCAGTCGGGCGATGAGCTCGAGCTGCGTCGTGCGGTCGATCTCGAAGGTCGAGAGGTCGCGCGCGTTCACGCCGATCACCTCGGGCTCGAGGGCAACGGCCCGCTGCAGCTCGTTCGCGTCGTGCGCTTCCACAAGCGTCTCCAGGCCGAGCTCGCGCGCGTAAGCGATGAGCGAGGAGGCGCTCGGGTCGTCGACGTCTCGGAGCAGGATGAGGGCCGCGTCCGCTCCGGCGAGCTTGAGCTTCAGCAGGTCGAGCTCTTCCGTGAAGAACCCCTTTGCGAGCAACGGCACTGAGGTCGCCGCGCGCGCTGCTTTGAGGTCGTCGAGCGAGCCCCCGAAGCGTTCGTCGACGAGGATCGATACCGCAGCCGCCCCGGCAGCCGCAAACTCCTTGGCCAGCCGCGCCGGATCGGCGTCCGGGCGCAGGTCGCCGGCCGATGGAGAGCGTCGCTTGACCTCGGCGATTGCCGAGAGGCCCGGGGCCGCGAGCGCGGCTCGGAACCGAGTCATCGCGAGGCCACCGTCTCACGGGAGAAGGCGGTCAGGAGCTCGAGCCGATCCGAGGCAGCGCCCGAGTCGATCGCGGCGCGCGCGAGCTCCAGGCCCTCGCGCAGGTCGGCCGCATGTCCCGCTGCTGCGATGGCGCCTGCGGCGTTCAAGAGAATGGCATTGCGCCGCCCACCGTCGGCACCGTCGAAGACGTCGCGAACCGCCTGCGCGTTCTCGGCCGGAGCACCGCCGCGGAGCTCCTCGAGGTCGCAACGCGGGAGGCCGAGCTCGGTCTCGGGATCGAGCTTGCGCTCCCGGATCGTGCCGTCGACGACTTCGGCGACCAGGTTCGGGCCCACCGGTGACAGCTCGTCGATACCGCCGGCCCCGTGCACCACAAAGGCCCGCTCCGCTCCGAGTCTTGCGAGCACCTCGGCGATCGTCCGGACGAGGGTCGGCGAGTAGACGCCGACCACCTGCGCACGCGCGCCGGCGGGATTCGTGAGCGGCCCGAGGATGTTGAAGACCGTTCGCGTCGCCAGCTCGGTGCGCACGGGTGCGGCGTGGCGCATCGCAGGATGGTGCGACGGAGCAAAGAGAAAGCCGAAACCGAGCTCGTCGATCGAGCGCGAGATCCGCTCGGGCTCCTGCTCGAGGCTGAAGCCGAGGGCTTCGAGGACGTCCGCCGAGCCGCAGGCGGAAGAGACGGCTCGGTTGCCGTGCTTCGCAACCGCGGCGCCGGCCGCCGCCGCGACGAGTGCCGCTGCGGTCGAGATGTTGATCGTCCTCGCGCCGTCGCCGCCGGTGCCGGCCGTGTCGACGAGATCGTCGCGTTGCGGGGTCACCGCGAGCACGTGTGCCCGCATCGCCTCGGCGCAACCGGCGATCTCGTCGGGCGTCTCGCCTTTCGCGCGCAGGGCGACCAGGAAGCCGCCGATCTGCGCGGGCGTCGCCTCCCCGAGCATGATCTCGTCCATGACGGCGCGCGCCTCCGCGCGGTCGAGCGACGTCCCGTCCAGCAGCCTCGTGATAGCGGTCTGAATCACCGGCCCAGGAAGTTTCGCGCGATCTGCTGTCCCTGGGGAGTCAGGACGGATTCCGGATGGAACTGCAGGCCGTGCACGTCAAGCGTCCGGTGCCGCACCGCCATGACCTCGCCGTCGTCTGCGATCGCGCACACCTCGAGCTCGGGGGCGACCTCGGTCGCCGCCAGCGAGTGGTACCGCCCGACCTCGAGTTCGCTCGGCAGGCCCGAAAAGAGGCCTCGCCCGTCGTGGCGCACCGTGCACGACTTCCCGTGTACGAGCTGCCGGGCCGGGCCGACCTCGCCGCCGAAGGCTTCGACGATTGCCTGGTGTCCGAGGCAGATGCCGAGCGTCGGCGTCGTGCGCGCGAGCCGTTCCACGATCTCGAGCGTCGCACCCGCCTCGGCGGGGCGGCCGGGGCCCGGGGAGATCACGAGGTGGGAAGGAGCCAGACGCTCGGCCGCATCCGCGTCGAGCGCGTCGTTTCGCCGCACGACCACGTTCTCACCCAGCTCGCCGAACAGGTGCGCGAGGTTGTAGGTGAACGAGTCGTAGTTGTCGACGAGCAGGATCAACGTTGCTCGGCCTCCGCAAGGTCGATCGCCGCCTCGACGGCCGCGAGCTTGCGCAGACATTCCTCGTGCTCGGCAGCGGGATCGGAGTCGGCGACGATGCCCGCCCCCGCCTGCAGGTGCGCAATGCCGTCGCGCAGGACGATCGTGCGGATCGCGATGCAGGTGTCGAGTGTCGCCTCGTCGGGCAGCGCGTAGCCGACCGCGCCGGCGTACGGGCCGCGCCGCCTGCCCTCGAGCTCCGAGATCAGTTGCATCGCCCGCACCTTCGGCGCGCCGGAGACCGTGCCCGCGGGAAAGCACGCTCGAAGAAGATCGAACGGCGCTACACCGTCGCGCAGGTCGCCGGCGACCTGAGACACGAGGTGGGTGACGTGCGAGTAACGCTCCACTTCCAGGAAGCGCTCCACCTCGACGCTTCCGGGCTCGCACACGCGCGAGAGATCGTTACGGCCGAGGTCGACCAGCATGACGTGCTCGGCGCGGTCCTTCTCCGAGGCGAGCAATCGTTCCGCATCTCCGTCCCCGCGCTCCGTCGTCCCGGCGATCGGGTTGACTGCGGCGCGACGTCCCTCGCACTTCACGAGCGTCTCCGGCGACGAGCCGATCAGCGACAAACCGTCGAGCTCGAGCAGGAACAGGTAAGGAGACGGGTTGACCCGCCGCAGCGCCCGGTAGAGCTCGAGCGCCGAAGCCGAGGTCGGCCGTTCCACCCGCTGCGACACCACGATCTGGAACACGTCACCTGCCTCGATGTGCTCCTTCGCCGCGCGGACCGAGGCCTCGTACTCGCTGCGACCCTGGGTGCGGCGCGCGAAGCCTCGGCGGCCGTTCGTGTGCGCGAGGCGGGGAACGGGGCGCGCGAGCAGCCGGGCAACCTCGTCCGGGTCACCGCGGATCACTTCCGCCGTGCCGAGGACGTGGTCGAAGCGCATGAGGACGTCCGCGACGAGAAAGCGGCTCTCGGGCATCCCGGTGCGCTCGTCGGGCAGCGGCACGGTGGGCTCGAGCCGCGCCGCGTAGTCGTAGCCCAGATAGCCGACGACGGGCTCGCCGCACGCTTCGGCCTCGGCGAGGTAACAGAGACGTGAGCCCGAGCCGACGAGGGAGTGTCGGCCGAGCCGGCCGCGCTCGACCGACTCGAGCAGGAAGGCCGCGCGGCCTTCGCGGCGCAGACGCAGGTACGCGCCGAGCGGTGTAACGAGGTCGGTCGAGATGTCGGGTGCAATGGTCATGGCGAAGTCCTCCTGTGCAGGAACGGGCATGCAAAAAGACCTTCCGGCTGGAAGGTCTCGATGAGCGGAACGGGCTGTTCTGGCCTAGCTAGTGCAGGCGCAGGCTCCCGCCCCGCTCGCGGCGCCAGGCCCAGGTGCGAGTGGCAGGAGTCATCTCCAACTCAGAGTACGGACCGCAGTCCGCGGGGTCAAGCGCCCGGTCGCTCGTAGTCCGTGACGTAGCTCGGCGGAGCATTGGCGACGCCGGCATCCGCCTGCGGCTCGGCGGTCTGGAGCGCGAGCGGCAGCACGCCGGCCCACACCGGGAGGCCGAGGTCGTCGTCGTCATCCGTCGGCGGCCCCGTACGGACCTTCGCCGAAGCCTCCGTCAGCGGGAGGGCCAGGATGGTCGTGGCCTTGATCTCCTTCTCGCTCGGCTGCCGCGCGTCGTTCCAACGTCCGGGGACGATGTGCTCGACGACGCAACGCATCGCGCGCAGCTTCTCGTCCGGATCGGTCACTTCGTGCGCACGGCCGAGGACGACCACCGAGCGGTAGTTCATCGAGTGGTTGTACACCGAGCGGGCGAGCACGAGCCCGTCGAGCAAGGTCACCGTGACGCACGCGTCTACGCCGCTTCGGAGGTTGCGCAGCATCCGGCTGCCGGGCGAGCCGTGGATGTACAGGACGTCGCCGTCGCGTGCGTGGATGGTGGGGATGACAAACGGCTGACCGTCGGTCGCGAACCCGACGTGGCAGACGAGCGCCTCGTCGAGGATTGGGTCGATCACGTCGCGGTCGTAGCCGCCGCGTTCGGGGTGTCGCTTGACGGTGGTTCGCGCCGACGGCACACCGCAAGCGTATTGGTACGCTCGGACCATGGCTCGCTCGGTGATCGTCTCCGCGGTTCGCACGCCGTTCGGCAAGCTCGGCGGCTCGCTTGCCGACAAGGAGGCGACGGAGCTCGGTTCGATTGCGATCCGCGCCGCTCTCGATCGTGCAGGCGTCGAGAACGACGAGGTGGAGTACGTGATCATGGGACAGGTGCTGCAGGCGGGAGCCGGCCAGGCGCCGGCCCGCCAGGCCTCGATCGGGGCGGGCCTCCCGATCGAGGTCGGGTCCGACACGGTCAACAAGGTGTGCGCCTCGTCGATTCGCGCCGTCGAGATGGCGGACCAGATGATCCGCGCGGGCGACCACCAGGTGATCGTCGCCGGCGGCATGGAGTCGATGTCGAACGCGCCGTACGCGCTGAAGAGGGCGCGCTTCGGCTACAGGCTGGGCGACGGGACCCTGATCGACCTGATGACCCACGACGGGCTGGTCTCGACGTTCGACAACCGTCACATGGTCGAGCAAGCCTCCTTCGTCTCCCGCGAGCTCGGTATCTCGAGGGAGGATCAGGACCGCTGGGCGCTGCGTTCCCACGAGCGTGCGGTGAACGCCATCGACGAAGGACGGTTCCGCGAGGAGATCGTCCCCGTCGGCCAGTTCGCCGTCGACGAGGGGCCGCGCCGAGACACGTCGTACGAGAGGCTCTCGAGGCTCAAGCCGGTGTTCGACCCTGAGGGGACGACCACCGCCGGAAACGCACCCGGCGTGAATGACGGTGCGGGCGCGTTGGTCGTCACGAGCGAGGAGTTCGCGCGCGAGCGCGGCCTCGAGGTGCTGGCGACGATCGTGTCGCAGGCGTACGTTGCGGACGAGTTCGCCTACCTTGCGCGAACGCCGGCGAAGGCCGGTGAGCGCGCGCTCGCGAAGGCCGGAAAGAAGATCGGCGACGTCGAGCGGGTGGAGTTGAACGAGGCGTTCTCCTCGGTCGTGCTGAACTCGGCGAAGCTGCTCGACGCGGACCCCGAGCGCGTCAACGTGAACGGTGGCGCGGTCGCGCTCGGCCATCCGATCGGAGCGTCCGGCGCCCGGATCCTCGGAACGATGATCTACGAGCTCCGGCGGAACGGCGGCGGTCTGGGATTGGCTGCGATCTGCTCGGGCGGCGGGCAGGGAGACGCGCTGCTGCTCGAGGTCTGAACGTGCAGTTCGAGGACGTGCTCGTCGTGGGCGCCGGCCAGATGGGCGGCGGGATCGCACAGATCGTGGCGGCTTCGGGCCGGCACGTCGCGCTCCACGACGCGCAACCCGGGGCGGCCGACCGCGCCGTCGAGACGATGCGAAGGAGCCTGGCCAAGCTCGAGGAGAAGGGTGGCCCGCCTCCCGACGACGTCCTTCGACGGATCACGATCGTCGAGGATCTCGTGCCGGCGGCCCTGATGATCGAGGCCGTCGTCGAGGACGCCGACGTCAAGGAGCAGCTCTTCCACCAGGCCGACGAAGAGCTCCCGCAGAGAGCCGTCCTCGCATCGAACACCTCCTCCATACCGATCGGCCTGCTCGCGGCAGCGACCTCGCGGCCCGACAAGGTGATCGGCATGCACTTCTTCAATCCGGTCCCCGTGCTGCAGCTCGTGGAGATCATTCGCGGACGCGACACTTCCGACGAGACCGCCGAGGCGATCACCGACCTCGCCCGTGAGCTGGGCAAGACGCCGGCGGTTGCCAACGACTTTCCAGGATTCGTCTCCAATCGAATCCTGATGCCCTTCATCAACGAAGCGGTGTGGGCATTACACGACGGCGTCGCAGAGGCGGACGCGATCGACACGATCGCCAAGCTCGGGTTCGCTCATCCGATGGGCCCGCTTGCGCTCGCCGACCTGATCGGCCTCGACACCTGCGTCTCGATCATGGAAGTCCTCCAGGAAGGGCTGGGGGACGAGCGCTACGCTCCGTGCCCCCTCCTTCGCGATCTGGTCGAGGCCGGAAAGCTCGGGCGCAAGAGCGGCGGCGGTTTCTTCGAATACCGCTGAACCAAGCCGCGTAGAACGCGTCTCTGCAGGTTTTTCGGCCCTGGGGTGTCTTGTGGACAGGGGCTCAAGTGGCCTGGGCCGCCTGCCGACAGAACACACAGGTCAGGGAAAGGGAGGTTCGCGACTTGCGAATCCTGTTGGTCGACGACGATCCTGGGCTTCGCACTCTGCTGAAGACGACGTTCGAGGTTGCCGACGTCGACGTGACGGAAGCAGAGAGCGCCGAGGCGGCGCGGCGGCGCATCCGCGCCGCGCGGCCCGACGTGATCGTGCTCGACGTGATGATGCCCGGCACGAGCGGGCTCGAGCTGTGCGTCGAGCTGAAGGCGTCGCCGGCGACGAGGGACATCCCGATCGTGCTGTTGACCGGCTCGGAGGGAGGGACCAGCGCCGACGCGCGGCGCGTCGGAGCAGATGCGTTCGTGCGCAAGCCGTTCAGTCCGCTCGAGCTGCTCTCGGTTGCAGAGCGGCTCGCCGGCGGCCTGTACGGCGTGCCGTTTCGCGCCACCAAGAAGCGAGGCGGTAAGCCCGAGGAGGAGCTGCTGTTGTATGCACGGGACCTGCGGCACATGCTGGAGGTCGAGCGCGGTCAGCGCGACTTGCTCCGGACCGCATACCTGCAGACGGTTTCGGCGCTCGCGAGCGCGCTCGAATCGAAGGACACGGGAACGCGTGCGCATTCGCACCGCGTGCAGAGCTATGCGACTGCGCTGAGCGAGGCGATCGCCGCACCCAGCCTGAAGAGGGACGAGAGCACGCCCTACGGCTTCCTGCTCCACGATGTCGGCAAGATCGGGATTCCCGACGGGATCCTCCAGAAGCCGGGCCCGCTCAGCGCGGCCGAGCGTCGCCGGATGCAAACCCACACGGTGCTCGGTGAGGCGATGCTCTCCGGAATCGCATTCCTGAAGGGCGAAGGCTTGAAGATCGTTCGTTCCCACCACGAGCGCTGGGACGGTCGCGGCTACCCGGACGGGCTTGCCCGCCACGAGATTCCTCTCGGCGCCCGGATCTTCGCCGTCGCCGACTCCCTGGATGCGATGACGAGCCACCGGCCCTACCGCCGCGCGATGAGCTGGAGGGCCGCGCGCGAAGAGCTCCTCGCCGAGGGCAGGCGCCAGTTCGATCCCGACGTCGTTGCTGCCTTCGTCTCGGTGGAAGGCCACCTCCGCGACATCCGTCGCGAGCTGGCAGCGGCATAGGCACCCCGCCGAGCCCCGAAGCGCCAGGCCGGCGTGAGCATCCCGGTGACGCGCTAGCGTTTCGCTCGAGATGGACTTCGAGCTGACACAGGATCAGCAGGAGATTCAGGCGCTCACTCGCGACTTCGCCCGCGCCGAGATCGACCCTCACGCGGCGGCCTGGGATCGCGACCACGCGTTTCCGCGCGAGCTCTTCGGCAAGCTCGCTGCGCTCGGCTTGATGGGAGCATGTGTCCCTGAAGAGTACGGCGGGGCCGGCGCGGACTTCCTCGCCTACATCCTGGTGCTGGAGGAGCTTTCGCGTGCCGACGCGGGGGTGGGCGTGACGGTCGCCGTGCACACGAGTGCTGTCACGCTGCCGATCCTCGCCTTCGGAACGGAGGAGCAGAAGTCCAGGTTCGTGCCGCCGCTTGCGCGAGGCGAGCACCTCGGCGCATTCGCCTTGACGGAGGCGGAGGCCGGGTCCGACGCCGGTGCATTGCGCACGCGGGCCGACGTCGACGGCGACGGCTGGACGATCAACGGCGCGAAGCAGTGGATCACGAACGGCCGCTACGCCGGGACCTTTCTCCTGTTCGCGCGCACGGACCCGCACACCGAGACGGCGAGTGGAGTCAGCGCCTTCATCCTCGACGCCGAACACGTGCACGTGACGAGAGACGAGGAGAAGCTCGGGTTGAATTCCTCGGTGACGAACGACATCGTCGTCGAGCGCGCGCGCGTAGGCCGTGACCGTCTGCTGCACGAGGAGAACCGTGGCTTTCGCGTCGCGATGGCCACGCTGGACGGCGGACGAATCGGAATCGCCGCGCAGGCGCTCGGCATCACGCAGGCCGCGTACGACGTCGCGCGCGAGTACGCCCTGCAGCGTCATGCCTTCGGCCATCGCATCGCCGACTTCCAGGCGATCCAGCAGAAGCTGGCCGACATGTCGATGGAGCTCGACGCGGCACGTTTGCTGATCTACCGCGCGGCCTGGCTGAAGCAGCAGGGGAGAAAGCACACCGAGGAGGGAGCGAAAGCAAAGCTCTTCGCCTCCGAGATGGCGCGGCGGCAGACGGGCGAGGCGATCCAGATCCTCGGCGGCTACGGCTACACGAAGGAGTTTCCGGTCGAG
The DNA here is from genome assembly GCA_046728195.1 of Actinomycetota bacterium. Lineage (GTDB taxonomy): Bacteria > Actinomycetota > Thermoleophilia > Gaiellales > Gaiellaceae > 3-1-20CM-4-69-9. Next base: position 26,406 of record JBKPEC010000138.1, read on the forward strand.
CGCTACTACCGCGACGCCAAGATCACGGAGATCTACGAGGGGACGAGCGAGATCCAGCGGCTCGTGATCGCCCGCTCGATCCTCGGCCTGACCGAGCCGTCGCTCGCGGTGCGCTGACGATGTCGCGCTCTCGACGCCGTGACGAGCCCGTCCGGCTCACCCGCATCTACACGCGCGCCGGTGACCGGGGCGAGACCTCGCTCGGCGACGGGTCTCGCGTGCCGAAGCTCGACTGCCGCATCGGTGCCTTCGGCGCGGTGGACGAGCTGAACTCGGCGCTCGGCGTCGCGCTCGCGACCCCAGGGCTGCCCGAGGCGCTACGCGCCCCACTCGAGCGAGTACAGAACGACCTGTTCGATGTGGGCGCCGACCTGTCCGTGCCGTTCGGAATCACCGACCGTCTGCGCATCGAGCAGGCTGCGATCGACCGGCTCGAGGCACTCTGCGACGAGTTCAACGCCGACCTCCCCGAGCTCAAGAGCTTCGTGCTCCCGGGTGGGACTGAGGCTGCTGCGCGCCTGCACGTCGCCCGGGCGACCTGCCGCCGGGCCGAGCGTGACGCGCTGGCCGCCGACGGTGAGACCGGCGTGAACCCGCTCGTCCTCGTGTACCTGAACCGGCTCTCCGACTTCCTCTTCATCGCGGCCCGGGCCGCGAACGCGGCGGCCGGGCACGACGCGCCGCTCTGGAAGCCCGGCGGGTAGCGGCGGGTCAGCCCCGCTTGGCCGGGGACGCCGGCTTCGGCCTGTGGAGCAACCGCTGGATGACGCGTGCGAGCGTCGCCGGCGGCGTCGCGCGCGGCAGGGCGATTGCCGCTCCGGCAGCGAGCGAGCCCGCAAGAAGCTTCGGCGTCGACGCGAGCGCGACGATGCGCACCGACGGGAACACCGTGTGCAGCTCGCGGACGAGCCCGGTGCCGAAGGCGTCGACGTCGATCACGATCACGCGCACGTCCCTCGTCCGGCTGGCAGCGGCGTCGAACGTCGGCTCGACTCCGGTAGCCCAGACGACCTTCGGCCTGCGGGCGGGGAACTTTCCGGCGAGACCCTGCGTCGCCGGGCCGGCGAGCACGACCTCCACCGGCTGCGCCGGCGCGAGGGCGGATCCGCGTGTCGTGCCGACCAGCCGGATCGTCATTCGACGCGAGACCGTCTCGCGTCCCGAGCGGGCGGTCCAGCGCAGCGTGTAAACGCCGCTCCGGCGAACCCGCCGTGGCACGCGCAGCTTGATGATCCTGCGGCCCGCTTTGAGGGTGAACCGCCAGCCACAGAGCTTGACGTGCCGCGGGTTGAGGAGCTGGGCCGTCACTCGGGCTGCACGGCTCAGCGACACACGAGCTGCGATCTTCGAGCGTTTCGAGGGCCGGAACTTCGGCGCCGTGACCACCTTGAACGCGAGCCGCGTGAGTGCGCCGCCTGGGGCCACCGTTACGTCGATCGCCGATCCCAGCTCGCCGAGGACGAGGCCCTCGGGGCCGGTGATCGTCCCGGCCGGACCGGTGCCGCCGGACGTAACGGTGCCGAGGGAGAGGCCGAGCGGGGCGAGCAGCGCCGCAGCCTGGTCGGGCGTCTTGCCGATCAACGAGGGCAGCGGCACGAGCGGCCGGGTCAGCCCGCTCTGGTTTCCGGCCAGGTCGGTTTCCCTGAGGCGGAAGACGCGAGGATCCCCGACGGCCCACGGGCCGATGCCGGCGGCGGTGTAGTCGATGCCGTAGTGGCCGATGTCGGTCGACCCGGAGAAGACCGTCACGAAGTCGTAGGTGCCGCTGTTGTCGGCGCCGGGCTCCCATCGCAGCGTCAGACCGTCCGATGCGAGGAAGCCCCGCACGTTCTGGGGTGGATTGGGGGCGGCGAGATCTCGGAGCAGTGCGAAGAGCGAGAGATGCCGGGTGAGGACGTGGAACCCGCTGGCGTCTGTCCAGAAGCCGTCGTCCCAGCCCGCGGGCAGGGTGCCCGCGAAGGGAACCCGGAACAGGACGCGCCAGTGCCCGTTCTCGAAGGTTGCAGGGACGAGGCCCGGCTCGGTCGAGCGGATCAGGATGGAGATGGGCTGGCTGAACTGATGGACCTCCGTGCCGGCGAGAGCCCAGCGCGCGGTCACGTCCAGGGCCTCCGGGCCGGGGCCGAAGCCGTTCGTCAGCCCGGTGGGTGCCGCTACCGGCGTGATGCGCAGGGTGATCCAGTCGGCGCCGGCGGTGGACCAGGCGCCGGCGGGCATCGTGGCCGAGGCGAAGCCGTCGGACGACGTTACGGTCGTCCCGGCGGAGGTGGTCGTGTTCGCCTCGACGGGCGGCGCAGGCGAGCCGGAAGTGGATGACCAGACCGTGAAGTGGACCTGGAAGGCTCCCTTCTTGCCGGCGGAGTCCTGAAGCTCACCCGCCAGAACGTGGGCACCGACGCCGAGCGCTCCGGTGTTGAAGGTGATGCTCGTCCCGCTCACGATCGGTGCGACCGTTGCGTTGCCGTCGAGCGTGACGCCGACGGGCGTCGCCGGCTCGCTGGCCACCAGGCCGATCGCGCTCGCAGAGGACACCGTCGACCCGTCCGCCGGCGACGACGAGACGAGGTGCGGTGCGGTGTTGTCGACCCGGATCCCCGTGACGACGTCGGTGGACGAGTTCCCAAGCCCGTCCGACACCGTCGCCCGGAAGTCGTAGAGGCCGTCCGGGAGCTTCCTCGTGTCGTAGGCCACGCTCCAGGGCGAGCTGGTATCCGTCCCGATCGACGTCCACGAACTGCCACCCGCGGGGCTGGCCCCGAAGACGACCTTGGTCGCGCCCGTCCCGCCGACGGTGGCCAGGAAGGTCACGGTGCCCGAGATCGTCGCGCCAGGGTTGCTGAGGACGACGGTCGGCGCCGTGGCGTCGAGGTTGATCGTGATCAGCGCGCCGGTGAAGGCGTTGCCGGCGTTGTCGGTGATGACCGGGCGCAGGTCGTAGCTGCCGGACGCGGTCGTCGACGCATCCCAGGTGGCGCTGAACGGCGCACTGGAGGCGGTCGCGATCGTCGTCCACGTGCCGCTCCCGGTTTGCCGCAGCTCGTAGCGCACCGAGGCAACGCCCGAGCCGGCATCCGAGTAGGAGCCG
>JBKPEC010000139.1:0-10561 GCA_046728195.1 Actinomycetota bacterium
GCCCGTCACGTCCGTCGTGCGGAAGTAGAACTGCGGGCGGTAGTTGTTGAAGAACGGCGTGTGGCGGCCGCCCTCGTCCTTCGAGAGGACGTACACCTCGGCCTTGAAGTGCGTGTGCGGCGTGATCGAGCCGGGCTTCGCGAGCACCTGACCGCGCTCGACCTCCTCACGCTTGACGCCGCGGAGCAGCGCGCCCGCGTTGTCGCCCGCCTGCGCGAAGTCGAGCGTCTTCTGGAACATCTCGAGCCCGGTGACGACCGTCTTCTCGGTCTCGGGATGGATGCCGACGATCTCGACGTCGTCGCCCGACTTGATCTGGCCCTGCTCGATCCGGCCGGTGACGACGGTGCCGCGACCCGTGATCGTGAAGACGTCCTCGATCGGCATCAGGAACGGCTTGTCGACGTCGCGCTGCGGCTCGGGGATGTACGAATCGACGGACTCCATCAGCTCGAGGATCTTGGGCACCCACTCGCCGTCGCCCTCGAGCGCCTTCAGCGCCGAGACGTGAACGACGGGGATGTCGTCGCCCGGGAACTCGTAGCGCGAGAGCAGTTCGCGGACCTCCATCTCGACGAGCTCGAGGAGCTCGGGGTCGTCGACCATGTCGGCCTTGTTCAGCGCGACGACGATCGACGGCACCTCGACCTGGCGGGCGAGCAGGATGTGCTCGCGCGTCTGCGGCATCGGGCCGTCGGCCGCGGACACGACGAGGATCGCGCCGTCCATCTGGGCGGCTCCCGTGATCATGTTCTTGATGTAGTCGGCGTGCCCAGGGCAGTCGACGTGCGCATAGTGGCGCTTCTCGGTCTCGTACTCGACGTGCGCCGTGTTGATCGTGATGCCGCGCGCCTTCTCCTCCGGCGCGTTGTCGATCGACTCGAACGACCGCACCTGGGTCGTGCCGCCGACCGAGTCGGCCAGGACCTTGGTGATCGCCGCGGTCAGCGTCGTCTTGCCGTGGTCGATGTGCCCGATGGTGCCGACGTTGAGGTGCGGCTTGGTGCGCTCGAACTTCTGCTTTGCCATGCTTCTCCTTCCTCGTGTTACGCGTCGCTCGTGACCAGCTCGGCCGCGATCGATTGCGGAACCTCTTCGTAACGCTCGAATTGCATCGTGAACTCCGCGCGTCCCTGCGTCATCGAACGCACGTCGGTCGCGTACCCGAACATCTCCGCCAACGGGACGATGGCCTTGACCACCTGCGCGTTGCCGACCGGCTCGAGGCTCTCGACGCGCCCGCGGCGTGAGTTGAGGTTGCCCATCACGTCGCCGAGGTAGTCCTCGGGCGTGATCACCTCGACGGCCATCACCGGCTCGAGCAGCTTCGGCTTGCCGCGCTTCATCGCTTCCTTGAACGCCATCGAGCCGGCGACCTTGAACGCCATCTCGCTCGAGTCCACGTCGTGGTACGACCCCTCGACGAGCTCGATGCGGATGTCGACAACGGGATACCCCGCGAGCACCCCGGATTCCATCGCCTCCTGGATGCCCAGGTCGACTGCCGGGATGTACTCCTTCGGGATCTTCCCGCCGACGATCTTGTCGACGAACTCGTAGCCGTCGCCGGCGTCGAGCGGCTCGGCGTTGATCACGGCATGTCCGTACTGGCCGCGCCCGCCGGTCTGGCGGACGAAGCGTCCTTGCACGTTCTCGACTGCCTTGCCCATGGTCTCGCGGTACGCGACCTGCGGCCGGCCCACGTTCGCATCGACGTTGAACTCGCGCTTGAGGCGGTCGATGATGATCTCCAGGTGCAGCTCGCCCATGCCGGCGATCAGGGTCTGTCCGGTCTCGTCGTCGGTCCGCACGCGGAACGTCGGGTCTTCCTCGGTGAGCCGCTGGAGCCCTGTCGAGAGCTTGTCCTGGTCGGCCTTCGACTTCGGTTCGACGGCCACCGAGATGACCGGGTCCGGGAAGCTCATCGACTCGAGCTTGATCGGCGCGGTGTCGGTGGCGAGCGTGTCACCGGTCGTCGTGTCCTTCAGGCCCACGCCGGCGGCGATCTCGCCTGCGCCGATCTCTTCGCGCTCCTCACGATGGTTGGCGTGCATCTGGAGGATGCGGCCGATCCGCTCGGTCTTGCCGGTGTTCGTGTTCAGCACCCGGTCGCCCGCCTTGAGCTGGCCGGAGTACACACGGAAGTACGTCAGCTTCCCGACGTAGGGATCGGACATGACCTTGAAGGCCAGCGCTGAGAAGGGCTCGTTGGTGGCGGGCCGCCGCGAGAGCTCGTGCTCGGTGCGCGGGTCGACCCCATGGACCGGCGGCACGTCGAGCGGGCTCGGCAGGTAGTCGATCACGGCGTCGAGCAGCGGCTGCACGCCCTTGTTCTTGAAGGCCGAGCCGAGCAGCACCGGCGTGATCTTGTTCGCGAGCGTGCCCTTGCGTAGCGCGCGCCTGATCATGTCCGGGGTGACGGAGTCCTCGTCGAGGAGGTAGGTCTCGGTCAGCTCGTCGTCGAACTCGGCGATCGCGTCGATCAGCTGGTGGTGGTATTCCTGCGCCTGCTCGGCCAGCTCGGCCGGAATGTCGCCGACCTCCATCTTCGTCCCGAGGTCGTCGGCCCAGGTGATCGAGCGCATCTCGACGAGGTCGACCACACCGCGGTGGTGCTCCTCCTGGCCGATCGGCAGCTGGACCGGCACCGGATGCGCGCCCAGGCGATCCACCATGGATTGAACAGCGGCGAAGAAGTCCGCCCCGGTGCGGTCCATCTTGTTGATGAAGGCGATCCGCGGGACCCCGTAGCGCTCGGCCTGCCGCCAGACCGTCTCGGACTGGGGCTGGACGCCGGCGACCGCGTCGAAGACGGCGATGGCGCCGTCGAGGACGCGGAGGCTTCGCTCCACCTCCACGGTGAAGTCCACGTGGCCGGGCGTATCGATAATGTTGATGCGGAAATCGCGCCAGAACGCCGTCGTAGCGGCGGACGTGATCGTGATGCCGCGCTCCTGCTCCTGCGCCATCCAGTCCATCGTCGCGGCGCCTTCGTGCACCTCGCCCATCTTGTGGGTCCGGCCGGTGTAGTAGAGGATCCGCTCGGTCGTCGTCGTCTTGCCCGCGTCGATGTGGGCCATGATCCCGATGTTCCGGACGCGGTCGAGTGCGACCCCGCTCCTGGTGTCGACGGCCATCGCTGTCACCACCTGTAGTGCGCGAAGGCCTTGTTGGCCTGCGCCATCCGGTAGACGTCGTCCTTGCGCTTGAACGCCCCGCCCTGCTGGTTCAGGGCGTCGAGGATCTCGTTCGCGAGCTTGTCGACCATGCCCTTCTCCCGGCGGTGCCGTGCGTAGTCGACCAGCCAGCGCACGGCAAGCGTGCGGGCACGCCGCTGCGGAACCTCCACGGGCACCTGGTAGTTGGCACCGCCGACCCGGCGGCTCTTGACCTCGAGCACCGGCGTGACCGTCTTCACGGCCTGCTCCAGCACCTCGACCGGAGGCTTACCGGTCTTCTCGCCGATCCGCTCGAGGGCGTCGTAGACGATCTGCTCGGCGGTCGACTTCTTCCCGCGAGTCATCACCTTGTTGATCACCTGCGTGACGAGCGGCGAGTTGTAGACGGGATCCGGCTCGATCGGCCGGGCCTGGACTTCGGCACGGCGGGGCATTATGAGCCTCGCTTGGCGCCGTACTTCGAACGGCCCTGCTTGCGGTCGGACACGCCCGCCGTGTCGAGCGCTGCCCGGATCACCTTGTACCGGACGCCCGGCAGATCCTTGACGCGGCCGCCTCTGACGAGGACGACGGAGTGCTCCTGGAGGTTGTGCCCCTCGCCGGGGATGTAGGTCGTGACCTCCTGCCCGTTCGTCAGCCGGACGCGCGCCACCTTCCGCAGAGCCGAGTTCGGCTTCTTCGGGGTATGCGTGAACACGCGGGTGCAGACGCCTCGCTTCTGAGGCGCCCCGCCAAGGGCAGGGGTCTTGGTCTTCCCCTTCTGGAGAGCGCGACCCTTGCGGACGAGTTGGTTGACGGTGGGCATGAACCTCCTGGAATTTCCCTTCTCACACAGCAACGGTCGGCGGGGCCGATGGCCCTGCCAACCGGACGAGGCATGGTACCGAAAGGAGGGAGACCCCGCAAACCGCGGAATCCCGCTCGTGAAGCGAAACGAGGAGGCCTTTTTGGCCCGTTTTTCAGGCAGCCCCGGCGACCAAGTTTCTCATTTACAAAGACTAGTGAGACCGCTCGGACGCCACTACAGTGAGTGCGGGTTTTTCGGCTCTCCTGCGGCGGATCGATGACGACGGTACTGATCGGGATCAGTGTGGGCCTGGGCGCCCTCGTGGTGCTGCTCCTGGCCCTGCTCGTCGTCCGTTGGCGCTCGGACAACTCGGCCGACGAGCGCGTCGCCGAGGTAGTCGCCAGCCTGAACGCGCGAATGGACGAGCTCGGGCGCGAGTTGGCGGGGGCCCTCGAGCGCGCCGAGGAGGAGGGGCGCCGGAGCCGGATCTTCGGGGAGCTCGCAGGGTCGATCGACCTCGACGAGGTGCTCTCGCGAACGCTCGAGGCGGCGGGCGCCCTCGAAGGCGCCGACGCAGCGCTGATCATGCTTCCGGATCCTCAGGGCAACAAGCCTCTCGTCGCGACCCTCGGACTGTCAGTCGAGGAGGCCGAACGCCACGCCATCACCGGGCCTCCGGATGGGCGACTGGCCCGCTCGATCTCGATGTCGTACACCTACCCGGAGCTCGAGCGCGGTGAGCGCGACGAGCCCGTCATCAGCAGCGGGCTCGCCGTGCCGCTTCCAGGCGAGAGCACGACCCTTGGGTACCTGACTGTCTTCACCCGTACCAAGGGTCACCAGTACTCCGACGAGGACGTCCGCCTGCTCGAGAGCCTCGCCGTCCATGCCGGGCCCGCTATCGAGAACGCGAACCGTTTCCGGGAGGCCCGCCAGCTCGCCGACCTCGACGCCCTGACGGGTCTTCACAACCGGCGCTTCTTCCACGAGACACTCGCGCGCGAGTGCGCCCGCGCCCACCGTTACGAGCGCAAGCTCTCCCTGGTCGTCTTCGACCTCGACGACTTCAAAGACGTCAACGACCGCATCGGCCACCTGGCCGGAGACGCCGTTCTGGCCGAGGCGGCCGAGCGGGTGCGCGGGGTCGTGCGAACATCCGACATCGCGTGTCGCGTCGGTGGCGACGAGTTCGCGGTCATCCTTCCCGAGTCCTCGATCGGCGACGCGGATCAGCTCTATCGCCGAATCCAGAACGCAAACTCCTCCCGCCCGCTCGGCCAGGGCGGGAAGCTCTTCCTGTCCGCGGGCGTGGCGGAGTTGCGCGCCGAGGATGACCCGGTCGCGTTCTTCCAGCGCGCCGACGATGCCTTGTACCGGGCCAAGGAAGCGGGCAAGGGCCGAGTCGTCTCGGCCAACTCCCCGCGGCTGGGCCCGGCGTAGTTCGCCGGCTTACCCGGTGACGGCGAGGAAAGGCAGGTAGTTCGTCAGGTCGACCTCGCCGAGCTCCGGCATCTGGTCCCGCCAGCAGATCGCCTCGCTCAGCGCGCTTCTCTGCGCCGCCATCAGCCACGTCGGGAACCTGTCCTCGCGCGCCTGGGCCATCAGCGCGGCGCGAATTCCCGTCCGCACGGTTGCGAGTGGCAAGGTGGCCAGCGGCTGCGGCGGGCCAAGCGGACGGACCTGAGCCGGCCCGAGCGGCGACCACACGGTCGACCATCGGCCCGAGCCGATATTCATCAGCCGAGGCGGCGCGGCCGACTCGAGCGCATAGCCCGATCGCTTCCCGGCGAGCCATTGCACGCCCTCCTTCGTCTCCACGAGGCGTGCGTTCAGATCGCCGTACGTGTCGTGGTAGTCGGCGATCGCCTTCGCGGTTGGTGCCGCGACCTGAAACCTGCTCTCGATGCGTGCGTGCCGCAACTCGTCGCCGATCACGGTCCGCGCCACGAAGAGACTGGTGTGCGCCTGGGCGATCGCATTGAGGTAGGCGCTCCGCGACCCACCGAACCGCGCCGCGATGATCGAGCGCTCCGCGGCAAGGACGTCGGCTGAGCTCACGGGAGCCCCCTTCTGCTCGACGGTTCGAGCGAAGGCGTTGGTGAACGCGAGCTCCGGGTCGCCGGTCAGCTTGAGCAGCGGATTGATGGCGGACCAGCGGACGGCGCCCTTTCCGACCTGGCACCTCAACCCCGGAGCGAGGATCAGTTGCCCCTCGGTGCGCGAGGGGACGAACCCTTTGCCCGCGGCACGCGGACCGTTGCAGAGGCTCGGGTTACGCGTCCACAGGTAGACGCAGGCGGCTCGCGCCTTCGCGGGATCCATCTCGCCGGGTGTTGTCTTCCACTCCGCCCAGCCCCACGACCAGACGGAGCTGAACTTCATCTCGCGCGCGACGTACCGTGCGGCGAGCGCCTGCCACTTCACGGTACGGAACCAGGGCTCGGCAGCGAGCCCCTCGCGGCCGCCGCTTCCCTTCGTAGTCTGGAAGCCGAGAAAGATGCCTAGCTTCGAGACTGGAATCCCGATCTTCGTGAAGTCGAGGATTCCGTTCCGGAATGCCTGGCGCAGGTAGCGGCTGCCGCGGACCGGTCCTTGCTTGTAGATCAACGGTGCCGGGAAGTAGACCTCGCGCACGATTCCGGCCACGTCGGCGACCTGCCGCCACCAGTCGCCCGCACTTCCGTCGGTGTACGGCGTCGAGTTCACGAGGAGCCACGGCTGAGCGCCGCGCTGCCGCAAGGTCTGCAGAAAGAGGAGGACGTTCGCACGGTACTGCGCGTTCGTCGGAGACCACGGTACGGCGAGCCACGCGCCGAACAGCTCGTTCTCGGCAATTACGGGATTCGAGCAGTCCATCGCCTGCGCGGCGTACTCGTAGAACTTGTTCGCCTTGTCGACGATCGTGCTCGGGTCCGCCGGCGCGCTCGTCGTGCCCACTCGTCTGTTCAGATAGAGGTCGAAGTACGCCGTCTGAGCACCGCCTGCTCGCAGCTTCGGTGGATAGATGAAATTCGAGGCAAGCGCAGTCACGCCCGGCCGCGCGAAGAGATTCCAGAACGGAACCGAGCCGTCGGCGAAGTCCAGCCAGAGCGGCGTCTTGCCCGTGAAGAGCGAGCAGTTCGCCTGCAGCCGCTCCGCGGGAGCGCGCGCGCTCCCGAAGAGGGCAAACGCGGCGGCAACAGCGACGGCGGCGGCCAGAACCCCGAGCCTCTTCACCGGCAACAGACTAGCCCCGAGAACGGGCGTCCTTACGAACGTTTTACGTTTGTGACGACGCGAACTGTCCTCGATTTCCGCCACCGCTCGCGCTAGCGTTGAGCTGTGAGGCGGTTGAGACTCGCTCTCGCGATCGTTGCGGTTGCCGCTGTGGCCGTTGGCGTGGTGGCGATCGCAGCGGGCTCTGGCAACAGGCGGAGTGCCGCTCACGCCTCGCCCCCGACGTGGTCTGACGTCGCCCCGATCTTCGCGCAGAAGTGCGCGGGGTGCCACAGACCCGGGGGGATCGCGCCGTTCTCGCTTCGCAACGCACGAACCGCGGCGGCCTACGCCAACGGCATCCTCGTCATGACGAAGCTCGGACGCATGCCGCCGTGGATGCCCGGTGCGGATTCTCCGGCGTACCTCGGGCAGTCGCAGCGGATCTTGACGCCGGCCGAGAAGGATCTGCTAGCTCGCTGGGTTCGTGGCGGCGCACGCATCGGTGCAGGACGACCGATCGAGCCCGTCGGCGGAACGACGAATGCCCCAGGGACGACCATGACCCTTGCTCCGGCGCGGCCGTACCTGCCGAAGGCAGCGGTCGGAGGGCTGGACGACTACCACTGCTTCCTGCTCGAGCCGCACCTGACACAGGACATGTTCGTGACGAGCGCCGTGATCAAGCCGCAGCGGGCGTCGATCGTCCACCACGTGATCCTCTTCGAGGCAGCAGGTGAGAACGCCGCCGACGCTCGCCGCCTCAACGCGGCGTCGGGCGGCAACGGCTGGACCTGCTTCGGCGGGCCCGGCCTGTCCGAGACCCACCCCACCGCCGACTCCGCCTCGAATGACCGGCTGGGCGCGCCTCCGTGGATCAGCGCCTGGGTTCCGGGTCACACGACGAACGACACGCCCGCCGGAACGGGCGTGCTGGTTCATGCCGGCGCCGCGATCGTGATGCAGGTGCACTACAACCTCATCCACAAGGCGAAGCACGACCGGTCACGTGCCGTTATCCGCTTCGCCCCGGCGGCCACGACGAAGCTGACGCCGCTGAACACGATCCTTGTGCCCGCTCCGGTCGAGCTTCCGTGCCCACGCGGCGTGCACTCCGAGCTTTGCTCGCGTGACGTCGCAGTTCGCGAAGAGATCCGGAAGTACGGCTACAACGCGGCGCTGATCCCGTCGGGACTGCTCTACATCTGCGGCAAGTCGCTGGCGGACTTCCCGAGCTCGCCCGCGAGCGTCAGGTCGCTGACCACGTCGTGCGACCGCCGCGTGACCAGACCGCTACGGATCTACGGCGTGGCCGGTCACATGCATACCCGCGGCGTCGACGTCCGTATCACGCTGAACGGCCAGACCTTGTTGCACATCCCCCGCTGGAACTTTCACTGGCAGGACGCCTACTACTTGCAGCAGCCGGTGGACGCGAACGTGGGCGACACCATCCGCGTCACCTGCCGCTTCGACAACTCCAAGATCAAGCAGCCGCTCGTCAACGGGAAGTTGCTGAAGCCGCGCTACGTTCTGTGGGGCGAGGGAACGACCGACGAGATGTGCCTCGGGCTGCTCCAGGCAGCGGATCGGTAGGACAAAGGGCTGGGGCCAGACCCCTTCGGGGTCAGACCCCGACGATCCGGGGTGGCGCCTGGTTAGGTAAACAGGGAATCCAAAGGACAAAGGGCTGGGGTCAGACCCCTTCGGGGTCAGACCCCGACGATCCGGGGTGGCGCCTGGTTAGGTAAACAGGGAATCCAAATGCCGCGAGGCCGGGATTGCCCGGCCTCGCTACCAAACGCCTTACCTAGCATGAGAATCATCATGGCGCCGAAGGCGCCGGATTCTCACGCCTCGTCGAGTGGAGAATCCACCTCGGGGATCTCCTCGGCCTCGATGTCGCTCCGAGGCTCTTCCTCGCCCCCGTCGCCGCCGAAGTCGAGGCCCAGCGAGTCGAGGTCGATGCCGTTGCCGCCGCCCGAGTCGATCTCCTCGAGCGCCGCCAGCAGCTGCTCCTCCGTCGCGGGACGCATATAGGCAGAGGGCGGAACCTTGTCGGAAGGCCCGATCTCGATCCCCCGGTACTGCTTGAGGCCCGTGGCCGCCGGGATCAGCTTCCCGATGATCACGTTCTCCTTCAGCCCGAGGAGCCGGTCGACCTTGCCCTCGATCGAGGCATCCGTCAGCACCTTGGTCGTCTCCTGGAAGGACGCGGCCGAGAGGAAGGACTCGGTCGCCAGCGACGCCTTGGTGATCCCGAGGATCAGCGGCTCGAACGTCGCCTGCTCCTTCTTCTCCTTCTTCGCCCGCGCGTTCTCGCGATCGAGCACCGTCTTGTCGACGAGCTGGCCGGGCAGCAGGTCGGTCTCACCTGCGTTCTCGACACGCACCTTCTTGAGCATCTGGCGGACGATCAGCTCGATGTGCTTGTCGTGGATCTCCACGCCCTGGGACTTGTAGACCTTCTGCACCTCGCCTACGAGATACAGCTCCGTCTCCGTGTAGCCCTTGAGCCGCAGGAGGTCGGCCGGATTCAGCGAGCCCTCGTGCAGCGCGTCGCCCGGCTCCACGTCCTGCCCCTTGGTCACGAGCAGACGAGTGCGCCTCGGCAGCTGGATCGCCTTCGGCTCCTCGTCGTCGTTCAGGTCGTGCGGGATGATCGTGATCTTCGGGCCGCGCTCGGTGTCCTCGATGTCGACCTTGCCGCCGACCTCGGCGAGCGTGGCCGCACCCTTCGGGTTCCGAGCCTCGAAGATCTCGACGACGCGCGGCAGACCGTGCGTGATGTCCGCGCCGGCGACTCCGCCGGTGTGGAACGTCCGCATCGTGAGCTGCGTACCGGGCTCGCCGATCGACTGGGCCGCGATGATCCCGACCGCGTCGCCGATCTCGGCGGTCTCGCCGGTGGCGAGGAACGTGCCGTAGCACGCTCGGCACACGCCGAACTCGCTCTTGCACTTGAGCACCGAACGGACGGGCAGCTTGACGTGGTCAGCCGTCTCGCCGAGAGCCTCGATGATCTCCTCGAGGATAGGCGCCGTGAGCTCCTCGCCCTTCTCGGCCACCACGGTCTTCCCCGGCTTTCCGCTCGCCAGCGGCTTGTGCACTTCCTCTGCGAGGATCCGCCCGAGGATGCTCTTGTTGATCCCCTCCGGGACGCGGATCGGCAGCTCGACGAACTCCTTCGTCTTGCAGTCCTCGTCGCGGATGATCACGTCCTGCGAGACGTCGACCAGACGCCGGGTGAGGTAACCGGAGTCCGCAGTGCGGAGTGCGGTATCGGCGAGCCCGGTACGCAGCTCACGATGCGGACGTTCCACACCGGCGGAGTCGCCGGCGCGGACATCACGCACGGTCTGCCGCGCGTCGTCGAGATCTTCGAGGCTCGGAACCCGAA
>JBKPEC010000140.1:0-17817 GCA_046728195.1 Actinomycetota bacterium
GGCTTCGTCCACGTCGCCCCGCCGTCGAACGACTTCACCAGGAAATGCGTCCCCGTGGTCGGCAAACCGACCTTCGACGGGTTCTGGAACTCCTCATAGAAGACGTAGACAACGCCTTTCGAATCGGTCCGCACGGTGCAACCTGACTGGCCGAAGTGTCTCGCTGCCGACGCGTGGGCCGCAGTCACCTTCTTTGGATCCCAGGTGCTTCCGCCGTCGCGAGAAGTCGCAACGAAGAGCGGGCCCGAGCCGCTACCGACGAAGTTCTCCCAACACACATAGACGTTGCCGAAGAACGTGCTCGACGACGCATTGTCGGCCCAGATCTGCTCCTTGTCCGCGAACGTCGCCGAGCTCTGCTGGCTGACACGGACCGGATGCATCCAGGCGGCCTTGCCCGCGGAGCCGCCGGCCGCTGCGGTTTGCGGGTCGTCCGTCCGCGAGACATAGATCGCCTCGAAGCCTTTGAAGGTCTCGTCCTTCTTAGCGTTGATATTCGACGTGAGGTTCGCGTAGTAGAGGCGAGAGCCGTTCGACCACGAGAACCCGTCCGGTCCGGGCCGCGGTCCAAACGCGAGCGCCGGGTCGCCATCGGACTCGAGGCCGTCCTCGTAGTACCACGGCAGGGTTCCGATCGGCCCGACGTGCGGCGTGCACGCCGCCGGACCGAGACAGTCTCTGGCGGTGAGACCGGTGTACGTCGGCTGAGTCCAACTCTTGCCGCCGTCGAACGAGAAGTAGATGCCGGATCCTCCGATCCCCGCCGTGAACGGGCACGTGGTCGGATCACCGGCGTTGCAGGCCTCCTCGTCGATGTTGTCGTTCGAGCCTGCGGCGAGCACCATTTCGTTGTTCGCGTCCATGGCGATCGCCGGCTCGTTCTGCTTGTTCTGCGAGAACGGGCTCAACGGGCTCCCCACGGTGACCTCGCGGTCACCAACCGCCGCCACGGCGCTGGGAACGGTCAACACGAGAGCTACCGCCAGCAGGCCGAGCGGCCAGAGCTTCCCTTTCATACGTCTCCCCTTCCGTAGTAAGGGCCTGCCCTCGGGAGGTCTACCCTCGTTGCGTCTTGGACGCAAACCCAACCGGCCCTAAATCCTCTGGACTCGAGCGGGAGCATCGTTCATCCTCGTGGGGACCTCGACTGAGGAGGGGAGAGATGCGACATTTCTTCGCACTCGCGATCGCGGCGGTCCTCGGCACAGGACTGGTCGGCGTGGCTTCGGCGGACAGCGCCTACCACACGGAGCGGCTCGCTCTTCATGGCCTGAGCGGCGCTCCGGGCGGTGGCATGGTCGTGAACGTCCATGCCGACGGCCCGGTCGTCTATGCGCACGAGATCTACGTCCTGAACGGCGGGGTGCCGGGGGCGTATCAGGTGACGCTCAACATTTTCCCGAGCAGCCTGGATTGCACCGGCGGGAGCATGGCGATCCCGACCGCAATGCTCGCCACGAACGCGGAGGGCAATGGCAGGGCTGATGTCAAGTTCACTCCGGCCGACGCAGATGGGCTCCGCGGCCTGACGGTCAGCGCCTTCTGGACGGTGGCTGGGCCGGCGACCTATGCGACCGACTGCACGGTGATTACGCTGGATTGAGCTTGATTTTCCTCATCGGGGCCAACGATCGGTTGGCCCCCGATGAGGTGGTCGTCACTCGACGTGGCAGACCTCGCCGAACCTCTTGTTGAACACGACGCCTGCCTTGCTGTTGGCCTGCTCGATTCCGTGGCGCGCGGCGTCTGCCGCAGACACGAACGTCACCAACCCTTCGCCCGGCACGTCGCAGACCCATTTCGTGTCCGCTCCTGCTCCCGCCGGAAATACCAGGGTCAGCGATACAGCCATGCCGACGAAGGCCGCTTTGACGAACAGCTTCACCTGCCTCCCCTCCTCCTGATCGGAGAAGCAAATATCCTAAGTCGTAAACCCGCGGATACCTAGAAGAGCAGGCAGACAGACGCTTCCGGGGCGCCTTCGCAGATCAATTGCTTCGCCAGGTCGATGTCGACCTCGACATGAGCCGCGGTCGTGAGTGCGCTCGTCGGTGAATAGCCGCACTCGACCAAGCGCCTGTACCTGTCGGCCAGGACCGCCTCTGCCTGGCTCGCCGTGAAGAGCTCGAACTCCGCCGCAGTCACTTCCCCTCCCTCGTAGCCGCCACTCTCTTCGTAGCCCCTCCCGAGAGATCCGTCGATCCCTCCTTTCAGGGACGCGGCCGTCAGGCAGCGACGACCGAGAGCTCTTCGTACGTGCGGCGGAGCTGGCGCTCCCGCGTGCAGAACGCGCGCACGACCCTCGGGTCGAACTGCGAGCCGTCCTGCGAGAGGATCTCGTCCGTCGCCTCTTCCCAGCTGAGCGCGGCTCGATAGGGACGATCGCTCGTCATTGCATCGAGCGCGTCCGCCAGGGCGAAGATGCGTGCGCCGAGGGGGATCTGCTCGCCGGCCAGGCCGCCGGGATAGCCGAGGCCGTCCCAGCGTTCGTGATGAGAGCCCACGACGCGCAGTCCTTCACCCTCCAGTAGCGCGACGCCGGAGAGGATCTCCTCGCCGATCGTCGGATGCAGCTCGATCAGGCTCCGCTCGTCGTCGGTGAGCGGGCCCGGCTTGTTCAGGACCTGGTCGGCGACGCCGATCTTGCCGACGTCGTGGAGCAGGAAGCCGTACTCGAGACTGGGATCGTCGAGCAACCGCGGCTCGACCGTCTCGGTCAACGTCAGTGCGTAGTGCTGCACGCGCTGTGCGTGTCGACCGGTTCCCGGATCCTTTGCCTCCAGGGCATCCGCGAGCGCGGCGACTGTCTGACGGTACGCGTGCTGCAGCAAACGCCGTTGGGCACGCTCGACCTCGACGATGCGACTCAGGTCGCGTGCGTACACGAGCAACTGCTCGGCGTCACCCTCGCTCCGAGAGACCAGGACCTCGTCGAGCGTCTCGTCGAGCTCGTCCATCAGCGCGATCAGCTCGAGCGGGCTGAACGGCTTGGTCAGGATCGCGCGGGCGCCTGCCTGCCGTGCCTCCTCGGCCCCGACGCGACTTCCCGTCAACATCACGACCGCGGGAGGGTCATTGGAGCTGCTCGTCAGCTGGCGGCAGAACGACAGGCCGTCGAGCCCCGGCAGCTGCACGTCGAGCAACACGACGGAGGGCCGCCAGAAGCGCGCGACCTCACGAGCCTCCTCCGCTGACCCCACCTCCTCGATCTCGAACTCGTCGGCGGCAAGTGTGGTGCGCAGCAACAGGCGGAGTGTCGGGTCGTCGTCCACCACGAGGACACGCCTCCGCCGGCCGGGCCAGAGATCTCGATAGAGCTGCGGCGTATCCATAACGGGCGGAACGGCGGCCGCAGCACACGCCGATCCATCCCGAAGCCTAGCTCCGATACCCGCAAATTGCGACGAAATCCCTCGACCGAGGAATGAAACGGCCCGAGGAGGCCGAGCGAACGCGGCACCGCAGGGGTCGAACGAACAGGAGTCACCTCCCCCTGACGCTTCCCCGCCGCTGCCGCTCGGCCTCCTCTCGGTATAGGCGCGTGGCCGGGTCAGCGCAAGACGTAGAGCACGAGCGTCGACGCTGCGATCAAAAGCAGAACCAGCGCCGCATAACGCACGACGCGCGGATCGCGCGGCGGCTGGAGCACCCGCACTTCCACGAGGAGATCGCCCGGGATCGAACCGGCGCCGGCGTCGTTGCCCTCACCGCCGACACGGAGCTGCGCACAGTCCTGGACGCCCGGCGGGACACGCAGCCGGATCCGTCGTCCGCCGACCACCGTGCCGCTGCCACCACAGTCGGTGCACGGACGGCCGACGCACTCCGGACACTCCTCGATCTGAAGCAGGTCGGAGAAGTACAGCTGCAACGCCTGGCGCCTGCGGCCTGTCCCGCGGCACAGCGTGCATTCCGGATCCGCAAGTCGCGACGAGCCGCGGCCCGCGCAGGCCTGACAGCGGACCGCCGCCTCGTAGCTGACAACACGGCGCGAGCCCTCGACGGCCTCGAAGCTCTGAAACTCGAGAGTCAGGTGGACGTTCTCGCCGCGCTTCGTTCGGTCGCGCTCTTCCCAGCGGGCTTCGTCGAAGCCTTGGTTGCCCATGCCGCGGTATCCGTAGCGATCGTAGAGCAGGCGTGCCTCTCGTTTCGAGAGCACGCCGTAGGCCTCGGCGAGCTCGCGGAAGCGCACCACGGCGTCGGGCGCATCGGTGACGTCCGGGTGACAGTCCCTGGCGAGGGAGTGGAAAGCCCGCTTGATCGTCTCGTCGTCGGCGTCGCGGGACAACCCCAGAACGTCGTAGTAGTCCCGCTTCGCGGTGGCCACCACAGGATTCTGGCCGATTCCCCAGACGCCGCAACCAAATCGGGCTCTCGGGAGTTTTGGAGGTATGCGGCGCGCGGCAGCCTTGGCGGCCCTGCTCTCGGCCGGCCTTCTGGCGGGTCACGCCGTCGCCGGCGGCGTGTCCGTGCCGCCGACGCTGTCCATCACCTCGATCACGTCGATCACCTCGATCGTCTCGGTGACGTCGTCCCTGCCCTCGGTCCCACTGCCGCCGCCGCCACCGCCGCCGACCGTGACCTCGGCGCCGTCCTTGCCGACCACGACGGTTCACACGCCGCTACCTACCGCTACCTCGACCAGCTCTGGAGCCTCCACCACACCGTCTCGCACCGCTACCGGCTCGTCTCCTGCGAGTGGCGCGGCGCCAACCTCATCGCCGGCGCGATCCGGAGCGAGCTCGGCCGGTGGAACGGGATCGCCCGTCGCCGGAGCAGCGGCTGCCGGTAGCGCAGATCCGGCGACCGAGAACGTCACACGTGGACACTCGTCGCGCACCTGGGTCAGCACGACCGGTCCGAGACGCCGGCGCACGACCGTTCTGACCTTCTCGCTGCCACGCCGCGCCCGCCTCCTCTTTGTCGTCAAACAGCTGTCACCGGCCTGCCGCGTGGTGAGTCGCTTCGCCGTCACGGGCAAAGCGGGTCTCAACCACATCCGCTTCCCGCGCCCAGGGAGCAAGCTCGCGCTCCGGTCCGGCACGTACCGCGTCTCCGGCTGGACGAGAAGCGGGCGACTCGTGGAGCAGGTGATCCTGGTCGTCGTCGACAAGCAGCCGACCGCTTCGCAGCTTCAGAGGGCCCGCAGTGCGAATGTCTGCGCCACCGCGATAGGCGTTCCGCCGTTCGGCGCCGCGGCCGCGCCCGATCACGTCGAGCGCGCGCTGTCCCCAGTAGAACGACCGTCCGCAAACGGGCCGCTCGTCGGACCGGGCTCGCTTCCCAGCCGGGTGCTCGGCAGCACCGTCGCAGCGGCACGCGCGGTCCGGCCGGTGCTCGTGGCGCTGCTCGGCCTCGCGATCGTGCTCCTCGGGCTCGCCTCGCTGCCGGAGCTGTCCTTCGTCGACCGCAGGGCCAACGACCTTCTGGCCCGCCACCGACTCGAGATCCTTGCGTTCGGAGCGGCGGCCTTGATCGCGGTCGTGATCACGTTCTTCGTCGACTGATCTTCAGGCGCCCCACCAGAAGCTCGACGCGATGACGACGTAGAACCCGATGAGGATGGCGCCTTCCTCCCAGGTGCTTTCGCCGTCGTAGACGACGACTCCGGCCATCCAGGCGGAAAGCAAGAGGGCGATCGCAAGCAGCGTCGGGAAGACGAGCGTTAGTTCGGTCGCAAAGAAGAGGCTCGCGAAGACGATCACCGGCGTGAGGAACAAGGCGACCTGGAGCGCGGAGTTGATGATCACCGAGATGGCGAAGTCCGGCCGGTTCTTCAGTGCGAGCTGCACGCCGACCACGTTCTCGACTGCATTCCCGGCGATCGCGACCACAACAAGGCCGGCAAAAGCCTCGCTCATGCCGAGCGCCTCGGTCGCAGGCTTCAGTGCGGTGACGAACCAGTCGCTGACGAATGCAGCAGCCACGCCCGCCCCGCCCAGCACGGCCACAGTCGTGGGAAGCGTCCAGCGCGTGGCCTCTGGTTGCGCAGCTTCGCCGCCCATCAAGAAGCCGGGCAAGGTCAGGAAGAACACCGCAAGGAGGACGCCTGCGCAGATCAGGCTCAGTGCCTTCTCGTGTGCGGCGGCCGGCGTATGGACCGCGTGCGCGAGTGTGGGCACGGCGAGAGTCGACGCGGCCAGGACCAGCAGCGTCGCGATGATCCGCGCGCGCGGCGAGTCGAACGACTGCGTTCCGTGCTTCACGCCGCCCGCCACGAATGCGATCCCGAGCACGAGCACGCCGTTCGCGATCACCGAGCCGACGAGGGCCGATTGGACGACCAACGTCAATCCCTGGTGCAGCGCGAAGAGCGCGATGAAGAGCTCGGGCAGATTGCCGAGAGCGGACTGGATCACGCCGGCGACCGAGGACCCGAGCCGGCTGCCCAATTGCTCCGTCGCTCCGCCGACGAGGCGCGCGAGGATGGCGATCGCGAGCGCCGCGAGCACGAAGGTCAGGACGGGCGTCGCGTGCGCAAAATGAGCTACTCCGGCCGCGGCGACGAGGACGGCCGCGAGGCCGAGCTCGATGACGTCCCGCCTCGTCACCTCCCTATCATCGGCCAGATGACCGGAGAGGAGCTGCGGGAAACGATGCGACGCTTTCCCGCACCCGTCGCGGTGGTCACGACCGAGGTCGACGAAGAACGCTTCGGCCTGACGGTTGGCTCACTCGTCTCGCTCTCGCTCAGTCCGCCGCTCGTCGGCATCTCGATCGGCAAGGACTCGTCGTCGCACGAGCCGCTTCGCCGCGCCGAGGGCTGGACGGCGAGCCTGCTGGCGGCCGACCAGACAGGCGTAGCCCAGCACTTCGCGCGCAGCGGCATCCCGCCGATCGCCCTCTGGAACGGGGTCGACGTGCGTAACGGCAGCCACGGGCCGCTCGTCGAAGGAGCGCTTGCATGGCTCCAGTGCCGCACCGTCTCCGAGCACGACGCGGGCGATCACACGATCCTGATCGGCGAGGTCGAATCGACCGAGCTCGGCAAGAGCGGCTTGGGCTTGGTGTACCGCGAAGGCGAGTACCACCCGGCGTGATCGACGCCGTCGTCTTCGATCTCGACGGCGTCATCCTCGAGACGGAGGAGCTCTGGAACGAGGTCCGCGAAGGCCTGACCCACGAACGCGGAGGCCGCTGGAGCGACAGCGCGCAGGCCGACATGATGGGCATGAGCTCGACGGAGTGGTCGCGCTACATGCATGAGGCGCTGGGTGTTCCCGATCCGCCGGAAGAGATCAGTCGCGAGGTCGTGCACCGGATGGCCGCCCGTTACGAGGAGAGCCTGCCGCTCATCGACGGCGCAGCGGACGCCGTAAAGCGGCTGGCGGCCCGATGGCCGCTCGGGCTCGCGTCCTCGTCCAACCGCGAGCTGATCGACCGGGCACTCAAGGTGTCCGGCCTCGCGCCCTACTTCCGCGTGACCGTGTCCTCCGAGGAGGTCGAACGCGGGAAGCCCGCGCCCGACGTCTACCTCGAGGCCGCCCGGCGGCTCGAGGTCGAGCCCACACGTTGCGCCGCGATCGAGGACTCGGCAAGCGGGATTCGCTCGGCCCACGCGGCGGGGATGCTCGTCGTCGCGATCCCGAATCGGGACTTTCCACCGCCGGCGGAGGTACTCGAGCTCGCGGCGGTCACGCTCGAGTCGATCACGGAGCTCGAGCCGGAGACGATCGAGTTAGTGGCTCAGAGCCACTAACTCGGTTTTACGGAGGCGGCGCGCCTTTCGACTGCCAGTACCGATTGAGCGCGCCCTGCACCTGGACGAACCAGACGATGTGGCCGATCAGGGGCAGGAGGAACCAGAGCCCGTAGATGCCACGCACCGGGCTCCGCTCGCCGTCGAGGTTCTCGTACATGTAGCGCACCTCTGACGGGACGATGAAGAACGTTACGGGCGAGATCAGGATGTAGATGACCAGACCAAGCACTCCGCCGACGCCGTTTCCGGAATAGCGCTTGATCTCTTCCTGCGTCTTGTACGTCCAGATGAACGTGTAGATGCCGATGGTGAGGACTGCCCAGAGGATTGACAGACCGATCGAACGCCTGTTACCGACCGGACCGCGCATCTGGTACGCAGGGATCGCCTCTGTCACGGGGCCATCATCTCACGTTCGCCAGACGAGATTCATCCCGTCCCGAACGGTCAGCAGAACGTTCTCGACGCGCGGATCCGCCAGTACGTGGTCGTTCAGCGCCCGGATCGAGAGCGTCCCCTCTTCCTCGTCCTCCGGATCGACCACGCGGCCCGACCAGAGCGTGTTGTCCACGACCATCAGGCCGCCGTCGGCCAGCAGCGGCAGCGTCGCCTCGTAGTAGTTGACGTAGTTCGGCTTGTCGGCGTCGATGAAGACGAGCTCGAAGGGACCGTCGAGCGTCGCGATCGTGTCGAGTGCCGGGCCGAGCCGGTAGTCAATGCGGTCCGCAACCCCGGCTTCTTCCGCGTAGCGCTGCGCGATTGCCGTCGTTTCTTCGTCGACGTCGCACGTGATCACCCGGCCGCCGGACGGAAGTGCGAGCGCCATCGAGATCGACGAGTAACCCGTAAACGTGCCGAGCTCGAGTACGCGTCTGGCCCGGAGCGTGCGCACCAGCACGCCGAGGAAACCGCCCTCGAGCCGGCCTACCATCATCTGCGGAGCCGTTGTCTTCTCTCGCGTCTCCGCCGCGAGCCGCTCGAACAGCTCACCCATGGGCGTCGAGTGCGACTCGGCGTATTCCTCCACCTGCGCGTCGACGATGAAGCTCATTCGACGCGTCCCAGCAGGACGCAACCGTTGTGCCCGCCGAGGCCCATCGCGTTCGAGAGCGCAACGTCGAGCTTCGCCTCGCGGGGCTCGTTGGGAACGTAATCCAGATCGCAGTCTGGATCGGGCTGTCGGTAGTTGATCGTGGGCGGGATGACTCCTTCGTGGAGGGCGAGTACGCACATCATTGCCTCGATCGCCCCGGCGGCGCCGAAGGTGTGCCCCATCATCGACTTCGTCGACGAGACGGCGAGCTCGTACGCGTGCGCGCCGAAGACGTCCTTGATCGCCTTGGTTTCGGCGAGGTCACCTAGCGGCGTCGCCGTTCCGTGCGCGTTGATGTACCCGACTCGCTCCGGTTCGACATTTGCGTTCTCGAGCGCCAGCCGCATCATCTCGGCCACCCCCGTCGCCTCCGGCTCCGGCTGCGCCATGTGGTGCGCGTCGTTCGACGCCCCGTAGCCGAGCACCTCTGCATAGACCTCCGCCCCGCGCCGCTGCGCAGCCTCCAGCTCCTCCAGCACGAAGACGCACGCGCCCTCTCCCATCACGAAGCCGGCACGCGTCGCGTCGAAGGGACGCGAGGCGCGCGGCGGGTCCTCGTTCTCGACCGCGAGCCCGCGCATCGCGGTGAACCCGGCGAGGATAAGCGGGTGCATGCACGCTTCCGCGCCGCCGGCGAGGACGGCATCCGCGGCGCCGCGTTTGATCAGTTCGGCAGCCTCGCCAATCGCATGTGAGCCGGTCGCGCACGCCGAGACGACGGCGTAGTTCGGGCCCTTGATCCCGAGCGAGATCGCCAGCTGGCCGCTCGCCGAATCGACGAGCACGTTCGGCAGGAAGTTCGGTGAGACACGGTCGGCACCGCGCTCACGACGGATCTCCTCCTGTTCCAGAATCCCGTTGACGCCCCCGATCGCGGTGCCGAAGATGACCCCGACTCGCATCGGGTCGAAGCCGTTCAGCCCGGCATCGCCCATCGCCTCTCGCGCCGCCCCGAGCGAGAGCAAGACGTTCCGCTCGAGCTTGCGGACATCCTTCGGCGAGGCAACCTGCGCCGGATCGAAGTCCTTGACCTCGGCGGCAATCCGGACGGGCAGCTCCGCGGCATCGAAGGCGCGGATCCAGTCGATCCCGCTCTTCCCCGCGACCGCGGCGTTCCAGGTGGAACGAGCATCGTTTCCGAGCGGCGTGACCGCTCCAAGGCCCGTGACGGCGACCCTTCTCATCGCATGAGCTTAGACAGGACCCGGCACCCAGAGGTTACGAATCGACAGGTTTTGGGCATGAATCGACGCGTTCCTAGCAAGGGCCAAGTCCTCGCCCTTCAGAAGCACCGGAGGTGCGTCATGACAGTGGCCATTCCCTCGTTGGGAGAGCAGCCGAGGCTGGTCTTCTTCCATTCGACCCTGTCGGGTCATTGCCGTCGCGTCGAGGGGTTCCTCGCCCAGGTCCTGCAGCGGCGTCGAAACCACGGCACGTTCACGGTCGTGCGGGTCGCAGAAGAGGAGCGTCCCGACCTGCTTCAGCGCTTCAAGGTCGACGCACTGCCGACCCTCGTGGTCGTCGAGGGCAAGTCGGTCGCCGGACGGCTCGAGCAACCGCGCGGCTGCCGCGAAATCGAGGGCTTCCTCGCGCGCTGGCTGAACTGACGTCCATTGGGGTCTGACCCACAGCCGTTTCAGACGGTCACGCCCTCCTCGTGGAGGGACAACTCGGCGAACTTGTCCCAGTTCTGCTCGATGAGGGTCGCCATCTGTTTTTCCTCGACGATGATGTCCTGTGCCGCCGTCGCAGTCTCCTCGTCGCCTGCCTTCTGCGCGATCCGGCGCAGCAGCTCGTACGCGGCGATCTCCATGTGCTCGGTCGCGTAGCCGTCGCGGGCGTTGCGGCCGGCCTTCTCGCCCCGGACGAAGTCGAGCGGCATCTTGGCGAGCGCGCCGAGCACGCCGCCGAGCTGCTTGACCGCCGACGGTGAAGCTCCGTGCGCCTCGAGCCGGGCGGCCATCCGGTCGGCGTGACCCTGCGTCTGCATCTTGTGATGCTCGAGGGCGTCGAGGATCTCGGGATCGTCGGTCGTGGCGATCATCCCGTCGAGCATGCGCAACACGTTCTGTTCCATTGCGTGCGCCTCGTCGATGTGTTTGATCAGCTGGTCGTTCAACTGTCCCATCGGTTCCAGCCTCCTCAGTTCGAATTGGCCGAACTCGCGACCCAGGATCGTCGCGTGTCCTCGGTAGCCACCGTTGCGCCGCTCCAGCTTGTCCACGAACAGCGCGAACGGGCCTTTGTAGTGCAGGTCGAGCCCGCGGACTTCGAACGGCATCCCCGGAAGGTTGGGGAACTCAGTCGTGCCGCGGTTCCCGTGGATGCGCTTGACGCAACCATGCATGGGCGGCAGGGCGCCTGAAACGCGCTCGACCGCCCAGACTCCGTCGAGCTCACCCACGTGAGTAGGGTTCCGCGCGGTGCCCGGACCAAACGTCCCCTTCCCGCCCATGGAGGCTCAGCTCGTGAAGGAGCTCCCCGAGGGCAACGGCTGGCAGTTCGAGCCGAAGTGGGACGGCTTCCGCGGCGTGCTCGAGAACGACGGCGGCGAGCTCGCGCTCTGGTCGCGAAACGGCCGCCCGCTGCTCCGTTACTTCCCCGAGCTGCGGCCGCTCGGCGAACATCTCCCGCCCCACTCCGCGCTCGACGGCGAGATCGTGATCGCCCGCAACGGGGTGCTCGACTTCGACTCGATGCAGATGCGGCTCCACCCCGCAGAGTCGCGCGTGCGGAAGCTCTCCGCGGAGATCCCGGCCGAATTCATCGTCTTCGACCTACTGCTCTGGGACGGCGAGCCCGTTCACGAGCGGCCACTCGAGGAACGTCGCGGCGAGCTCGAGCGCGTCGCCGAGGGATTCCAGCTGTCGCCGACGACCGCGGAGACGAAGGACGCGCAGGGCTGGCTGGACAGCTTCGAGGCCGCCGGGCTCGACGGCGTGATCGCCAAGAAGCTCGGCCTGCCGTATTTGCCCGGGTCACGGGACGGTGTCCTCAAGGTCAAGCCCTACAAGACCGCCGATTGCGTCATCGTCGGCGTCCGCTGGAAGGAGAAGCCGACCAGGATCGCGACGTTGCTGCTCGGCCTCTACGCGGACGACGGGACGATTGACTACGTCGGCACGGCAGCCGTCGCCGCGAGCCGACACCAGGAAATCTTCTCGCGCATCGAACCGCTGCTCAAGGACGCGCCCGATCGCGGGTTCTCCGAGCCGAACCGTTGGGGGTCCGGCGAGCTGGCCCAGTCGGCGGTGCGGCCGGAGCTCGTCGCGGAGGTGCGCTACGACAAGGTCCAGGGCAACCGCTTCCGTCACGGCTCGAAGTTCATCCGCTTCCGCGACGACAAGGATCCCGAGCAGTGCACCTGGCGCGAGGTGCGCCCGCCGCGCAGCCCGAAGGATCCGACCTTCGAGAGCCTGCTCGGCGTCTAACGAAGGTCAGTCGAGCCCGAGCTTCTTGAAGCGCGACCGGAGCGACACCTTCCGCCGCCACATACCCGCCATCGGATCCCCGACCTCCGCGACGCGCTCGAGCATCGTCGGGATGGTGAAGGCGGCCGGCTCGACCTCGGCCACTTCTTCCCAGAGCAGCGGCGCCGACACGCGCGCATCGGGCGTCGGCCGCACCGAGTAGGCGGCGGCGATCGTCTTGTCGCGTGAGTTCTGACCGAAGTCGACGAAGACGCCGCGCCGCTCCGCGACCCGCCAGGTGGTCGTCGCGACCTCCTGGTCAGCGACACGTCGCTCGACCTCCTCGGCGAGAGCCTTCGCGAAGCGGCGCACGTCGGGGTAGGCCAGCTCCGGCGTGATCGGAGCCATGACGTGAAGGCCCGTCGCGCCCGAGGTCTTGGGATACGCCGCCAGCCCCAGCTCCTCCATCACGTCGCGGACGACTAGGGCGATCTCCCGCACGTACGCCCACTGCCCCTCGCGCGAGGGGTCGAGGTCGATAAGGAGGTAGTCCGGCTGCTCGATCTCGGGCACACGCGAGTGCCAGGTGTGAAGCTCGATGCAGCCGAGGTTGATCACCCACGCGAGCGCGGCGGGGTTGTCGACGATCGCGAAGACCGTGGAGTGGCCGCTCGGGAACCGGACGAACTGCTCGCCGACGAAGTCGGGATGCGCCGGCACGCGCTTCTGATGGAAGAAGTCGCCCTCGACGCCGTTCGGGTACCGCACCATGTGGAACGGCCGCCCGCGGAGGTGCGGCAGGGCACGGTCGGCGACGTCGAGGTAGTACCGGACAAGGTCGCCCTTGGTCAGCCCCGGGTCCGGGAAGAAGAGCTTGTCCGGGTTCGAGATCGCAACGTCGTAGCCGCCGATCTGCATGAGGCCGAATGATGCTGGTTGGCCTCATGCTCCGAGCCCGCGCGCGATAGATTTTCGTCCCCTGCCCAGTCCCTAACTGACGGAGGAACCAATGAAGCGACTCCTCGTGGCCGCGGCCATCGCCGCCCTGGCGGTGACTGCCTCGGCCGGGGCCAGACCTCTGGCCGCTCCAACGAAGCAACCGGGGAAGCTCATCGTCGGCTTCGACGTTCCCGCTCCGAACTTCTGGAACGGTAGACCGACCGGGACGACGATCAAGAACCCGTCCGGGTTCGAGTACGCGCTCTCGCAGGCGATCGCGAAGAAGCTGGGGATCAAGAAGGTGCAGTACCTACGTGCTCCTTTCAGCGGGCTGTTCTCACCTGCTACGAAGAAGTACGACTTCGCGCTGGAGGAGGTCACGATCACGAGCGAACGGGCGAAGGTCGTGTCGTTCTCGGCGCCGTACTTCAACGCCAACCAGGGTGTCCTCATCCGCAAGGGGTTGGCCAAGCCGAAGAGCATCGCGGATCTCAAGAAGCTCCAGCTTTGCGCCCAGCAGACCACAACGGGCCTGGCCTACATCCAGCACAAGATCCGGCCGGCGAAGAAACCGCTCGTCTACTCTGCCTCGTCGAGCGCGGCGTTCGATGCGGTTGAGGCGGGAAAGTGCGACGCGCTGATCCTCGACGTACCGATCGTCGCCTCGCAGAGCAAGAAGAAGCCGGGCGCGTACGGCGGCGTCGTCGGGCAGATCGTCACCAACGAGCACTACGGCGCGGTCATGGACAAGGGCAGCAAGTTCAAGCCCTCCCTTGACAAAGCGATCAACGCCCTGAAGAAGGACGGCACGATCAACCGCTTGGTGAAGAAGTGGCTGCTCAACCCGATCCCGCCTGTCCTGAAATAACCGATTAGACCCGCTGCGGCGGACGCCGAGATGGGCAAGTTCCTGCACTCGTTCTTCAGCCCACTCGGCTTCCGCCGCGCAGTGCCCCAGATCTGGGACGGCTTCCAGACGAACATCAAGCTGATGGTGATCGCGGAGCTCCTCGTGCTCTTCTTCGCGCTGGTCGTCGCGATCATGCGCGGGCTACCGGGACGTGGAACGTTCCCGTTGCGGGCGCTCGCGATCGGCTACACCGATTTCTTCCGCGGGACGCCGCTGATTCTCGTCGCGTACGTCTGGGGTTTCGGGATCCCGGCACTGCATGCCGGCTTCATCTCGGGCCAGTCGCTCTTCGTCTACGGGATCATCTCGCTGACCCTGGTCTACACCGCGTACGTGACCGAGGTCTACCGCGCCGGAATCGAGTCCATCCATCCGAGCCAGCGCATGGCGGCCCGCTCGCTCGGACTGACCTACGCGCAGACGTTGCGCTACGTGGTGCTCCCCCAGGCGATCCGGCGCGTCGTTCCCCCGCTCCTGAACGACTTCATCGGCCTGCAGAAGGACACCGCGATCATCACGGTCATCGGCGTCACCGAGGCGCTGGCTCAGGCCGGCTTCTACTCCAACGACTTCTTCCTCTACACGGGCTACACGGTCGCGGCGGTCTTCTTCGTCATCCTCACGATCCCCTTCGCCCGCTTCACGGACCGCCTGATCAAGGAACGGGAACGGCGCGAGCGCGCCCAGCTCGTATGAGCAGCGCCGACGGACATTTCGTCACTCTCGATGGCGTCACGAAACGCTTCGACGAGCTGGTCGTCCTCAAGGGCATCGACCTTAGCGTCGATCTGCACGAGGTTGTCTGCCTCATCGGTGCGTCGGGATCCGGCAAGTCCACGCTCCTTCGCTGCATCAACCTCCTGGAGGTGGTCGACGAGGGGACGATCGTCTTCGACGGCGAGACAATCACGAACGGCCAAGCTGACGTGAACGCCCTCCGTCGCAAGATCGGAATCGTCTTCCAGGCGTTCAACCTCTTTCCGCACATGACCGTGATGCAGAACATCACGCTCGCGCCTCGGAAGGCACGCGGCCTTTCGAAGGCCCAGGCGAGGTCAGCAGCCCAGGACCTGCTCGCGCGGATCGGCCTCCTCGACAAAGCAGACGAGTACCCCGACCGGCTCTCGGGCGGCCAGCAGCAGCGTGTCGCGATCGCCCGGGCGCTCGCGATGAATCCGACGCTGATGCTCCTCGACGAGATCACGAGTGCACTGGATCCCCAGCTGGTCAGCGAGGTCCTGAGCCTCGTTCGCGAACTGGCCAACACCGGCATGACCATGATCATCGCGACGCACGAGATGAGCTTCGCGCGCGAAGTTGCGGACAAGGTCTGCTTCCTCGACGCCGGGGTGATCCTGGAGGAAGGCTCACCCGAGCAGATCTTCTCGGCCCCGAAGGAGGAACGGACGCGCGAGTTCCTGGCGCGGATCATCGAGGCAGGACGACTGTGACTCGTTTTCGGAAAGCGCCCAAGTCTCCCCTGGCCGTCGCGGCGATTCTCGCGACACCGCTCTTCTTCGTCGGACTGATGGCGATGTCGCTCGCGATCGAGAAGCCGACCGTCCACCAGGTCGTCTCGAACGGGAAAACGGTGGAGAAGCTCGGCGACCCCTCGGGCGCGACGGAGAGGGCGATCTGGCTCCTCGCAATCGTCCCGCCGGTCGGACTGCTGCTGATCGGTCTTGTCGGCGCCATGCTCATCGGCCGCTGGGGCGTGATCACGTCTGCTTTGACCGCGATCGCTGCAACTGTTGCGCTTCTCGTGCCGCTCGACACCTGGACCCAGGAGCACACCGCGCGCTATCCCGTCGGCGTCGACCTCATCCCGCCGTCGTCGACCTCCGACATCTATCTGCGCGGCGAATGGGAGGGAACCGCAAGGACGACGGCCGAGCAGCTCGGTGCGACGACGATCGTGCTGGCCGGTGTTGCGATGGCGATCTTTGTCCTACTCGAGGTCCGAAGACGGCGACATGTGGTTGCGCCGCTCACGCCGCCTCCTCCTGAGGTGATGTCCGGAGGGCCGACGATCGCTCAGCCCTGAGGGGAGCTAGTTTGTAGTCATGCACGAACCTGAGATCCGCGGGCTCGATCTCTCGCTCGAGCCCCTCGACGACTTCGTCGTCATT
The DNA here is from genome assembly GCA_046728195.1 of Actinomycetota bacterium. GTDB lineage: Bacteria > Actinomycetota > Thermoleophilia > Gaiellales > Gaiellaceae > 3-1-20CM-4-69-9. Next base: position 16,184 of record JBKPEC010000140.1, read on the forward strand.
CAGCCCTCCGACGAGGAGTCGGAGACGAACGCCGGGTTGATCATCCCGGCGTCGAGCGAGACGGATTGCCGCACCGGTGTCGTTACCGCGGTCGGCAGCGATGCCGGCGGTGTCGAGCCCGGCGACAAGGTGCTCTTTCCGAGTGACGCCGGCTACGAGGTGCGGCTGAGCGGTACAGCGGTGAAGGTCATGCGACGCAGCGAGCTCATCGCACGTGTGCACGACTGACGTCCGTGGGGGATGTACAGCCTAGGAGCGCGAGCCCCAGCTCGATCTCCTCTCTGAACATGCGGAGGACGTCGGCGACGCCTTCTTGGCCGGCGGCGGCGAGACCCCACAGCATGGCGCGGCCGATGAGGACTGCGCGTGAGCCGAGCGCGAGGGCTTTGAGGACATCCGTACCACGACGCACTCCGCCGTCGAGGAGCACCTCGGCGCGACCGGCGACCGCATCGACGACCTCTTCCACGACGTCGAGCGTTGCGGGAACGCCGTCGAGCTGACGTCCACCATGGTTGGAGACGACCACCGCGGCGGCGCCGTGCTCGCACGCGAGCCTTGCGTCCTCCGCGGTCAGGAGCCCTTTGACGACCACCGGGAGCCCGTAGCCGGCGAGCCATTCGAGGTCACGCCAGCTGACGGTCGCGTCGAAGTTGGCTGCGAAGAGGTCGCCTTGAACGGTCAGGTGTTCCGGAACCTTGAAGTCGATGCGGATGTCTCGCTCACGACGTCCGATGTACGGGACGTCGACTGTCAGGACGAGCGCGGAGTAACCGTGGTCGACCGCTTCCGCGATCGCCGCCTCGGTCATGGCTCGTTCCTTCCAGACGTAGACCTGGAACCAGCGGGCGCCTTCGGTCAGCCGTGACGGAGGGCAGGTCGCGGCCGACGAGAGACACATGATCGTCCCCGCAGCAGCCGCCGCCCTAGCCGTCGCCTCTTCGCCGTCGGGGTCGGCCAGGCGCTGCAGCGCGAGCGGCGCGATCAAGACGGGTAGCGCGATCTCGGTTCCGAGCACCGTGGTTTGCGTCGAGACGCTTTCGACATCGACGAGGACGCGCGGCCTGAGCTTCCACCGCTCGAACGCGGCGAGGTTTTCTCTGAGCGTGACCTCGTCCCCGGCTCCCCCGGCGAAGTAAGCGTGCGCGTTGGCATCGAGCTTCTCCTCGGCGAGCCGTTCGTAGTCCCAGACGTTGACCGGGGCCGTCACCGGCCGAGCCTAACGCCTCCCTCAAAAGGCGAAACCCGCCTCGGATAGCCGCAGCGGGTTTCAGATTGCCGGGGTATGAGGGGGGAGCCGGCAAGCTCATTTTCGCGGCCGGGTGCCCCCTTTCCTCCCCCTGAAGGGGGAATCGGGAATGCGTGGGCTATTCCTGCGACAGCCGCGGAGAAGTGGCCGAGTGGCTGAAGGCGGCGCCCTCCGAGGCGCCGACTCGGCGGCGCCGTCTTAGAGGACGGGCGGGCTCCGCCCGCGCGTCCGTCTTTCAAAACCCCGTCGGCTATCCTGCGACAGCCGCGGAGAAGTGGCCGAGTGGCTGAAGGCGGCGCCCTGCTAAGGCGTTATGGGGGTGAATGCCTCCATCGAGGGTTCGAATCCCTCCTTCTCCGCTTCCGGCACGGAGAGGTGTCCGAGT
>JBKPEC010000141.1:0-4878 GCA_046728195.1 Actinomycetota bacterium
GGTGCCGACGCGCGACCACACCGAGCTGATGCTCGAGGCGGCCGGCGCGCGCGTCCGGCGTCGGCCCAACTCGGTCACCATCGAGCCGCCCGCCCGCCTGCACCTGCCTGAGGTCACCGTGCCCGGAGACCTCTCCGCCGCCGCGCCCTTCATCGTCGCGGCGACGCTTCTTGCCGGATCCGAGGTGACCATCCACGACGTCGGGCTCAATCCGCGTCGCACCGGCTTGCTCGACGTGCTCGAACGCATGGGCGCGAGGATCAGCGTCTTCAACAGACGCAAGATCGGCGGTGAGCTGATCGGCGACCTCGAGGTCCGCTCCGCGGAATTGACCGCCACCGACGTCGGGCCGGACGAAGTCCCGCTCCTCGTCGACGAGCTGCCCCTCTTCGCGCTCGCTGCAGCGGGGGCGCGCGGTAACAGCCACCTCACGGGTGCGGGCGAGCTCCGGGTCAAGGAGACGGATCGCATCGAAACTGTGACAAACGGCCTGCGGGCCCTGGGCGCCCACATCCGAGCGCGCGACGATGGTTTCGAGGTGAGAGGTGTCCCTGCCCGGCCTACCGGAGGACGAATGCCGTCGAACGGCGACCATCGCATCGCGGTTCTGGCCGCGATCGCGGGCGTCGTCTCGCGCGACGGCGTGGAGGTCGGGGGCGCCGATGCGGTCGCTATAAGCTTCCCCGGGTTCTTCGACCTCCTGGACTCGGTTTCCAAACGATGATCGTCGCCATCGACGGCCCGGCGGGCGCGGGCAAGAGCACGGTCGCGCGGCAACTCGCCGAGCGCCTCGGCTTTCGCTACCTCGACACCGGCGCGATGTACCGCGCGCTCACGTGGCTCGCGATGCAACGCGGCCTGCCGCTCGGCGACGGCGAGCCACTCGGAGAGCTGGCCCGTTCGAACCCCGTCACCTTCGACGACGCCGGACGCGTGTGGATCGCGGGAACGGACGTCACCTCGTCGATCCGCGGATCCCGCATCGACCGCCAAGTCCCCGTCGTTGCGCGCCATCCAGCGGTGCGCGAGGTCATGCGAGAGCGCCAGCACGAGCTCGGCCAGCACGGGAACGTCGTCATCGAGGGACGCGACATCGGCACCGTGGTCGCCCCGGAGGCGGAAGTGAAGATCTATCTGAACGCCGACTCGTCGACTCGCGCGCGTCGCCGGCAGGCTGAGCGGCCCGACATCGGGGGCGATGCGCTCGCCACCGATCTGCGGATGCGTGACGAGAGTGACGCGGTACGGATGCGTCCCGCACCCGACGCGGAGCAGATCGACACCACCGACCTCGAGGTCGACGACGTCGTCACGCGCATCGAGCAGCTCGTGCAGGAACGACTCGCAGCATCGCAGCGATGACCCAGTCGCAGTTCGCGTGGCTGCTCGGGAAACCGATCATCGGAGCTCTGGTGCGAGTCTTCGCGCCCCTGCGGACGTATGGTCGCGATCGCGTCCCGGCGCAGGGTCCAGTCGTCCTCTGCTTCAACCACTTCTCGTGGCTGGATCCCTGGGCGATCGGCTCCTCTTGTCCGCGGATCATCTTCTACGTCGCCAAGCAAGAGGCGCACGACGACAAGCTGATCGGGCCCTTCATTCGCTTCTTCGGGACAACACCGATCCGCCGCGGGGAGTCCGATCGCGAAGCGGTCCGGGCCATGCGCGAGGTCGTCCGGCGAGGTGACGCGCTCGGCATGTTCCCCGAGGGCACCCGCCAGGCGCGCGAGCCCGGTCCCGTGCTTCCCGGCGCGGCGATGATCGCGGTGCAGGAACAAGTTCCGATCGTCTGCGCTGCGATTCACGGCACGCAGGACTGGCGGCTCGGAAACTTCCGTCCGGTCTCGATTGCCTTCGGAGAGCCCTTCGACGTCAGCCATCATCCACGCAACTCGAAGGGCTACAGGGCGGCATCGGAGGAGATCCAACGCGAGCTCCGGCGGCTCTGGGAGTTCCTGGTCCTGTTGCACGAGCGGGGCCGCCCGCGCGTCGCCATCCCGCCGGCATGAGGGTCACTCGCCTGCGGCTCGCTCCCGTCGAGGAGGAAGTGAGGGGAAACCTCCCGGTTTCCCCCTTTGCCCCTTCCCCCGCACTTGGGCCGGTGGGCCCTTGAGCGACGCCGAACAGGAGCCGCTGCTCGGCACCGTCGCGATCATCGGCTTTCCGAACGTCGGCAAGTCCACCCTCGTCAACCGCCTGACGGGATCGCGCGCCGCGGTCGTGCACGAGACGTCGGGCGTGACACGGGATCGCAAGGAGCTGGTCGCCGAGTGGAACGGACAGCGCTTTCTGATCGTCGACACCGGCGGCGTCGACATCGCGGACCCGTCTCCGATCACGCGTTCCATCGCCACCCAGGCGCGAGAGGCGATCGCGGAAGCCGACCTCGTCCTGTTCGTCGTCGATGCTCGCGCCGGGGTCACGCCCGGCGACGAGGAGGTGGCAGAGATACTGCGCCGCGCGCGCAAGCCTGTGCTGCTGATCGCCAACAAGATCGACGACCCCACGCAGGAGAGCCTCGCACTCGACCTGCACCGGCTCGGGCTGGGGGAGCCGATCCCCCTCTCGGCCTTGCACGGATACGGCAGCGGCGACCTGCTCGACCTGATCGTCGAGCGCCTGCCGGGAACCGGTCGGGCCGAGGTCCCCGAGGAGGCAATTCGCGTGGCGATCCTCGGCCGACCCAACGTGGGCAAGTCGTCGCTCCTGAACGCGATCCTCGGACAGGAGCGGGTGATCGTGTCCGAGACGCCGGGCACGACGCGCGACGCGATCGACACCGTGTTCCGTCGCGGCGACCGCACGTTCGTTTTCGTCGACACGGCAGGTATTCGCCGGAAGCGCCGACACCGGCAGGGCATCGAGTACTACTCGGAGCTGCGGGCGCGCGAGGCAGCCGAGCGGGCCGACGTCGCGCTCGTCCTCATCGACACCTCCGAGGGGATCGTCGAGCACGACCTGGCCGTCGCCGACATCGCGCGCAAGGCCCAGGACTCGACGCTCGTCGTCCTCGCGAAGTGGGACGCAACCACGGTGGGAATCGATGACGTGCGCCCTGAGCTCGAACGGCGCTTGCGTCAACGCCCGCCGCACGTCGCGGTGTCGGCGAAGACGGGACGCGGCATCGAGCGGCTGCTCGACCACATCGAGGCCTTGTTCGACAAGTACACCGCGCGGGTGCCGACCGCCGAGCTCAACCGGTTTCTCGCCGAGCTGCGCGAACGTCGCCAGGCTCCGTCGCGCAACGGCAAGCGTCTCAACCTCCTCTACGGGGCGCAAGTCTCTGCCCGGCCGCCGCGCTTTCGCCTTTCGGTCAACGACCCCGGACTGGTCACCCGTGACTACGGCTACTGGGTCGAGAACCAGATCCGGGACCGGTTCGATCTCGAGGGCGTGCCCGTGACGATCGACTTCGTTCCGCGCTAGACCGCGCGAGGGCGTCAGGATGCCGCCTGTGAGGGCGGTCGTCGTCGGCGGCGGTTCGTGGGGAACGTGCTTCGCGTGTCTCCTACGCGACCGCGGTCACGACGTCACGCTCGCGAGCCGCGATCCCGACCAGGTCCGTGCGATCGTCGAGACCGGGCGCAATCCCCGCTATTTGACCGGGACCGACCTCCGCGGTGTGAGTGCGACGACGATCGACGCAGCGCCGATCGAAGGGAGCGAGCTGGTCGCGCTTGCGCTCCCGAGTCGCGCGCTTGCCGACGTCGCCGCGACGCTGCCGGGCGACGCGCCGGTCCTCATTCTCACGAAGGGTCTCGACCCCGCGACCGGGAAACGCCTGTCGACCCGCGTCACCGGGCGTCCGGTCGCGGTCCTCTCGGGGCCGAACATGGCCGAGGAGATCGCGGAGGGGCTTCCGTCAGCCACGGTGATAGCCAGCGAGGACCGGGAGCTGGCGGAACGCCTGCAGGAGGCGATCAACTCGCTGGTCTTCCGGGTGTACGTGAACGACGACCTCGTCGGTGTGGAGCTCTGCGCGGCGGCGAAGAACGTGATCGCGATGGCCGCCGGTGGCGTCGACGGACTCGGCCTCGGCGACAACGCGAAGGCCAGCCTGATCACGCGAGGATTGGCAGAGATGGCGCGCCTCGGTGAGGCCTCCGGAGCGCAGCCCGAGACGTTTGCCGGTCTCGCAGGCATGGGCGACCTGATCGTCACGTGCTACTCCGGCTACGGCCGCAATCGCAAGGCCGGCGAGCTGATCGCGAGAGGGGCGACTGCCGAGGAAGCCGCGTCCCAGATCGGGCAGGTCGTCGAGGGTCTGACCACGGCTCCCGTTCTCCGCGACCTCTCCCACCGCGTCGGCGTCGAGCTGCCGATCACGGAGGGCGTCTGCCGCGTCCTCGAGGGCGAGAGCCTGCAGGGCCTGCTGGCGAGTTTGATGGGACGTGAGCCGACGGCCGAGTGACAGCTACCATCAAGCGTGATGCGCGCAGCCCTCGCAGCCGCGCTCGCAGCGGGTCTCATGCTCGTGGCCACGGGCTGTGGCAGCAGCTCTGCCGCGACTACCCGGCTCGGCAGCGATGCCGCTCAGCTCGTTCCGCCGAGCGCGCTCGCGTTCGTCACTGCAGACGCGAACCTCGACTCCGCGCAGTGGAAGACGGTCACGAATCTGTTCGGCCCGATCGAGCTGCCGAAACAGCTGGACTTCAAGCGCGACGTGCAGCCCGCCGTCGGCGACGAGCTCAACATCGCCGTGCTCGGCGTCGACAACGGCAAGCCGGAGGCGGTCGCGATCGTCAAGTCGAAGGACGAGGCGAAGCTGCGCTCGCTCGCGGCGCGGTTCGACCAGGGCAATGAGCACTACACGGTGGAGGACATCGCCGGCTGGTCGGTCGTCGCGGACTCCGCCGAGAACTTCCAGGCCGTTCGCAGTGC
>JBKPEC010000142.1:0-6783 GCA_046728195.1 Actinomycetota bacterium
GGTCGCAGCTGCCGGACTTCGGCGAACCTCTCCTGCGACGCGTGTACGCGGAGACCACCGAGGAGGCGGAGGCGATCCGGCGCGGGCTCCAGGAGGTCGCGCATTGTCCGATCCGCATCGTGCTCCTCCACTACGCACCGATCTCGGACACGCTGCGCGGCGAGCCGGAGGGCATCTGGACCTATCTTGGCTCGGATCGCCTCGCGACACCGATCGCCGAATACCGCCCGGACGTCGTCCTGCACGGACACGCACATGCGGGCAGCTTCGAGGGGGCGATCGGTGACGTTCCCGTCTACAACGTCGCGGTCCACGTCACCGGCCGCGATTTCTACGTCTTCGAGCTGCAAGGACACGAGGTCGAGGTCGAGACGCCCGCGTAAGTAGGGTGTCCGCGTGCCCGTGGTAAGCCGGATCTCGATCGCGCCCGTCAAGGGGCTCGCGCTGCTGCACCCGGACGAGGTGGCGCTGGAGCAGACGGGCGCGGTGGCGAATCGCCGCCTCCACATCGTGGACGCAGACGGTCGGCGCTACAACCAGCTGCGCAACGGTCAGCTCGTACGGATCAAGCCCGATTACGACGCGGAGAGCGAGCGCCTGACTCTGCGGTTTCCTGGCGGCACCGTGGCGGACAGCACGGTGGCACTCGGCGAGGAGATCACGACCGACTTCTACGGCCGCCCGGTCAGCGGCAACCTCGTCGTCGGCCCCTGGTCCGCTGCGCTCTCGGCCTGGGCCGGCCGGCCGTTGCGACTGGTGCAGTCCCCTCCCGGGACTGCCGTCGACCGGCGGCGCGGCAACGTCTCGCTCGTGTCGACCGCGTCGCTGGCCGAGCTCGCCCGGCAGGCCGGACAGGCCGAGCCGGTCGACGGCCGCCGCTTCCGCATGCTCTTCGAGCTGGACGAATGTGAGCCTCACGAAGAGGACGGCTGGGTCAGGCGGCACTTGAGAATCGGTGAGGCGGTCGTCTACTTGCGCAACGACGTCGGCCGCTGTGCGATCACGACCCAGAACCCCGACACCGGCGTGCCGGACTTCGACACTCTGCGGGCGATCTCCGGCTACCGCGAGCTGAGCAGGAGCGAAGCCGGCAAGGAGCACGTCCCCTTCGGCGTTTTCGGCGAGGTCGTCGAGCCCGGGCGCGTGGCGGTCGGCGACACGGTTGAGACGGTCGAGCTGAGCCTGCTCGCATAGCATCTCCACATGTCCACGCTGGCCGAGCACGTGCTGCATGAGGACGACCTCGAGCCGGCTCGCGACGAGGGCGACACGGCGACCGTCCGGGTGTCCTTCGATTCCTCCAACGGCTGCGAGCGTCTGGAGCAGCGGCTGATCCGTTTCGCACCGGGGCGCTCGCGCGACCGAACGCTCGATGGTCGGCAGGAGATCCTCTTCGTCATCTCCGGGCACAGCGAGCTCGAGCTGGACGGCAACCGCCATGCCCTGGGGCCGAATACCGGCGTCTTCATCGCTTCCGGCGAGACCTATGCCTTCGACAATCCCGGCCCGGAAGAGCTGCTGGTCGTCTCGGTTCTTGCGCCCGAGCACCAGGTGGGGACGACGCGGAAGGTCACCGTCAGGCTCGACGACCAGCCAGAGCTGCCGGCCTCCAGCGAGCGGACGTTCCATTACCTCGTGAACGAGGACGCCGGCTGCCTGGACGTCACCCAGTTCCTCGGGATTGTCCAACCGAGCAAGGCGCCTTTCCACAGTCACTCCTACGACGAGGTCGGCTACGTCCTGGCGGGGGAAGGATTCGCCCACATTGCCGGACGCTCGACTCCGCTCCGCGCGGGCTCGTGCTTCCACCTGCCGCCCGACGAAGTCCACTGCATCGAGAACTCCGGGACCGGCCCGATGCAGATCCTCGGGGTCTTCCATCCATCGGGGAGCCCGGCGAACCGAGCCTATCCCGTCAACAAGTAGGCTCGTTGATCGTCACAGTAGGGGCAAGACGGGTAAGACATCAAGGAGGAGATCGAATGAGGAGGAGTAGGGCAACCGCGCCCGCGGTCTTGCTGGCCATCGGGGCCGCTCTCGCGATCGTGGCCGCTGCTTACGCGACGCCGAATCGGGCAGCCACGCCGGCAGCGTCCGCGAGCAGCGATGCCGCGCTGGTCAAGTGCAGCAGGACGCGAACGATTGGCTTCATGGCTCCAGTGACCGGTCCCGCAGCGTCGATCGGGATTCAGCAGGTGCACTGGGCCCAGTACTACGTCTCGACGTACAACAGGACGCACAAGACGAAGATCAAGCTGCAGACCGAGGACACGATGCTCGGTGCTCCGACCGGAACAGCCGAAGCTCTGAAGGGAGCGCAGGCGCTTGCGGGGAATGCGAACGTTCTCGGCGTCGTCGGGCCGGCGGGCAGTAACGAGATCGTCGGCGTTACCAAGAGCCTCAAGGACGCAGGCCTCGGGTGGGTCTCGGGCTCGTCCACCCGAACGTCGCTGACGACGGACGGCACGCGGACGGGCTTCATGTTCCGCACCGTGCCTCCGGACGCAGTTCAGGGGCCGACTGCGGCGAACTACATCATCAAGGTGCTGAAGTACAAGCGCGTCTACATCATCGACGACCAGGAGACGTACAGCACCGGCCTGGCCGACACGGTCGAGCGCGTGCTGAAGGCGGCCGGCGTCACCGTCACCCGCGACGGCGTCAGCCAGCAGCAGTCTGACTTCTCGTCGCTGATCGCGAAGATCCCGCGCGACACGCAGCTCGTCTACATCCCGTGGCAGCTGCCGCCGAAGGGGCAGGCATTCGGGAACCAGATGAAGGCTGCCGGCAAGGGCAGCGTCAAGCTGATGGGAGCGGACGGACTGTTCGACAGCTCGTTCGCATCGGTTGGCTCGCATGTGTACGACACCAACTTCCCACTCAACCCGAAGTCGAAGATCATCTCCGGCTTCAAGCGGGCACACGGTGGGGACGGGGAGTACTTCGGTGCACCGACCTTTGCCGCGACGCAGGTCGTTGCCACCGCGGTCGACCTGGCCTGCGCGAACGGCACGGCAAGCCGGGCCGAAGTTCGGGCCAAGATCCGGGCCACCAGGATCCCGGCCGCGAAGTCCGTGATCGGGGTTACCATTCGGTTCAACCGCAACGGCGACCTGGTGACGCCCAAGAAGTTCGGCCTCTACAAGTCGAACGGCTCCGCATTCGTCCCGATCCCCGGCTAGTTCGGAGAGGACGTTCGATGGTTCACGTGGGCCCGTCCAATGACGGGCCCACGTGTCTGTGAGACATTAGGCCCGGCGTGAACTGGAGCCTCTTCTTCGACCTGACGGTGAGCGGGCTGACCCTCGGAAGCCTGTACGCGCTCATCGCGCTCGGCTACTCGATGGTGTACGGGATCCTCAAGCTCCTGAACTTCGCTCACGGCGACGTGTACATGATCGGGGCCTTCCTGGGCTGGTACGCGCTTCACGCGCTCGGCGGACCGGTGAATCCGACGCTCAGCGGCGCTGCCGTGCTGGTGGTGATGTTCCTCGTCGCGATGCTCGGCTGCGGCATCCTGGGCGTCGGTATCGAGCGCTTTGCGTATCGGCCGCTTCGCAACGCTCCGCGAATCGCGCCGCTGATCAGCGCGCTCGGCGTCTCGATCTTCCTGCAGAACAGCGCGCTCCTCCTCTTCGGGGCCGGCTTCCGCGACTACGACACCTTCGACCTCATCGGCGTCAAGACCTTCAACATCGGCAAGCTTTTCTTCTCCGTGCCGCAGCTGCTAACCGTCGTCGCGGCCACCTGCCTGATGATCGCGCTCACGGTTTTCGTAGCACGCACTCGACTCGGCAAGGCGATGCGCTCCGTCTCGTTCGACCGTGAGGCAGCCTCGATGATGGGAATCGACGTCGACCGTGTCATCGCGGTCACGTTCTTCATCGGTTCTGCTCTAGCGGGCGCGGCCGGAGTGATGTTCGGTCTCGTCTTCGGCCAGATCTACCACTTCATGGGCTTCATCGCCGGGCTCAAGGGCTTCACCGCCGCGGTGATCGGCGGGATCGGAAGCATTCCGGGCGCGATGGTCGGCGGCCTGATCGTCGGTCTCGCCGAGTCGTACGCGACCGGCTACCTCCCACAAGGATCGACGTTCCAGAACCTCTACGTGTTCGCGTTGCTCATCCTCGTGGTCCTCATTCGACCCAGCGGCCTGTTCGGCAGAGCCGCGATCCAGAAGGCGTAGATGGCCGAAGAGCTCACGTCACCGGCGGAGTCTCCCGACGCACCGCGGATAGGGGTCGACGAGTGGGTCGCGAGCGTCGACGCCAAGCGCGAGCGCTACACAGGGTTCCTCGGGCCGATCCTGCGGGAGTGGGATCGCATGCCCATGACGGCGCGCGTGCTCCTCTTCGCCGTTCCGGCCGCGCTCTTCCCGCTGGTCACGAGCGAAAGCAATCTGTTCCGCTACGGCCTGTTCACGCTCGTCTACGCAATGCTCGCGCTCGGGCTGAACATCGTCGTCGGCTTCGCGGGACTCCTCGATCTTGGCTACATCGCCTTCTTCGGCTGCGGCGCGTACCTGTACGCGATCCTCGCTTCGCCGCAGTTCGGCAACCACTGGCAAGCGGAGTTCGCCATCCCCGTGGTCATGATCTTCACGGCGTTGGTTGGCCTGCTCATCGGCCTGCCCTCGCGCCGCCTGGTCGGCGACTACCTGGCGATCATGACGCTCTTCTTCGGCCAGGCGTTCGTCGTCTTCGTCAACAACGCCAACCGGATCAGCTTCCCGTTCGTGGGCCATACCGACCTCACCGGCGGCTCGAACGGGATTGCGAACATCGACCCGTTCAACTTCTTCGGCTACAAGCTCGGGACAACAAAGCAGCAGTACTACCTGCTCCTCATCTGCATTGCGCTCATCCTGATCCTGCTCGCCTTCATCAACGACTCGCGCACGGGCCGGGCCTGGCGTGCGCTGCGGGAGGATCCGTTGGCAGCCGAGGTGATGAGCATGCCGGTCAACCGGCTCAAGCTGCTGGCATTCACCTTCGGTGCGGCGGTGGCAGGGCTCACCGGTGCGATCTATGGCACGATCGCAACGGCCGCGCTTCCCGGCGACTACGACGTCGGGCTGCTGATCACCATCTACGCAATCATGATTCTGGGCGGCTTCGGCAGCATGATGGGGATCGTCGTCGGTGCGATCATCGTCAGCAGCGTTCCGGAGCTCCTGCGCTCGTCGGTCAACGCACGGCCGCTCTTCTACGGAACGATCCTCGCCGTCATGCTGATCAAGATCAGGCCCTGGCGCCGGCTGGCTTTTGTCTTGGTGGGGCTCGTCGCCTTCGGGTTTGCGGTCCACGCCATCGCAGCTGCCGCTTATCCACGCCTCGTCGACGGGAGTCCGATCGGCTCAGGCGTCGTGCCCCGCGCCCTCGATCACTGGATGCTCCTCCCGACCCATGTCAAGAACATCGCCGACGTGACGTACATCCTGCTCGTCGCCGCGATCGTGATCTACCCGCAGCTGAAAGGGATCTGGCGGACGGTCTTACTTCCACCGCTTCTGTACGCGGTCATGTTCGTCTGGGAGAACCTGCTGCTGGTGCAGATCAACGGCGCTACCCGCTTGATTCTCCTCGGAGCGCTCCTCGTGGCGCTGATGAACGCTCGCCCGCAAGGCCTGTTCGGCAAGGCCTACGTGGAGATCGTGTGAGCGACCGGACCCCGCTGCTCGAGTTGCAGGGTGTCGACAAGTCGTTCGGCGGACTGCGGGTGATCGCCGACCTCGACCTCGTCGTCGGCGAGAACGAGATCGTGAGTGTGATCGGTCCGAACGGCGCCGGCAAGACGACGCTGTTCAACCTCATCACGGGGATCTACGAGCCCGACGAGGGCGAGATTCACCTCGACGGAAGGAATCTCGTGGGCCTCGCGCCACACACGATCACGGGTCTCGGGATCGCACGCACCTTCCAGACGCTGCGACTCTTCCTGAACATGACCGTCAAGGAAAACGTGATGGCCGCGGAGTACGGGCACACGAAGGTGGGCGTGCTGCGGTCGATGGTCCGCACGCCGGCGGCTAGGCGGGAGGAGAAGAAGATCCAGAAGCTCGCGGAAGAGAAGCTTGCGTTCTTCGGCGACCGGCTCATGGGCTATCGCTGGGACCAGTACGCCTACAGACTCTCGTACGCCAACCGGCGCCGGCTGGAGATCGCGCGCGCGATGGCGACGCAACCGCGGATCCTGCTGCTCGACGAGCCGGCGGCCGGAATGAATCCGCACGAGACGCACGAGATCACGGAGCTGATCGGAAAGCTCCGAGAAGAGGGCGGCTACACGATCCTCGTCATCGAGCACGACATGCACGTCGTCGAAGGCATCTCCGACCGCGTGGTTGCCCTCGACCACGGTGTCAAGATCGCTGAAGGGTCCTTTGACGCCGTCGCTACCGACCCGCGAGTCGTGGAGGCCTACCTCGGCCTGCGCAGGGCCGAGACGAAATGAGCACGAACGGCGTCCCTGAGCTCCTGCGGCTCCGAAACATCGATACCTACTACGGGCAGATCCACATCCTCGAGAATGTCGAACTGTACGTCGGCGAGGGCGAGCTCGTCTCGTTGCTCGGCGGCAACGCCTCCGGCAAGTCGACGACGCTGAAGACGATTCTCGGCCTGGTCCGGCCTCGCAGTGGGTCGGTCGAGTTCCGCGGGGAGGAGATCACCGACCGTTCGACGAGCTACCGCATCCAGCGGGGAATGGCCATCGTCCCGGAGAACCGTCGCCTGTTCGGGCCGATGAGCGTGCTGGAGAACCTCGAGATGGGCGCGTATCTGA
>JBKPEC010000143.1:0-5400 GCA_046728195.1 Actinomycetota bacterium
CGCCGCAGCCGCAGTCGAGAGCCGCCGGAGATCCAGGTGGTTGACGGTGTGATTCCCCACCAGATAACGCCGTCCGATCACGCGCGCCAGCAACGGGTACGAGCGAACGAAGTGGCCGGTGAGGAAGAACGTCGCCGGAACGTGCCGCCTGCGCAACGTCGCGAGTACTCCCTTCGCGCCGTCCGCGTTGCCACCACCGTCGAACGTGAGCGCGACGACGTGCTGCCGGGTCTGCAGCCGGACGAGCTCGCCGGCGACGACGGCGGGGGGCAGCGCCGGCATCATGCGTCACCTGGAAGACGAACGCCCGCGGCGCGCCGGCGCAGGGCGGGGACAGGATCGGCGGCCGGCTGCGCCACGAGCAGAACTGCGCCGTAGCCGTCTCCGACAAGCGAGTCCACGAGCAGCTGCAGGCCCACTGCGAGCGCGAACGCCTTGTGCGCCTGCTCGCCTCCGAACGGCACGAGCGCGTCCTCGGAGGCAGCGCCCGCAATGACGTCGCCGTACGTCACGCGTCCCATCGACACGTCGCTGACGATCGGCTTCCCGTCCGAGCTCGGAATGCCGATCGCAAGCGGGTTCGTGCCTGTCAGCTTCGGGCCGCCGTCCGGATGGCCGAGCCGCGGCGGCGAGGTTGCGGTCACGACGGCGAGCAGTCCCCCGGTCGCGAGCTTGCGCGCCCAGTAGCCGAGCATGCCCGTCGGAAAGCAATCGTGCGCGACGATCAGACGCGCGGCCTCCGGCGGATCCTCCAGCTGCCCCGTGCAAATTGCCGCCAAGGTCAGATAGCCGAGTGCGCCACGTCCCTCCCAGCGCTCGTAACATGCTTCCGCGACGACGCACTCCGGCTGCGCCCCGGTATCGATGTCGGTCAGGGTCTCGAGCCAGTCCACACGGGCGAATCCGTGGCCGCGCTTGCCGCGACGTTCGGCATCCTCGAAGTGGTCTGCGAGCGTCTGCGCGTCGGCGGCAGAGAAGCCGAGGGCGGTCAGGCGCGCCAACAGCTGCACGTGTGGGCGGACCTAGGGCGCGACCATCGTCAGCGGCTTGACGATCGACCCACGCTCGGCAGCGAGCAACGACTCGGCGATCCGTCGCAATTCCGCCGCGCTGTCGGAGTCCGGCGCGGCCGACACGAGCGGCTCGCCGGCATCGCCGCATTCACGCAGCAGCGGGTCAAGCGGAACCGCGCCGAGCAAAGGAATGCGCAACTCGTCGGCGAGCCGCTGTCCACCGCCCGAGCCGAACACATCTCCGGTCATGTTCTCGACAACGCCAACGAGACGCATCCCCGTCTTCTGCGCCATCACGCCTGCACGCGAGGCGACCTCCTGCGCCGCCGGCTGCGGCGTCGTGACCACGATCGTCTCGGCGCGCGGCAGGAGCTGGCCGAGCGAGATCGCGACGTCACCGGTCCCCGGAGGCATGTCCACGACGAGCACGTCGAGCTCGCCCCAGTGCACGTCGGATAGGAACTGCTCGAGCGCGCGGTGCAGCATCGGGCCGCGCCACATCACCGGCTGGTTGTCGTCGAGGAAGAACCCGATCGACATCAGCTTCAGGTCATGTTTGACGGGTGGGACGATCATCTTGTCGACGAGCACCGGCTTCTGGTGGATGCCGAGCACGTGCGGAATGGAATGGCCGTAGACGTCGGCGTCGAGTACGCCGACCTGTTTGCCGCCCTGCGCCAGCGCCACCGCAAGATTCGCCGTGAGCGTGGACTTGCCGACTCCGCCCTTCCCGCTGCAGACGGCGACGACGCGCGTCGACGCGTCGAGGGAAAGTCCCTTCGAGCGTTCGTGCAGCCCGCCACGCAATTTGGCGGTGAGCGCCTGGCGCTCCTCGGCCGTCATCACGTCGAAGCCGAGAGCAACGCGCTCGACGCCGGGCACATCGCGCAAGACGTCGACCACCTGCTGCTGGAACGAGTCGCGCAAGGGACAGCCGGCCACCGTCAGCGCGATCGTCACCCGCACGTCGCCACCCTCGATCTCGATGCCTCGGACCATGTCGAGCTCGGTGACCGGCCGGCGGAGCTCAGGGTCGATCACGCGCTCGAGCGCCCGCAGAATCTGGTCGCGGTTCGGCTCCATTCCCCGAGCTGAGCGTAGCAATATGCGAATTCGTGACCTGGGTCGCACTGGTCTGGAGAAACCTGCTGCGGCGCCCGGCGCGCACCGCCCTCACGGCGGCGGGCGTCGCACTGGGCGTCGCCCTGATCGTCGCCCTGCTGTCGCTGACGACCGGCGTGAAGAAGACCGCCGACGAGCTCATCCACGTCGGCCGCGCCGACTTCGGCCTCTTCCAGGCCGACGTGACCGACTTCAGCCGGTCGCTGCTGCCGGAGAGCCTGGCGGCGCGCGTCGCAGCCGTTCCAGGAGTGGCGAAGGTAGCGAAGCTGAAGCTGCTCGCCGCAGACGGCTTTTTCGCCTTCGGCCTGGAGCCGGACGAGTTTGTCTGGCGACGGCTCGTGCTGATCAAGGGGCGCCGACCGCGTGCCGGAGAGGCACTCGCAGGTGATGAGCTGAAGCGCACGCACGTCCGAGTCGGTGGACGACCCTTTCGGGTAGCCGGCGTCTACCACAGCGGCGACCACTTCGAGGACTCGGGCACGGTTCTGCCACTCAGCACCGTCGAGCGACTCGCTCATCGCCCGGGTGAGATCACGACCATCGCCGTCTCCGTCGAGCCCGGATTACGGGCGAGCACAGTTGCCAAGCGCGTCGAGCGACGCTTCCCGGGCACGGTCGCCGTCTATGAGCCGAGCCAGGCGATCAAGGTCGACACATCGAGCCGGCTGATCGTCGATACGGGCTGGATCATCTCCCTGCTCGCGCTGATCGTCGGCGGGATCGGAGTCACGAACACGATGGCGATGTCGGTGTTCGAGCGCATCCGCGAGATCGGGATCCTCCGGGCGGTCGGCTGGCGAACGTGGCGCATCGCCGTCCTGATCGTGAGCGAGGCGATCGCCATCTGCCTGCTCGCACTCGGCGTCGGTCTCGCGCTTGGTGTCCTGGCCGCGCAAGTGTTCAGCGATCACACGAGCACCTCGGGTCTCGTGCAGCCGGACTTCACGGCCGGTGTCTTCGCCTGGGGGCTGGCGTTCGCACTCGGAGTAGCATTGATCGGCGCTGCGTATCCGACGTGGCGGGCGGTCCGACTTACACCGATCGCGGCCCTTCGTCGGGAGTGACGATAGTCCCGTCGAGGAGATGCAACACGCGCTGTGCCCGCGCCGCCACCTCGTCGTCGTTCGTCACGATCAAAACCGTCATGCCTCGCTCCGCACGCAGTCGCTCGATCAGCTCCAGCACCTGCGCCCCGGTTTCAGAGTCGAGGGCACCGGTCGGCTCGTCAGCGAGCAGCAGCGGGGGCTCGTTGGCCAGCGCCCGCGCGAGCGCAACGCGCTGACGCTCTCCTCCTGACA
Organism: Actinomycetota bacterium; assembly: GCA_046728195.1. Classification (GTDB taxonomy): domain Bacteria; phylum Actinomycetota; class Thermoleophilia; order Gaiellales; family Gaiellaceae; genus 3-1-20CM-4-69-9. Next base: position 3,434 of record JBKPEC010000143.1, read on the forward strand.
GCGTCCCCGGGAACGAACCGGCCCGCTGCTCGAGACCAACCTCCCCCAAAAGGGCCAGCGCACGCTCACGCCGGATTGCGCGCGGCGTACCGCGCCCGAGCATGGGAACTTGCAGGTTCTCCAGCGAGGTCAGCGTGGGGATCAGGTTGTGGAACTGAAAGACGAATCCGACGGTGCCGGCGCGGTACTCGCTTGCATCCTCCCCGTCGAGTGTCATCCCGTCGACCGTGATCGAGCCGGAGTCCGGCCGGTCGAGTGCGCCGATCAGATTCAGCAGTGTGCTCTTCCCACTGCCCGACGGGCCCCTGAGCGAGACCAGCTCGCCAGGCTCGAGACGAAGAGACGCATCGACGAGCGCTCGAATCCGTCCGTCCTCGAAGCTCTTGCTGACGTGATCGACGACGACGGCCGCGCCGCCGCTCAACGCGGCCGCACCCAGTAGTTCAGCTTCGCCGTCCGTCCGCGGGCTGTGACCAGCGCCTGGAAGGTCAGGCGCTGCCCGCGTCCGGCCGCCGGAAACGTGATCTCCTGGCCTCTCTTCTCACGCCAGGTGCCGACGAACGTGTAGACGCGGCCGTTGTCGACCTTCCCGACGGGCACGCCGCCGAACAGAAAGCGCATCGTCAGTCGCGCGCGGATCGGATGACCGGCCTTGTCGGTGACGCGAATCGAGATCGGCCATGGCGTGTTCACGCGCGGTGTGTGCGTCGGCGCGTGGAGTGTGGCCCTGAACGGCAGCGTCAGCGCGACGAGCAGCTCGAGCACACGTCAATCGTAGAGTGCCGCGAGCGCTTTCGCGGCTGGAGAGAGGGGCCGCGGATCCTCGAGCACCGGCGCGAACAGGTCGCCGTGCTCCTCGATTCGCCGAAGCGCCTCCTGCATGCCGAAATCCCTGGGTCGCACGTCCGGTGTCAGCTCCTCCCAGCGCAGAGGTGTCGAGACAGGCGCGCCGGGCTTCGGGCGCACGGAGTAGACGGAAGCGATTGTCTTGCCGTGACCGTTCTGACGATGGTCGACGAGCACGCCCTCGCGCTTCTTCTTCAGCCACTCGGTAGTGACCTTGCCGGGGTGGCGCTGCTCGAGCAGGCGCGACGCCTTCTCTGCGAAGTCGTACGTCTGCTTGAACGTCGAGCGCCGGGTGATCGGCGCGACCACGTGGATGCCGTCGGCGCCGCTCGTCTTCACGTACCCGGGCAGATCGAGCTCGTCGAGCAGCTCGCGGATCAAATGCGCCACCTCGATCGCGAGCTCGAATCCGTCCTCGGGTGGATCGAGGTCGAAGAGGACGAAGTCCGGCCGGTCCGGCTTGTCCACGCGCGAGTACCAGGCGTTCATGTCGACGCAGTTCATCTGCACCATGTACAGCACGGCATCAGGGGAGTTCACGAGCGGAAAGTCGACCAACCGCGAGCCGCCCACGCGTGGCCACGTCCGAAACTGGCGTGTTGGGATCCACGCCGGCATACCTTTCGGCGCCTGCTTCTGAAAGAAGATCTCGCCCGTGATCCCGTGCGGGTAGCGCTTCATGGTGAAGGGACGATCCTTCAGGTGCGGAACGATCGTCGGGCCGACCTGGTCGTAGTAGTCGAAGAGCTCGCCCTTCGTGATGCCGTCGTCGGGATAGAGGACGCGGTCCGGTGAGGTCAGCTTGATTTCAGGCACGTAGATCCACAGGCATCACCGACACCTGATCACGAAAGACGCTTCTTCAGCCACAAGGCATTCCGGACGGCAAACAGTTCCCAGTCATTGTTGAAGTAGGCGAAGATCTCGACTTCGCGAGACCAGTCTTCGAAGCGGCGAGCCCACTCCTCCAGCTCGCGCTTGCTGTAGTTCCCACCCCGCCCGCGCGAGCCGTAGTGGAAGCGGACGTAGGTCCAGTCGGTGGTGAGCTCATCGGTCTGAAACTCCTTGACCTCGGGGCGATCGCCGATCACCAGCGCAGCCTGATGTCGGCGCAACAGGTC
>JBKPEC010000144.1:0-6648 GCA_046728195.1 Actinomycetota bacterium
AGATGCGGCTCCACGAGCTCGTGGAAGTACTCCCGCTCCTTCGGCTCTTGCAGCTTGCCCGCGATCTTCAGCGGCATGTCCGTGGCCATTGCGACGGCGATGGCGCGATGCGCGCCCTTGTCCGGGCTCAACCGGCCGAGAAAGAGCAGGTAGTCGCCGCGGTGCGGCTTGACGGGGTACACGGAGAAGTCGAGCGCGTTGGGGCAGTTGGCGATCCAGTTCAGATGCGGTTTGGGCTTGCGCTGGTTCATCGAGATCGAGATAAGCCCGACCTGCGGCGAGACTCGGTCCATCAGCTCGTAGATTTCGCCCGGCTCGCCTTCGAGCGGACCGTGGACGGTGTGGACGACCGGAGTCGCGGTCGTCGCTCCTAGCGTGGCGCCGAGCATGCCGCTGTGGTCGTTGACGACGTCGAACTCCCCGGCGCGCGCATAACACGACAGCGCGTGATGAAGCTCCGGGAATGTCCTGCCGATCTGGCGGCTCGGCGCTTCTTGATAGACCGCCGCCAGCTCCGCCTTGGTGTGGGAGTCCCCGGAGGCGAACAGCGTGACCTGGTGGCCCGCGTCGACAAGACCGTCGGCGAGCAGCGCCACCACCCACTCGATGCCGCCGTAACCGGTGGGCGGGACCGCGAACCACGGCGGTGCGAGGATCGCGATCCTCAGTGGCTCGGCCCGTCTCATCACCGAGCCTCAGGGTCGCGACGAGCCACTAGGCTTCCTCGACGCGGACGTGTCCGCCTTCGAGGCGGGCGTCCCAGAGGCGGTCGAACGCGCGCACGCCGGCCAGACGGATCGAGCCCGCCCAGGAAGGCAGCTCGTCGGGAGCCACGGTCTCGAGCGCGTGGCGCAATCGGTGCGGCCGCAGCCCGAGCAGGACCTGCAAGAGCAGAACCGGTGTCCCCGCGGCCCACGCCTGCGGGCGAGCCGCGGTCGGGTATGCGATCGGAAACGGGGTCTCCGAGCGGCGGATGCCCGCGAACACCTCCGGGAGCTGATAGCTGAAGTGCTGAGCGGCCGTCAGCATTCGCTGCACGATCCGCTGCGCCTCGGGCCAGCGCTCGTAGCGTGCGAGGCCGGCGGCAATGAGCGAATTGTCATGGGGCCAGACCGTTCCGTTGTGGTACGAGAGCGCGTTGAAGGCGGCGTCCCCGGTCGACATCGTCCGCACACCCCAGCCCGACCAGAGCTCGTCGCCCATGAGCTGGTCCACGATCGCGTCCGCGCGGCTCGCCGGGACGATGCCGCTCCAGAGGAGGTGTCCGATGTTGGAGCTGAGCGAGTCGACCTTGCGTTTGTCACGGTCGAGCGCGAGCGCATAGAACCCGCCGCGCTCCTCCACCCAGAAGGCCTCGTCGAAACGCCCGCGCAGCTCCTCGGCCTCGGCCTCGAGTCGGGCGGCCAGCGCGCGATCACGCCAGACGTCCCGCGCCAGCTCCGCGACGCGCCGCTTGGCGTCGTAGACGTAGCCCTGCACTTCGCACGGGGCGATCGGCGGCTTCGCGATTGAGCCGTCGTGAAAGCGTTGCGAGTCCCAGGAATCCTTCCAGGACTGGTTCTCCAGCCCATGCTCCGTGCGTCGCTCGTATTCGACGAAGCCGTCGCCGTCGCGGTCTCCGTACTTGTCGATCCACTCGAGTGCGGCCATCGCCGGTCCTTTGAGATCCCGCACGAGCGCCGCATCGTCTGTCCAGCGCCACACCTCGGAGAGAAGGATCAGGTAGAGCGGCGTCGCGTCGACCGTTCCGTAGTAGCGCTCGTGCCACGTCCGCGCCGCCTTTCCGTGACGGACCTCGTGCACGATCTTCCCCGGCTCGGCGTCGATCGACGCGTCATCCTCCTTGGCCTGGAGGTCGGCGAGCACCTCAAGCGCGGTTCGCGCTAGCTCCGGCCCGAAAATGAGAGTCTGCAGGCACGTGATGATCGTGTCGCGGCCGAACACGGTCATGAACCACGGGACGCCGGCGCCGGGCAGCCTGCCGATCCCGGAGTGATCGGATTGCATCCGCAAGGAGGCGAGATCGGAGACGCACTGGCCGAAGGAACGCGACAGCGCATCCCACGACGTTCGCAGCTGCGGGACGCGCAACTGCCAGGCGGCCAGCGAATCGCGAACCCGGCCGACCTCCTCGCCGAAGCGCCGCTCGGCGAACCGCGGCGCGACCAACTCGCCGTCGGGAAGCGGGATCACCTCGACCCCGAGGTCCCACCGCTCGCGCGGCTCGAGCCCGAGGTGGAACTTGACCGTCCGTCCGTTGACGTTCCCGCGCTCGGAGAAGATCACCTGGGTCTTCAACGGCAGGTCGCCGTCGTCCGAAATCAGGAACTGATTCCGCTCCCGGTCGTATTCGTTCGGACGCGGGTCCGGCAACGGCTTCGCGCGGAGCGGATCGCCGAGCGCAAAGTCGTAGTCCTTGACGGCGAAGATGTCGGCGAAGTCGCTCGCGACCTCGAGCTCGAAGTCGAACTCCACCCGTTCCATGCTCTGGTTCTGAACGGCGAACGAGTCCTGCATGCCGTCGCCGACGAAACGCTCGCGTCGAATGTACAGAGCGTTGTAATCGAGCCCTCCGGCGACCGGATTCCGCATGAAGAATGCAGCGGAAAAGTACTCGATCTTGTCCGAGGACAGCAGGAGCGGCCGCTTGCCGTTGATCGTCAGACGAAAGCGCGAGAGAAAGCGCGTGTCCTCCGAGAACAGCCCTTCACCTTCACCCTGAAGGTCACCGAGCTCGTCGCAGATGCAGAAGGTGGCGCCCTCGAGGATTCGCAGCTGGCCTGCCATCAGCTCTCGGTTCGCAGTATCCGGCCTCCGGAGGACTGTGCAAGTGCCTTGACGACGAGCTCGTCTACGTTGACGTGTGGTGGCCGCGTGATTGCGAAGAGGACGCACTCCGCGATGTCGTCGGGCTTCATCGCCTCGACGCCCTGGTAGACCTTCTCGGCAGCCTCCTCGTCCCCGCGGAAGCGGACGCGTGAGAACTCGGTCTCGACGAGCCCCGGGTCGACCGTTGTGATGTGGATCGGTCGACCGAGCAGGTCCTCGCGCAACGCGTAGGTGAAGCCCCGCACCGCAAACTTCGAGGTCACGTAGAGCGAGCCGCGCTCGTAGGCTTGACGGCCCGCGATCGAGCCGAGATTGACGATGTGCCCGCCGTCGCGCAGGTGGGGCAGGCACAGGCGCGTCATCCGGATCAGCCCGTTGACGTTCGTCTCGAGGACGATGCGTTCGTCGGCTTCGGTGCTGTCGTCGAAAGAATCCCTGCCGAGCGCGAGGCCGGCGGCGTTGACGAGGATGTCGATCGCGCCGAGCTCGTCGACGGCTGCCTCGACGAAGCGCTCACAGCTTCCGGGGTCGGTGACGTCGAGCTCGTGCGCCGTCACCGGCGGCTGGATGCGGTTCGCACGTCGCGCTCCACCGACGACCCGCGCGCCTTCACGCGCAAGCGCGAGCGCGGTTGCGGCGCCGATGCCGCTCGAGGCGCCGGTCACAACGGCGGTCCTTCCCTCCAGGCTGGGCACCGGAGGACTGTAGTTGTTAGTGAGGTCGGAGCGGGCCACGCCGAGCGACCGCCTCGCCGAGCTCGACCGGAGTCGCGGCTCGCTCGGCGTGCTCGACCTGGAGCGTCGTGTGCGTGAGCCCGAAGCGCTCGGCCAGGGTGTGCTCGAGCCGTCGCCGGGCCGCGTGGCAATCGGCACCCGGCTCGACCAGGACGTGCGCCGAGAGCGCCGGAAAGCCGCTGGTTACGGTCCAGACGTGGAGGTCATGCACCTCCACGACGCCTTCCTCGGCGACCAGCGCTCGTCCGATCGCCTCGGGATCGACGTCGCTGGGCGCGCGCTCGAGAAAGATGAGCGTCGACTCCCGCAGGAGCTGCGCGCTCGACCAGAGCATCAATGCCGCGACCAGAAGACTTGCGATCGGGTCGAAGCGGTCCCACCCGGTCGCCAGGATCAGGCCGCCGGCGATCGCAGAAGCCGCGAAAGCCGCCACGTCCGTCGCCACGTGCAGAAAGGCGCTGCGGACGTTCAGGCTCTCTCGGCTCGCGCGCGCCAGTACGAGACTCGCCAGCAGGCTGACGAGGGCGCCGGCCGTCGCGACGACCAGGACGAGACCACCGCGAACGTCGTGCGGGTCGATCAGCCGATGCACGGCCGACCACACGATCCAGAGCGCGATCAAACCGAGCGTGATCCCGTTCGCCTGCGCGGCGAGGATCTCCAGCCGCGAATAGCCGAATGTCCAGCGGCCGATTGCGGGTCGGGCCGCCATCGCCGAGGCGACCAGCGCGAACCCCAGCGCAGCCGCGTCCGTGAGCATGTGCCCGGCGTCGGCGAGCAGCGCAAGCGAGTGAGCCACCAGGCCGGCGGCGATCTCTCCGGCCATCAGCAGGGCGACGAGGATCAGCGCCGTCGTCAGGGCGCGGCGATCGTTCAGCAGGCGATGTTCGTGGTCGTGGGCCACGCCACAGAGGTTAATCGGCGGTCCTTCGGACCGGTCTGGCTACTTTGTGGGCCGTGCCGGTCTCTGCCAGAGTCATGACTGCAGTCGCGAGCCTGACGCTCGTCGTCGGACTTGCCCTCGTCAGCGCGGGTTGCGGCAGCAGCTCCGGCTCATCGCTCAGCCCGGCCGAGGCGAAGAACGCCCGCGCAGTCGGCGCCTTGGTGGCGGCGACCGCCTCGATCAGCGCTGAGATGGACCGTCAGCACAAGCTTGGCGGAAATCTGTCCCAGCAGATCAGAACCAAGGGCCTGACACCGGCGCTTCGCCATGAGCTCGTTCGCATCTTCGAGCCGGCAGTGGAGCGTTTCACCCTCATCCGCGCCAGGCTGAACACCGCTCCGGCGGCGGCCGACCCCCTGCTCGCAAAGACACAGCGAACGCTTTCGCTGTGGCTGTCCCGTCAGATCCAGTCAGACCGGATCGCCGTGACCGCACGCACGAACGCCGAGTACCTCCGTCGCACGAAGAAGGTCTCCCCTCAGATCGCGCGCGTGACGAGACGCCTGGAGGTCCTGGCGCCCCAGGTACAAAAGAAGTATCCAGGCGTCAGCGACTGGAAGTTCCTGCCGAACTTCAGCAGCTGAGCGAACGAGCCTAGGCCATTTGCGCGCTCTGCCTCGGCGGCATCAGCGCCCCGATCAGCCAGAACAGGGGCAGGAAGATCCCGAGGATGAACATCACCCAGTGGCCTTTCCTCAATGTCGTTACCCCGAGCGTTATGACGAGTGAGATCCAGATGAGAAAGTACAAACCGCCACCGATTCCCCACCACATATGAGTGCCTCCTAAGCTCGCTGTTCCTTGGAAGGTGCTCAGACCGCGAGCGGGCGCACATCACCCCTTGTGGAGGAAATCGACGATCTGGGCGCCCTGGACGGGAAACCTCCCGGTTTCCCCAAACCCCTCCCCCGGTCCGCTTACGGGGACGATTACTCCGTAATGGGCGGTACCGGGATCGAACCCCTGTCGCTGCGGCTACTACGGAGTGGCGGTAATACCCGACTACCGACCCGGGGAGAGGACGCTCGCCCATGCGACCCCTTCGCCTCCTGGCGCATCGATGGGAGCGGCTACCCGATGTCCGATGAGTTCGTGGCCGCTCTGCCGTCTGAGGATTGACGGTGGGCGCAGCGGCTGAATGTTTGGCCTCTTCGAGACGCAGGGAAGGCGCGAATGAAGGAGGATCTAGATGACCGGCTACGCATCCGTTCTGGGGAGTCTCCATTCAGTCGATGGCGAGGGTGTCGTGCGGATGGAAGATCGCTTCGACACTGGGATCGATCAGCTCTGGGGAGCACTCACCGATCCCGATCGACTCGCTCGCTGGTACGGCGAGGTAGAGGGCGAGCTCTCTCAGGGGGGCGAGTTCCGTGTGCGCATCGCCCTCGCAGGAGAGCGCACCGGCCAGGTGGAGGCGTGCGAGCCTCCGCACCGCCTGCTGTTGACGATGCGCGATCCCGATCCTCAGCCCGGCCAGCCGGAGCAGACTGTGATCGAGGTCCAGCTGATTGCCAAGGGCGCTCAGACCAGGCTGGTCTGGGAAGAGCGGGGCATGCCCGTCAACCTGCTGCCAGCCTACGGCGCGGGGATCCAAATTCACGTCGAGCATCTGGCCGACTACATCAGCGGTCGCGAGCTCGGCAACGTCGAGACCCGCTGGAACGAGCTCTTCACAGCCTACGAAGCACTGGGCGTCAGCTAGCCGGTAATGCAGACAAACTCCGCGGGCACCAGGCTCACGCTCGGGTGACATTCCCGAACTCAATGTCATTCTCGCTGGGTGACGGTGTCCGATAGCTGTCGCAGACTCGGGCGGCGGCGGCTGACTCACATTCCGGATGTCGCCCGAGGGCTGACTGACCAGCGTTGTGTCGCCGCCGCCGAGACCGTCGAGCGTGACCTGATAGGAGCGTGGCCTTCTGGCCTCGATTGAGGTCTGTCCGCTCGCCGGTCGCCCCCAACGGTAGGAGGCGATCAGATGATCGTTATCGGAGTGGACGTACACAAGTACTCGCTCACCGCTGTCGCCGTCGACGAGCTCGGGCGGACGCTCGCCGAACGAAGCGGCCAAGTCGAGCAGGAGCTTGTCGACCGGGCGCGCTCCTTGAGTTCATTGAGAGCGCCGCCGACTGGCTCAGCAGC